>JARRKK010000102.1:0-7735 GCA_037388105.1 Ignavibacteriaceae bacterium | reverse complement strand
TTACCCCCTTGAGGATGAAATTTATCCTCCCGGAGCAGATAGTATTTTTATTCTTTCGAGTTTTTTTCCACCTGGTATCCCCAATATAGAAGTCTCAGAAGTTATTGATGGAAAGATTGGAGGCAGACTAGAAACTGAAAATGAATTTATTATTGATAATGATACTATAACAATTCAGGCGACGTTGGATATCCCAAGTAATGCTTTTAACAGTATAGAAGAAATTAGGATGCTAATTAATAACAATAATTTAACAATATCATTTTTTCCGCATTTAATTTTTAATGGATTTGTTGAATTTGATATAAAATATGCTGGTATCGAAGTAACCGGAGTCTATCCACATTCAATTGATTTTATTTTTCAAGATTCCAATGGTTTAATAGAGCAGGTTGATTATAGAAAAATAAGAGTAGATAATAATCAAAATTCTATTCATCTTGAAAAAGCAGAGTTGAATCACTTTTCACGTTACGGATTTGTTAACAGGCAATTTTAGTATCTCATCCACAAAAATACCACTTCTAATGTACAAAAGGGAATTTTAAAAAAACTAATTATCAAAATTCTTTACCCTTTGAGAAATAATCTTTTTCAACCTCTTTGCATCAGCATTCCCCTTACTTGCACGCATCACATCACCAATTAAAACATTAATTGCTTTCGTTTCACCAGCTTTGAGTTGCTCAATAATTTTTGGATGAGAATTAAACGCATTATCAACAAATTTATTCAGTTGTTTTTCATCTTCAACAGTTACAATTCCTTTTTCCTCGATGATTATTTCCGGAGATTTTCCCGAAATGATCATCTCAATTAGTAAGGTCTTACCTATCCGATCTGTGATATCGCTCTTTAAAATCATATTCACCAGTGAGGCAAAATCCTTCGGCTTAATTTTGGCTGATTCTATCGATAGGGAATTATTTTTTAAAAGGAGTAGGAGATTATTAATAATCCATTTTGCAAGTTTTTTATAATTGGTTGTATATGTGGCACATTCAGTAAAAAATTTTGCTACTGATTTATTTCGTGTTAATAAATTCGCGTCTTTCTTAGACACATTATATTTTTCAACAAATAATTTCAGCAATTCATCGGGAAGCACTCGATTCCCTTTACTTATTTTATCAATAAAGTCTTGTTCTAGTTCCAGTTCTATCAAATCAGGATCGGGGAAATAGCGGTAATCAGGTGCGTCTTCCTTACTCCGCATTGGAAGTGTTATCTTTCTTTCTTCATCGTACAAGCGGGTTTCCTGTTCAATCATTTTACCTTCTTGCAATAGTTTGGACTGTCTTTTAATTTCAAAATCAAGTGCTGCTGAGATAAACTTAAAAGAAGTCATATTTTTAATTTCAGATCTATTCCCGAAAGCAGTCGAACCTCTTTTTCTGAGTGAAATATTAACATCGCACCTGAACTGTCCTTTTTCTATTGTACAATCACTAACTTCCGTGTATCTCAGAATCTGTCTTATTTGCTCCAGATAACTTCTTGCCTCCTTAATAGAACGCAATGGATTTATTGTATGATCACTTACTATTTCTAATAGCGGAATTCCTGACCGGTTGTAATCTATAAGGCTATACTCGGATGAGCTGATTGATTCAGATGAATGAACAAGCTTTCATGCATCTTCCTCAAGGTGTATTCGTTTTATTCCTACAGAATAAGCTTCTCCATCATCCCCCAAAATGGTAATATAACCATTTTCACATAAGGGTCTTTCATACTGTGAAATTTGATAGCCTTTAGGTAGATCGGGATAGAAATAATTTTTGCGTGCAAAAAGTGAGTCATTATTAATCGAGCAATTCATTGCTAATCCGGCTCTTAAACAATACTCCACAGCTTTTTTATTTAATACAGGAAGTGCCCCCGGTTGCCCTGTGCAAAGGGGACAGATATGTGTATTTTGCGGTGCACCGTAAGTAACTTTGCAATCACAAAAAAGTTTTGTGGAAGTTTTTAGTTCAGCGTGAACTTCAAATCCTATTATTATTTCAAATTCCATAATTGAAATGTTAATCTAATCAATTATCTATTGTTTGAATTTAATTGCTCATACGAACGGGCAGTACTAAGAATGGTTCTTTCCTCAAATGCTTTACCAATTATCTGAAACCCCACCGGAAATTCATTTACGTATCCACAGTTCAAACTTATTCCAGGTAATCCTGCAAGATTTAATGAGACTGTGAATATATCTTCCAAATACATTTGCAGTGGATCTTCATTTTTTTCACCAATCTTGTAAGGAAGCGTTGGAGTTACAGGCGTTATAATACAGTCTATCTTTTCAAAGGCATTTTCAAGATCCTGCCTGATAAGTGCTCGTACTTGCTGAGCTTTTAAATAGTATGCATCATAGTAGCCTGCTGATAGTACATATGAACCAAGCATTATTCTTCTAATCACTTCTCTTCCAAATCCTTCAGTTCTTGTTTTTTCATACATGGTATTAAGGTCACTCACATTTTCTTTTGCTCGATATCCAAAACGAACTCCGTCATAACGTGCAAGGTTGCTGCTTGCTTCTGCCATTGCGATGAGATAGTACGTACTGATGGCATATTTTGTATGGGGTAAAGATATTTCATGTAATTCCGCTCCATTTTCTTCAAGCAACTCAACTGCTTTAAGAATTTTTTCTTTAATCCTTTCGTCAATTCCTTCAACAAAGTACTCTTTTGGTAATCCAATTTTTATATTATTCAGATCAGGTTTTAAAGATTGAGAAAAATTCGGATTAGGTATTTTCGCAGATGTGGAATCATTTTCATCGTATCCACAAATTGAATCAAGTAGTAATGCTGTATCTTCAACCGTTCTTCCAAATCCTCCAATTTGGTCGAGCGAAGAAGCATAAGAAACGACACCGTATCTTGAAACTCTTCCATAGGTTGGTTTAGCACCGACTACACCGCAATAAGCTGCCGGCATGCGAACCGAGCCACCTGTATCTGTACCAATTGCTAAAACAGATTCACATAAAGAAACTGCAGTTGCTGAACCCCCACTGGAACCACCGGGAACATAATCAGGATTATGAGGATTGTGTGTTGGTCCAAAATAACTTTTCTCTGTCGATGAACCCATACCAAATTCATCGAGATTCGTTTTCCCGATGATCAATGCTCCGTCATTAATTAAATTTTGAACTGCAGTTGCATTATATGGCGGTTTATAACTGTCAAGAATTTTCGAACCGCAGGTTGTCAATATTCCCTTGGTGCAAATGTTATCTTTAATTGCCACCGGGATACCTGTTAATGGAGAAATGTCTTCACCCTTCGATAAATTTTCATCAGCCAGTTCAGCTTGTTTTAAAGCGAGTTCATCAGTCACGGTAATAAACGCATTGTAGATATGTTCTTTTTCTCCGATACGATTTAACACTGAGGTGACTATTTCTTTTGCGCTTATTTCTTTTTTTCTTAATTTTTTGACTAGTTCTAAGGCTGAATAATTACATAATTCCATAATTTAGTCTTCCAAAATTCTTGGTACTTTGAAGTAGTTATTTTCTGTTAATGGCCCATTATCCACTATATCTTTTGAAATATTCTGCGAGGATGATTTATCATCTCTCCAAACATTCTTTACATTCAATACATGGTGCATTGGATTTACATTTTCAGTTTCAAGTTCATCAAGCTGAGCAAAGTAACCAATTATTGTGTTTAGATCCCTTTTAATTGCAACTAAATCTTTTTCTTCAAATTTTAACTTGGCTAATTTGGCAATCTTCTTAACATCTTCATTGGATAAATCAGTTTCTTTCTTTTCTAATCTTTTTTCTTCTCCGATCAAAACTGTTTTACCTATTCCAGTCTGAAAATCTTCGTTTATTGAAAGATTCAATTCGCGCAATTGTAAATTATCGACAGTTGTTGGTGCTTCGGTTAGTGGGCAACCAGCATTTCGGTTTTTGGGAAACGGAATTACATCTCGAATGGAGGACGTATTTAAAACCATAGAACAAATGCGATCAAGTCCCAAGGCAATTCCCCCGTGAGGTGGTGCCCCATATTCAAGTGCTTTTACGAAAAAACCAAATTTCTCCTCAATATCTTTTTGTTTTAAACCAAGAGCTTTAAATATCTTTTTCTGTAATTCTACTTTATTAACTCTAATGCTTCCACCACCAAGCTCTTCACCATTAACAACAATATCATATGCTCGAGATTTTAATGTTAGCAGTTCATCAAGATTTGAAATCTCAAAATCGTCACGATCGGGACTAGTGAATGGATGATGTAACGGAGCAACATTTTCACCAACAAGTTCAAACATTGGAAATTCAGTTATCCACACAGGTACGAATTTATCCTTAGGTATTATTTTTAATCGGTTTGCAATATGTAACCTTAGTTTGCCAAGAATCTTGTTTACTAGATCAAGTGAAGTCTCTGCAATAAGGACAATCACGTTTCCATTCTCAGCTTTGAACAGATTCTTTAAATCTTCAAGTTCAGTTATATTAAAAAACTGTGTAATGTTGGATTCCAGTTTACCACTTACCATTCGCATCCATGACATTCCTTTGCCACCAAAATATTGAACGATCTTCAAAGCATATTCATTTTGTAAAATATTTTTTGTAAGTCCTACAGCATTATCCTTTACACAAAATCCTTTAACGTAACCATTGTTTTCAATAATTCTTTTGAATATTGAATAATTTGTATTTTGAAAAATTTTAGTTGCATCCATAAACGACATATCGAACCGAAGATCTGGAGAATCGGAACCATATAGATTCATTGCCTCAGCATAAGTTATTCTTTTAAAGGGAATAGTAAGATTTATTTTCCCTTCAGCAAACATCTGTTGGATTAGACCTTCGACTAATTCAAAAATAAATTCTTCATCTATAAATGAAGCTTCCAGATCAAGTTGAGTAAACTCTGGCTGGCGGTTCGGTCGAAGGTCCTCATCCCTGTAACATTTTACTATTTGAAAATAACGATCCATGCCACTCATCATAAATAATTGCTTGAACAACTGTGGTGATTGAGGCAAAGCATAAAATTTACCATGCTGAATACGGCTTGGAACGAGGTAATCACGTGCACCTTCAGGAGTGCTTCTTGTTAAAACCGGTGTCTCAAGTTCAAGAAAGTTTTCATCATTCAGGTAATCACGAATAATTTTATTTATCTTATGTCGTTTGATGAATCGGTCTTGTACTGATGGTCGTCGCAAATCAAGATATCTGTAACGTAAACGTAAATCCTCATCGACATTAGTGGGATCGCCTTTAAATTCTTCCCCATAAACCATTGCTTTTTCCGAAATCTGAAATGGAAGTGCTTTAGAAGATGAATGAAGCATCAGATCTTTAACAACAATCTCTAAGTCTCCGGTTTTTATATTTGGGTTTTCAGTTCCAGCTGTTCTTCTCCTAACCTTACCCTTGATCTTAATAATAAACTCTTCTCTCAGATGAGCCGCAGATTCATACAATTCATTTCCTTCGTTAGAATCAAAGACTAATTGTACGATACCACTAATATCACGTAAATGTATAAATATAATATGACCATGGTCACGAATTGCGTCAACCCAACCGTTCAGCTGAACTCTTTTATCAATGTAATCGGTACTAATTTTGCCACAATATATTCGATTTCCAATCATTTTTTTACTGTACTCAAGTATTTTTTTGATAGTTGATTTATCTACAGGTCCAGAATTGTAGATTAGCAGTAAATAATTTTTATAATTATCATAGATTCATTATTATAAATATACTTCTTTTCTGTTATTTCCGTATAGCTAATATTTAAACAAAAAATAGGTTACAAAAAAACAGGAGACATATTAATGCTGAGTATTAAACTTTTAACAGTTTCTACATTAATGATAGCAATGCTGATTGGATGTGACAGTGATGTGGATTATTCACAAAGAACTGCGCCTCTTTTTGAAAATTTAGGATCATATCATTATCCTGTTACAACAAATTCGGAACTAGCTCAAAAGTATTTTGATCAGGGATTGATTTTAGCATATGGATTCAATCACCGCGAAGCATTCCGATCGTTTAAAGAAGCTACTATAATAGATCCGAACTGTGGAATGGGATATTGGGGAATGGCCCTTGTTCTTGGACCAAATATTAATGCACCCATGGATGATAGCGAAATTCAAACTGCCTATGATGCCATCCAAGAAGCAATCGCTGTGCTAGGTCATGTATCTGAAAAGGAAAAAGACTTTATTTTTGCACTTTCTAAGCGTTATGATGAGAATCCACCTGAAGATCGATCTTCTTTAGATCTTGCTTATTCTGAAGCGATGAGAAAGTTGGTTGTAAAATATCCGGACGATGTAGAAGCAGCAGCATTGTTCTCCGAATCATTAATGGATCTACATCCATGGGATTTCTGGTTAAAAGATGGTACACCACAACCTTGGACCCAGGAGATAATATCCTCATTGGAAAGAGTTATTGCATTGAGAGCTGATCATCCTGGTGCTAATCATTTGTACATTCATGCTGTTGAAGCATCTAAAAATCCACAAATTGGTTTAGAAAGTGCAAATACTCTCAGACAACTAATTCCAGGTGCGGGACATCTTGTTCATATGCCTTCACATATCTATATACGCGTTGGTAAATATCATGAGGGTTCGCTTGCAAATGAAATGGCAGTCAAGTCGGACGAAGAATATCTTAGTCAGTGTTATCAGCAGGGATTGTATCCTTTGGCTTATTATCCTCATAATTATCATTTTTTATGGGCAACAGCCACACTTGAAGGCAGAAGCGAATTAGCAATTGAAGCGGCACTGAAAACAGCTCAGAAACCACCGGACTCATTATTAAATGTGTGCGGTTATCAAACGTTGCAGCATTACAAAGTCATACCTTACCATGCCTATATTAGATTTGGTAAATGGGATGTAATATTAAATGAACCTGAACCATTGGATGAATATCCTTATCCAAAATCAATATGGCATTACGCAAGGGGAATGGCGTTCACCGCGAAAAATCAACTCGGTAGCGCGGAGAAAGAATTACAAGAGTTGGAACTTATTAGTGAAAATGAAGAAATTGAAAAACTATCTATTTGGGGAATAAATACCGCTTCGAACCTGGTCAAAATAGCTTCTGAAATTCTTGCCGGTGAAATTGCTGCTAAACAGAACAAGTATAGTCTAGCGGTTGAACATTTTGAGAAAGCTGTTGAAATTGAATATCAATTGAATTATGATGAACCTCCGACTTGGTTCTTCCCGGCTCGTCATAACCTTGGAGCAATATTGATTGAAGCAGGAAGATTCGAAGACGCAGAACGTGTTTATCGGGAAGATCTGGAGGAATTTCCCGAAAATGGATGGTCACTTTATGGGCTTTTCGATGCATTAAAAAAACAAAACAAATTAGAAGAAGCACAAAAAGTTGAGGTAAAATTTAATGAGGCATGGCAGTATGCTGATATAAAGATAAATTCCTCTAGAATAATGTAATAGTTACTAATTAGTTTAAATAATTGTCAATCCCGGAAACCTACCAATTTATTGCTAATACTAATGTTATTTAAACATTCAAATTGCAATAGAATGGTTTATTAAACAGTTTTAAAGTTTCTATAAGTATGCCTTCCGTTTAGAACCTGCAATTAGTATTAATCAATTGAATTAACCATTCATCCAAATTGGATTTACATGGCCTCTTACAAGGACTATGTTAGTAACAGTTAATCGGAAAAAAATTTTT
>JARRKK010000101.1:0-15725 GCA_037388105.1 Ignavibacteriaceae bacterium | reverse complement strand
AAATTCTTTCGACCAGAGCGAATTAATGGCTGTTGCTAGAGCCAATCATTCTCTTGCCAAATCTTTTGCAAAAGAATTCAGTGCCAAAAGATGGTATAAAAACTGGCAGGATATTCTGTCCGACGAGGAAATAGATGCAGTATATTTAGCCACTCCCGTCTATTTACATGCAGAACAAACCATTGCAGCAGCAAAAGCAGGAAAACATGTGCTATGTGAAAAACCGATGGCATTGAATGCGAATGATTGTAAGCGAATGATAGAAACTTGTAAAACGCATAATGTTAAACTTGGTGTTGCATACTACCGTCATTTCTATCCTGTAATTAAGGGTGCTAAAGAAATTATATTGTCCGGTGAAATTGGTGAGCCCACTATCGTTGATATACAGGCCTTTGAATGGTTCGATAGGAAACCAGGTGAGCCCAGATATTGGCTATTGCAAAAAGAACTGTCGGGTGGAGGACCGATGATGGATTTTGGATGTCATAGGATTGAAGTCCTTCAGTATCTTTTTGGGGGTGTCAAGGAAATGCAAGCACAATTATTTAATCTACACTTCAAAAGAGAAGTTGAAGATACTGCATATGTTTCTTTATTATTTGAGAATCACACACAAGCAATTATAAGAGTAACACATGCGGCATACCAGGCACGGGATACCCTTGACATATATGGTACGAAGGGAGCAATACATATTCCGGTCCTGAATAAAGAAACAATGATAGTAATAACTGAAAAGGGTGAAAGAACAGAGAATTACCCTCCCCATCAAAATGTTCACCAACCGTTGATCGAGGATTTTACAAACGCTGTTTTAGAAAATAGAAACCCGGTAGTGGATGGTCTTATTGGTAGAGAAGTTACTTTGATACTCGATGATATTTATAACTAAAATGAAGTATGAAGTCTAAAATGAATAGCTGGCAACAATGGTATTTGGTAACACATAATAATTACAGTATTTTCAACTTAATTTAGACCAGAATTTAAATGGAGTAGCTAAAATCTATGGAAAGCAATACACCGAAAATCATTAAGGAAATCATGCATATAATTAAAATAGCAATAGCTTTGCTGATCTTCCCTGTTTTACTTTTTGCCCAGGGAGAAGATCCCTATCCGCCCGGAACTATACAGATGACACCAAAGGTAGATCTAAATCTTGAATCCGTACCTCTTATTGTACCGGAAAAATTTCAGAGCCTGGTTCCGGAGGGACTCACATTGAATCTCCCCGATGGTTTTTCGGTAAGAGTATTTGCTGTCACCGGCTTGAGAGGTCCCCGTATGATGGCGTTTAATAAAGATGGTATTTTGCACGTAGCAAATATGAAAGCAGGAACCGCCAGTGAATTTCAGCCCCATGCTAATGACTTCACCAGTCAGATTGTCGCCCTTCCGGACAGAGACAATGACGGTGTCGCCGATACGGTTATCATTGCTGCCGACAGCCTCAGGTGGGCTAACAGCCTGGTTTTTTACAAGGGAGATATGTATGTAGCAGACACTCATCAGATCGTCAAATTCACTGATGCTGATGATGATCTGGTCTACGAAAAACGGGAAGTTTTTGCAGACAACATCCCTACTGCCAGCACCCCTCACCTCACCCGTACTATTGTTGTTAATGAGTCCATAGAACGTTTCTATCTGTCCGTAGGATCTCACTGTGATGTATGCCGCGAAAGTGATCCCGAAAGGGCGGCTATCCTGGTATTCAATACGGATGGTACAGGGCGCAGAGTTTTTGCTATCGGCTTGCGTAATGCTATCGGTCTCGATATACATCCAGTCACAGGTGATTTATGGGCTACCAACAACGGACATACAGAAGCGGTCGATTCTTTACCGCCTGAATGGATTGATATCGTCCGCGACGGTGGATTTTACGGCTGGCCATTTGCTTACGGTTACCAGGTTTATATAAATTTTGAGATACGTGGTCACCCTCAGGTATTGCCCATTACGCATGAAGACAGCCTTCTTGTACGAACTATGGAACGTCCGGCCGCACTGGTTGATGCACATAGTGCTCCGATGGACATTTACTTCTATCCATCCGGTAATTTCCCTTCCCAATATATTAATGCAGCATTCATCGCATATCGCGCCGGATTTCTGGGACCAGATCCCGGACACAAGGTTGTGGCCTTGTTTGTTGATTCCGATGGCAGTAATGCCACGGTGGGAGATTTTATGACAGGCTTCTGGCCAAACCCGCCCGATCAAAGTAATATATGGGCTAAACCCGTAGGCATTACAAGCGATAGCTTGGGTAATCTTTACGTTACCAGTGATTGGATCAACAACCTGGTTTTAAAAGTGGAATATCTTGGGGGGCAAACAGGGGTAAGACAAGAAGAGTCTGCGCTTTTGCCTTTATCAGTAAATCTTGAGCAAAATTATCCGAATCCGTTTAATCCGGAAACTCATATTTCTTATAGTTTATCAAAATCAGCGCAGGTAAAATTAGAAATATTTAACCAGATTGGAGAACGAATAAAGCAGCTGGTAAATGAATATAAAAATTCCGGTACTTATAACATTGTCTGGAATGGTAAAATGGATAATGGCGCAAAGGCACCTTCCGGAGTTTACTTTTATAGGTTGCAGGCAGATGATTTTAGTGTGAGTAAAAAGTTGATATTGTTAAAGTAGGAGACAGTGTAAATATTAAATGATATTAAAAAGGGTTTTTCAACCTCTTTATATTTTGTGCTTGTCCACCGAATGTGGAATATACAGAATTTGGCAGTATAATTAATACTTATACCGGCAATTGGTGAAGTAATAGTTATTTCCTAAGATTTACCTGCTATAAAATTGAGGATAAAAAAAGCGATAACGAAGCTTTGTTAAGATATGCATCACCAATTATATATTAATATTATGAAAGATAAACTCAAAAAATATATAAATGGTATCCAAAAGATTCCCGGTGAATTGTCAGATGAATTTCTAAATTTTTGGCATCTTAAAGAGGCACCAAAAAAGGAAATAATAACACAAATTGGTGTTACTGAACGATTTCTATATTTCACTATTGACGGTATTCAAAAAGCGTATTATTTAACCGATGGAAAAGAATATATTATAGCATTTACTTATCCATTTGCTTTTACTTGTATATCAGAATCATTTTTAACCCAATTCCCATCCAAATATTGTTTTGAATGTATTACAGCAAGCAAATTTTATCGTATTTCCTATACTGACTTTTTTAGCTTTGTGGATAAACACAGCGAATTTGAAACTCTTCTCCGTAAAACTCTTACCAATATTTTAAAAGGTGTCGTTACCCGTTATCATAGACTATTAGCATATTCGATGGAAGAACGATTCCAGAATTTTATGGAAAACAGTCCGCAGCTTCTAAACCTTATTCCGCAAAAGTATATTGCAAATTACCTTAAAATGGATTCCGCGAACTTTTCCAAGTTGATCAACTCTGTAAAATTGTAATCTTGGTTTATACCAACACTTGTAATTAGAAGGTGTAGTAGGTTCCTACTGAACAAATTCTAATTATATAACTATGAGGTATTACAATGAATGCAATTATTTCGTGGATGGCTGAGTCATCTGAAGAATTTCAATTTATTCTATTTTTCGGACTGCTGTTTCTTTTAATGTTGATAGAACAGCTTTTTAATTTGAGAAAAGTGACTAAGACTAAAAGATGGAGAGCAAGTTTTGTGCTTTCTGTTGTTGCCATCTTAACTATGATGTCAGTCCCGGTGACATTTATTTCTGCAGCTCAATATGCTGCTGATATGAATTGGGGATTACTTAAATATATCCAGATGAATTGGATTGTAGTAGGATTACTAACATTACTTTTATGCGGATTCATTTCATATATCACGCATTTTTTTGATGCACAAAGTATCTTTGTTGTGGAGAATACACCGGGTGCATCACCTGGACACTGAACTGGATGTATCCACGACTGTTCGCTTTCATCCTTTTGAATTTATAGCTAATTCCGTTATTGGTATTCCTCTCATTTTTATTTTTGGTTTTCCTGTATGGGCATTATTGTTATATGAATTATTCGATGCTACAATTACATTATTTTCTCATTCCAACTTTTCCTTGCCGTCAGGAATTGAAAAAGTAATCAGGTATTTTATTGTTGCACCGGACTTACACTGCGTTCATCATAGTTCATATCAGCCTGAAACTAACAGCAACTATAGTGCGGTTTTTCCCATTTGGGATATTTTGTTCAGAACATTCAGAACCAATACACAAGAACCTCAGCACAAAATGGAGTTAGGTCTGGAAGAAGTCAGAGATTCAAGAGCAAATAATATAATCTGGCTGATGTTAAGTCCATTTAAAAACCTTAAAATTAATGAGGATGAAAAATGAAAAACAATATTAATCCGCCATTTTTGTTTAAGTTGTTTATATTATTAATGGTTATATCAATATTTCTACCTCTGGAAAAATCAATTCCTTTACCATATAATTTATTGGGTGTGATCTTGTTATTTACCGGCGCTTACATTGCGGTTAAAGCAAAAAGGCGTTTTCAGAGAACCTGGACACCAATGCCTCCATCCGCCAAGCCAATAAAGTTGCATACTTGTGGATTATTTAGTTATACCAGAAATCCCATGTATTTAGGTATTGTTATTGGCTTATCAGGAATTGCAATAATGACAGGTATAATTTATAATCTGATTTTTCCGGTTTTGTATTTGGTAATTATGGATAGAGTTTTTATTAAAATTGAAGAACATAACCTGGAAAAGGAATTTGAGGAGGAATACATTCTTTACAAAAATAAAGTAAGGCGCTGGATTTAACCCAAAATCATTAATTAGTTAAATCAAAAAAAGAAAGGTGAATATGTTAATTAAAATTGCGTTGAATGGGGCACGACCAAAGGAACAGAATAAATTTATTCCGCAATCTCTCAATGAAATTGAGAAAGAAGTTAAGCTTCTATATGAAAATGGGAATAAGGTATTTCATATCCATTGTTATGATGAAGCCGGAAATGAAAGCTTAATACCAAATGATGTAAATGCACTAGTATCATTGGTTAAAAATATATCACCTGAAATACAGATTGGCATAAGTTCGGGTGATTGGATTGAGCCTGATTTAGAAAAAAGAAAAAGTTATATAAAAGCATGGGAAAATATACCGGATTTTATATCGGTGAATATGATTGAGGATGATGCAATAGAAATATCAAAATTGCTGCTGTCAAAGGGAGTAAAATTTGAAGCCGGATTAAACGAAAAAAATGCAGCAGAAATATTTGTTGAAAGTGATTTGACGAAAGATTGTTATAGAATTTTAATTGAACCGGAACCGGAGGAATTTGCTCCTGCATTGGTAACGATAAATGAAATAGAAGAAGTGTTAAATAAACATCGAGTGGAAATTCCAAGATTATTACATGGATTTAATGCTGTCTCCTGGGAAATATTAAAAGAAGCAAAAAGACGGGGCTATGATTGTCGAATTGGAATGGAAGATACCATATACACAGGTAATGGAGAAATGGTAAAAAGTAATTTAGAATTAATTAAATATGCACAAAAAATATTGAGTGCAGCATAACCATTACTTTTATCGTTAATTTTATGCAAATAAACTATCTGAAAAATTTATCAAAAATACACAATGAAGGTTTCTCCGAACATTCTGTAAAATCTTTTCCATTTATATTAAAAACGATCAATAGGTTTTACAAAAAAGGTTTAATTGTTGAACTTGGTTGTGGAAGTGGTATTACAGCTGATAAATTGATCAAAAACAATTATTCGGTCATTGGTGTTGATTATTCTGCTTCAATGATAGAATTAGCAAAAAAGAATGTTCCCAAAGTAAAATTTATTGTTGGTTCATTTCACGAAATTGAAATTCCAAAATGTGTAGCAGTTTTAGCAATTGGGGAGGTATTTAATTATAATTTTGACGAGAAGACTAATTATAAATCAAAAAAAGAAAATAAGTCTAAAAAAGAATTAGAAAGAAGAATTATAACATTCTATAAAAACAAGAATGGATATAAAAGGAATGAAGAAGTTCATAAGATAAAATTATTTCGGACAGCAAAAATCATTCGAATATTGCAAAACATAGGCTTTGACACAAAGTTTTACAGAAGCTATGGAAATTATAAATTAAGGAAAAATCAAACTGTAATAGTTAGTAAAAAATAAAAACGATATAATCCCTTTAATAAGTAAAAAGTCAATAGATTGATAATAAATATTTATATCATCGAAATTCTTCTACAATTATAATAATAAATACATGATACTCATCAAAAAATTACTGGGATTCATAACGATTAATATTTTTATGCTGTCGCTTGCCAATTCAACATTTGCCCAAACTGGGGATGTTACGTTTGTCCATGATCCCTGCATCATCAAATCGGGTGATTATTACTATATATTTTCAACCGGGGACCGCATTGAAATGAGGCGTTCCAATGATTTACAAAATTGGCATCGCCTTAACCAGGTTTTTCAATCCATCCCGGAGTGGGGCGTGCAGGAAGTACCGGGTGTAAGCAATATCTGGGCGCCGGATATTTTTTACCGGGACAGTGCATATTATCTTTACTATTCACTTTCTACATTTGGCAGCAATCGTTCCCGGATCGGATTAGCAACAAACAAAACACTGGATCCCAACAGTCCGGATTACCAATGGATTGATCAGGGTAAGGTAATCGAGTCAAATCCGGAGAATAATTATAATGCCATTGATCCTAATGTCGCTAAAGATAAAGAGGGACGACTGTGGCTCTCTTTCGGTTCTTTTTGGAGCGGTATTAAACTTATAGAATTGGACACGACAACTATGAAACCCTATCCGGATGCTTCTATCCACTCTATTGCACAGCGCTCGGGTGTCGATGCCATTGAAGCACCATTTATCATTTCAAAAAATGACTACTATTACCTGTTTGTTTCCTTCGATTTCTGCTGTCAGGGAGTCAATAGCACCTATAAAATCATGGTGGGCCGGTCAAATGAAATCACTGGGCCTTATAGCGATCGGAATAATGTCCTGATGACTTCGGGTGGCGGCCATATCGTTATTGATGGTGATGAACGCTGGCGAGGCCCGGGGCATTGTGCTGTGCTGCTTGATGGAGAGGGAAACTGGCTTGTTCATCATGCTTATGATGTTGAAGCAAACGGCATTCCCACACTTCGCATAGAAAAACTGATTTGGGATGAAGAAAACTGGCCAGTGGTGGACAGTACAACTTCTGTGGGCGAAGAAAATCGATCATCAACTCCTGGTGCCTTCGCACTTTATCAAAACTATCCTAATCCATTTAATCCTACAACAGCAATAGAATATTCAATTCCAAAAGAAAGTTTTGTTACAATAAAAGTGTATAATATTTTAGGTAAAGAAATAGCAGTATTAGTGAATGGAGAAAAGACGGTCGGAAATTATGAAATAAATTTTAATGCAAGTAATCTTTCAAGTGGAGTTTATTTTTACAGGATACAAGCAGGAGTTTTTATAGATACGAAAAAATCAATTCTTATAAAGTAAAGATTAACATATAACTTTTTACTTATTGAAAATATCATGTGCCTCAACCCAGACAACGTTTTTAAAGTAGCATAATTAAAATTTTCTTATCCTTTAATCATGAGACATTAATTCCCGTTTTTCGTGTTATATTGATTATTCAATTCCATTAACAAATATTTAGTCTCAAAGGAGAATGACAAATGCCAAAAATAGTAGTTACACATGCAGTAAATGACTTGAAGTTCTGGGCATCCAAAGACGACGAGCGTCTCAAAATATTATCACCATTCGCCACGGACCTGGTTTCCTATGTTGCTGTGGACGGAAGCAATCAGGTTGCCGTTGCCGCCAACATTCATGATATGGAGGGTATGATGAACTTCATACAAACACCGGAAGCTGCGGCAGCTATGGAGGCGCATGGTGTTATACCGCCACCTATCTTTCACATTGAGTCTGCTGACGAGAAGTAGATAAATAATTCAGTGTTTACCCAGTCCGCTGTTCTTTAAACAGAGGGCTGTTTTTTTAAACCGAGGGACTCCAATTTAGGTCTTCCCGTGTCGGTACGAAATAGAAGGAATAGATCTTCAATTAATAATAAAAAGTAACAATTTAGTCTAATCTTAAAGTTTATGTGTAAACTAAATTTACATTGGACGGTTGTGAAAGTAATTGTTCCGCTTAATGTTTCTTGTCTAATTGATTGTCTGATGAACCCCCCTTTTTATTTTATTTATCTATATCTTTTTAATAAAAGAAAATTATTTAATCACGGCAGGAGGTATAGATGCTTACATCAGTTTTTGGCATATCGATGCCGCACACGGTGCACCGCATCATTTCGATCATCGTACTCAGTGTTTTGTCCACATACATTTATCCCTCTTATGCCCAGCAAGCTGGTGTACAGACTCCGCTGCTCACTCCCGGGAAGACCCAACTTGTGCAGCAGCTCGAAGCCATTTTCTATGACGACGATTTCTGTGTCATCCCTGACCGGATCTTCAATGCCTCTGACTTCGGTGCAGTGGGAGATGGAAAAACTCTTAACACCAAAACCATTCAAAGAGCAATTGATTCTACAGCTGCTGCCGGTGGTGGGCAGGTTACTTTCAATCCCGGCGTCTATGTCACCGGGGCTCTATTCGTCAAAACCAATGTTGATTTCCATATTCCCGAAGGTGTTACCATACAGGCTATACAAGACGATGTGGCTTTCCCCGACACACTTACCCGTATTTCTGGTATAACAATGCAATGGCCCGCGGCTCTTATCAATGTTTATCGCGAACAGAATGTTCGCATCAGCGGCAAGGGTACTCTGGATGGTAACGGAAAATATTGGTGGGATAAATTCTGGGGCGATCCCCCGCAGTCAGGTGGTATGTATCAGGATTATATTAACCGCGGTCTCCGCTGGGCGGTCGATTATGACTGCAAACGCGTCAGAGCACTTGTCGTTTATGAATCCGAGGAAATCGTTATACAGGATGTTAATATATATCGCTCGGGTTTCTGGACAATCAGCTTAACCTATTCTGACCAGGTTCATGTTGATGGGGTTACGATACGGAACAACTTCGATGGTCACTTTGGTCCCAGTTCTGATGGAATCAATACCGATTCGGGTCGCAACATTCTTGTAGAGAATTGCGACATTGACTGCAATGACGATAACCTTTGCCTCAAAGCAGGCAAGGACTCCGATGGGCTGCGTGTCAATCGTCCCACTGAGCGTGTTGTTTACCGCAACTGCATCACCCGATCAGGACATGGCTTATTTACCCTGGGTTCCGAAACTTCCGGCGGCATGCACGATATCGAGGTATACGGGCTAAAAGCTATTGGAACCAATACCGGTATCCGCTTCAAGTCGGCTAAAATCCGCGGTGGAGTTATGCGCGACATTTACATCCATGATATTGAAATGGAGGGCGTAGATAGTCCATTCAAATTTGAACTCAACTGGTATCCAAGTTTTAGCTACCCGGTCATCCCGGATTCTATTCCTGAGTCAGAGTACAAAGATCACTGGCGCACTATGCTCAAACCAGTTGAGCCCCCCGAACGCGGCATCCCAGAATTCCGTAACCTAACCCTGGCAAACATCTCGGTCAGGAATGCGGGAACAGCTCTCTATGTTAACGCTTATTCTGAGAAGCCAATGAGAAACATGCTCTGGAAAAACATTATTATTGAAGCCCAAAAGCCAGGCGAAATTACATGTGCAAAGGATTGGGTAATGGAAAATGTCACTCTGCTTACTCCTTCTGAAGATCCTATCAAACTAGATCAGGTTGATAACGTTCAACTTCCGTTAATGTTTAAAGTTGTGGATCCTATTATGGGTCCCGATAATCCGATCGAAAGTGATCATATTCTGGGGCACTGATAAACCAGAGGAACAAAACGAAAAAATGTAACATTTTTGAAGAAATATCAAATAATTTTCCGAACATCAGTCATAAAGAGAAAGTTATCATTATTTCATAAAATTGATAAAAGAATTAAAAATGAAAAAAGTATTTATAACATCAATACTTCTGGTTCTACCAACAGTTTTAACAGCACAAAATAATTTGGGTGATTTACCGGATTGGGAAAATCCATTGGTTATCGGGACTAACAAAGAACCTGCTCATTTAAGTTTTATGCACTATCCTGATCGGCAGAGTGCACTGGCGGACAGCAGTTTTGAATTTCACACGCCTTACTACAAATCGTTGGATGGACAATGGAAATTCAAATGGTCAAAAAATCCTGCTGAAAGACCAAAGGATTTTTATAGAACAGATTATGATATAACTGAATGGGCCAATATCAAGGTTCCGGCAAGCTGGCAAATGGAAGGTTTTGGAACAGCAATATATTTGAATGAAAAGTATCCTTTCCACCCAGAGCGTCCTGTGAATCCGCCTTTGATACCGAAAGATTATAACCCGGTTGGTTCTTATAGAACAACCTTTACTGTTCCAAATAATTGGAATGGACGCAATATTTATATTCATTTCGGCGGAGTGAAAAGCGCTTTTTACATTTGGGTTAACGGTAAAAAAGTTGGTTACAGTCAAGGTAGCATGACTCCTGCAGAATTTAATTTGAATTCTTATCTGCAAAAAGGAGAAAATCATCTATCTGTTGAAGTGTACCGTTGGTCGGATGGCTCCTATCTTGAAGATCAGGATATGTGGCGTTTCAGTGGAATATTCAGAAGTGTGTATTTGTATTCTACTCCCAAAATTCATCTTTTAGATTTCTTTGTGCGTGCCCGGCTTGATGACCGCTATGAAAACGGATTGTTACATATAACAGCTAAAGTCAGAAATTCAAATAAGGAAAATATAAAACCTGCAAAGGTTGAAGCATATCTTTATGATGAGAAAGGGATGGTGCCTGGTAATACTCCAATAGCAGAATCAAAAACATCATCTGATATTCCTTCATTGATGCTGGGTGTTGCCGATCTGTATACCACGATTGAAAACCCTAAAAAATGGACTGCTGAAACACCAAATTTATATACTGTGATTCTGGTATTAAAAGATGATAAGGGAAATGTATTGGAAGCTGCTAGATCAACAACTGGTTTCCGAACCATTGAAATTGAAGATGGTATGTTGTTGGTTAACGGAGTTTCTGTAAAATTAAAAGGAACAAATATTCATGACCACGATCCGCTTCATGGCAGGGCTGTAGATTATAAATGGATTGAAGAAGATCTTAAATTAATGAAACAATGTAATATAAATACTGTAAGGTTTTCTCATTATCCCCACGATCCAAGGTACTATGATATATTTGATAAGTACGGTATGTATTTAATTGATGAGGCAAACCTCGAGACTCACGGTATTTCTTTCCGCAGAGATTTGCTTCCCGGCAGCGATCCACTATGGACAGATGCTTGTTTGGAGAGAATGAAAAGAATGATCGAACGTGATAAAAATCATCCTTCGGTGATTATATGGTCACTTGGTAATGAAGCAGGTAATGGTGAAAACATTAGTATTATGGCGTCATATACCCGTACAGTTGATCCCTCACGACCAATACATTATCAACATATGAATAATATTGCGGATATGCAGAGCTATATGTATCCATCACCTCAGAATCTTGAAGAAATTGCAAGCGATCCCGATATAAGCAAACCTATTATTTTGTGTGAGTATGTACATTCAATGGGTAATTCAACAGGAAACCTGGAGGTTTATTGGGACGTAATTAATACTCATAAAAACATTATTGGGGGTTTAATATGGGATTGGGTAGACCAGGGGTTATATAAACAAGATGAAAATGGCAAAATGTTTTGGGCTTACGGTGGTGATATGGGTGACAAAGTGAACGACGCAAATTTTTGTATTAACGGTATTGTTCAGCCCGATAGAACTCCAGAACCTGAATACTATGAAGTCAAACACATTTATCAAAATGTAAATTTAACTCCATCGAATCTGGCCGAAGGTCAATTTTTTGTATATAACAGTTATTATCATTCAAATCTGAGTAATTATAAACTTCAATGGAATCTATTACAAAACGGTGAAGTTATTTTGTCTGGTGTAATTGATACATTGCAAACTCCTGCCAACAGCCGGGAACGCATTGAAATACCGATTAAAAAACCTGAACTTGTTCCGGGATGTGAGTATTGGCTTAGTGTAAGTTTTCATTTGAAAAAAAGAGAATTCTGGGCTGAGAAAGGATTCGAAGTAGCCTGGAATCAATTTAAAATGCCTTGGGCTGTTGCACCCACACTTAAAGATGATTTACGTGGATTGAAACCTGTGAAATTCGAACAGACTGATAATTCCATTGTTGTTAGCGGTGAAAGGTTTAAAGTAAGCGTAAATAAGAAAGACGGATCGCTTGCAAATTATAATTGGAAAGGGAATGATTTAATCAGCGGCCCATTACAACCTAATTGTTGGCGGGCTCCAACAGATAATGATGTAGCCGGATTCAAAGGTGAACTTAATGCATGGAAAAATGCAGCAAGCGGACGAATAGTAAATAATGTAAGTATTTCACAACCGGAACAATATAAAATAGTAATTTCAGTGGAAGGAGAATTAGCTGCTGGAAAGTCAATTTGGCATGCAACTTATACAATCTATGGTGACGGCACAGTAAAAATAGCCCAACAACTATTTCCTGTAGGCAATGTGCCTGAATATATTCCGAAGGTTGGTTCGGAAATGCGGATTCCAAATGAATATAATACAATGAGCTGGTACGGAAGAGGACCATGGGAAAACTATCTTGATAGACAAACATGTGCGAATGTTGGAGTTTATTCCGGCTGGGTTGATAGTTTATGGACAAATTATGTACGCCCGCAAGAAAATGGCAACAGGTGTGATGTACGCTGGGTTGCTTTTACGAACAACAGCGGGAATGGAATACTTGCAGTGGGTGATCCAACAATATGTGTGAGTGCCTGGCCATACTCGCTTCAGGATTTGGAACAAGCAAAACATATAAGCGATATACCGCATAGGGATTATTTTACTGTAAACCTCGATTATAGACAAATGGGTGTAGGGGGTATAAACACATGGAGTTCAATCGCAAGACCCCTACCTCAATTTTGTCTATCTACAGATCAATCATATAATTATGAATTTTATTTGATGCCGTATACTCCAGATATGGGCTCAATGGACAAAGTGGCACGGGATAAAAAGTGACTAAAACGGTGAACATCGAATTCAAAAAAATTGTTCTGTATTAATCTCTTTTTATTCCATTGAAATATCAGAAAATAATTAAGCCATTTCTTGCAATAATTATTAATTTATTTTACTTTACTCAAAGGTTTTCGAAAACCATTGAGTTATACTTTGTGAATAGGTTGATAGTTATACCTTAAAAATATATCAATGTAACTTATGTGGCGAAGCTGTATTATAAGTATTGTTCATAAATATGAATTTTCATTTTTAATACTTAATACAACAAGTTGCAGAACAGTACCAGGTTAAAGGTTGCTGTTTTATTATGTAGAATTCTGTGGGGAAATAAAAATTAATATAATTTTAAATTTAATGTTGCTTCCAAGGAGTTAAAATGCTCAAAGGGTGAGCATACCGCAGGCACTGAGTTTGTTATTGGGCCTTTGTTTGTTGCACATGGTGTTTCAGCCAGTGATTTATTACTTGGGCTATTCTTCGGTAATGTTTTAGCTGTTTTAAGCTGGGCATTTTTAACCGGTCCAATTGCAGTAAATAAGAGAATTACACTTTATTATTTGCTTGAAAAAATAAGTGGGAGTAAAGTAACGGTTGTTTACAACTTTGTTAATGCTCTTATGTTCTGTTTTTTAGCCGGTTCAATGATTGCAGTATCTGCTACAGCAGTCGGTATCCCATTTGATATGGCTATGCCTTCATTAAACGATTGGTTCCCAAGTACTATTGGCTGGATCGTTGTTGTTATTGCTGTTGGTGTACTAACAACCACCGTGGCTATGTTTGGATATACTCAGATATCAAAGTTTGCAAATGTCGCAGCACCATGGATGATAATGGTGTTTATAGCGGCGGCGCTTGCTGTTTTACCGGATTTGGGTGTTCATTCAATATCAGATTTTTGGTCTAAAGCTAATGATACCATTTGGACTGGGATTCCGCTTGAGGGACAGAGTCAATTTACTTTC
This sequence comes from Ignavibacteriaceae bacterium, assembly GCA_037388105.1. Classification (GTDB taxonomy): domain Bacteria; phylum Bacteroidota; class Ignavibacteria; order Ignavibacteriales; family Ignavibacteriaceae; genus BMS3ABIN03. Next base: position 1,531 of record JARRKK010000101.1, on the reverse strand, counting down.
TGGCATGTCCTCTTTTTTGCATGGTTTGTTAACATGGCTATGCACATTGGTATGGCAGATCTTTCTATTTTGCGATATGCTAAGAAATGGTATTATGGATTTTCTTCCGCTACAGGGATGTATCTTGGACATTATATAGCCTGGGTAGCATCAGGTATTTTGTATTCATTATTTCTGTTGGAATCTTCATATAGTACGCAGTTTGCTCCTGGTCCGGTTGCTTATCGTGCGGCAGGATTGGCTGGAGCAATTTGTGTTGTGATAGCCGGCTGGACTACTGCAAATCCCACAATTTACAGGGCCGGTTTAGCTTTACAGGCTATTAGACCAAAATGGAAAACATGGAAGGTAACAGCAATTGTTGGTGTCATAACAACTTCTGCAGCTTTATTTCCCGCGTTAGTCATGAAACTTTTAGAATTTGTTGCATTGTACGGATTAATGTTAATGCCTATGGGTGCTGTTATTATGATGGATGTTTATGTACTCCCCAAATTAAATCTGCAATCAAATTTTGCAGAATTCTTTAATCGAAAATTTAATCCGTCTGCAGCAATAAGTTGGCTACTAACTTTATTGTCTGCAATATTTTTCAATGTTTACTTTGGGATTGAAGTATTCTTCTTGGGTTTACCAGGCTGGTTTATTGCTTCCCTGGTTTACATTATATCAAGCAAAGTTGTTCAACAAAAGGTTGGAAAACCAATGGAGTCTATAGCATGAAACTTTTATTAAAACCCATTTCGTATATTGGTCTACTACTAACCCTTATTCCGTCGTTCCTGGTTTTTACAGGAAATATTTCATTAGATTCCTGTAAAATGCTTATGCTTATAGGTACAATAGTTTGGTTTGTATCTTCAGAAGCAACACGTGGAATTTATGAGGAAGCCACAAAAAGTGGATATGAAACAATTTTATTAGTTCACGATGAAAATGCCGAAAATGAAAAAAGAAAATTGGAATTTTTAAGCGATATTAATGTTGACGGGATTTTACTAAATGCAGTGGACGAAACATCAAATCTGGGTTTATACAAGAGGCTGGACTCAGAAGGAATAAAGATTATTTGTTGGGATAGAAAACTAAAAAATTCAAATTTTAACTCAATAACTATTAATGACAAAAAAGCTTCTTTCGAGTTGACTAACAAAATGATTGAAAACGGAAGAAGAAAAATAATGTTTATAGGCCCAAATACCGGAATACCCGTTGCACAAGATAGATTTGAAGGATATTTGATGGCTCTTAAGGAAAATAAGATCAGTGTAAAGAAAAATCTTATATTAGAAACTGAAAGAACATTCGAGAGCGCACATAACACCTTATACAATGCAATCAAAGGTCATGCTGATATTGACGCAATTGTATGCGTAGGTGGACTTGTAGCATTTGGTGCCGGTAATGCTATTCTTGAAAGTAAGTTAAGAATTCCGGAAGATATTTTATTATCAGAGTTTGGAGATAATGATATAATTTCAAGGCTTGGAATTCCATTTTATACTGTAGATCAAAACCCTTACAAAATAGG
>JARRKK010000100.1:0-14192 GCA_037388105.1 Ignavibacteriaceae bacterium | reverse complement strand
TAGGAATTTATTACATCGACGGAAGTTTTTCTATTACTAAATCCGGTTACACCTGTAAACGTAATAGGTAACTTAGGGCAGCGTCCCGCCCCAATAGAACTAAGTGTCTCAGATTTTATGAAAAATGGGGTGCTCGATCTGACTGCGGAAAAATACGAAGGTATGTATGTAATTATAAGAGATGTTGTTACCAGTGATCGAAACTTAGGTACCGGAACTTTTAGATTTAATGATGGGCAGGGAAATTATATGTTTATGTATGATCAATCTGGTTACAATACGCTTCGAGCTCACAGGTTAACAGGAATAACTGATTATCAACCACCTGTTGATGGAGCAACTATTACTATTAGAGGAATCGTAAACACCCGAACAGACGGATACTACATAATACCATTATATCCGGGTGATATAATGGTTGAAGCATCAGCACCTTCAATATCTCAGGTTAGACGAGATTCGAGTGAAGTATTTAGCGATCAGGCAGTTGAGATATCCTCCAATATAATTGATTTCGATGGTACCGTTCAGCAAGCTAAGTTATTTTACAAAATAGATGATGGAGATTCTATTGAGGTGGCTATGACACAGGATGGTAGTGATACAACCAAATTTACCGGCACTATTCCGGGTGTCACCAGCGATTCATCTCTTGTTCAATATTATATTTGGTCAATAGACAATGATGGCAATGAATCAACAATGCCTCCGAATCGTACCAGACCTGAGTATTTCTATTTGGTATTAAACAGGAATGTGACAATACAGGATGTGCAGTATAATCCTTTTGGCACCGATGTTAGCGGCTATAATGGTTATCATGTTACTCTGAGTGGGATCATCTCCGCAGATACAACTGATTTCCCTGGAACAAATGCTAATCCATTTTTCGCTCTACAGGTCTATATGCAAAATGGAGAGGGACCTTGGAGTGGTATCAGAATTGGGGCAACCGGTGCAATGGGAAATGATGTATTACAGTTAGACAAAGGAGATAACGTAACAATAACAGGTTATATATGGGATGTGGGTGGATCACCGACTTTTAATGTTACAAGAATTGATAGTGTCACCCAAATTGTTGTCAATTCAACTGGTAATTCAATTCCAGCATTTCAGGATGTAGCAACCGGAACGATCGGTGAAGGAGGAGTTGGAGTAGTTGAAAAGGAACAGTGGGAGAGTGTACTTATAAGGTATAATAATGTTGTTGTAACGGATGAAAATGCTGATGGACCTCCAAGCAATTTCGGTGAAATGTTTGTTGATGACGGATCCGGTAATACACGTGTTGAATTAGAAGATGGGGATCATAGCTATCATAATCTTTCTGATCCTACAAGGATGTACTATGTACAAACAGGTAATACGTTCGATGCAATCTCAGGCGTATTATATTTTTCATTTGATGATTATAAACTTGTACCAAGAAATGATAACGATTTCCAGGGTTATACCACCGATGTTACTGATGTGGTTGAAATACCTGCTGAATATTCAATTTCACAAAACTATCCAAACCCTTTTAACCCATCGACAAGAATAAAATATTCATTACCGGAAGCAGGAAACGTAACGTTATATATTTATAATTTGTTAGGACAAAGGGTAAAAACGATATTTGAAAATGTTCCACAATCAGCCGGCACACACGAAGTTGCATTTAGTGCGCAAGATCTTCCATCCGGAATATATTTTTACAGCTTTAAATCAAATGACTTTGTGCAAGTAAGGAAGATGATATTGATGAAATAATTTATGCAAAGCTTAATAAAATTTACCAGCCTGCCTGCAGTCAGGCTGGTATTCATAATCCTGTTTTGATTTTTATTATAGTGAACTAATAAAAATTCTATAGCAGCTGTGTTAAATCTTATTATTGTGTATTAACGACTCATTGCTGATGAAAAAATATTTACTATTTATAATATTCATATTAATTGTATTCACTGTTATAACCTGTACAGAAGAAGGAGTAAACAACCCTATAGGGAATCAACCGCCTAACTCTGGTCTGTTTCTCTATCCGGATAGTGTGATCAGTCCTCAGCAAAGTAGATTAACTATCCATTGGTGGGGAGATGATATAGATGGGTTGATAGTTGGATATTACTTTTCTTGGAATGATGATCCCTGGGAATTTACCGCTTCAAATGATAGTTTGTTTGCACTTCAAATAGGTGCTAATGATACCACTTATACAATACACGTTTCTGCAGTAGATAACGGCGGGAATAATGTTTATGATCAGCGGGTTTTTCAAAATGGTATAGATTATGGTCCGGAACCGTATGTTGATGAAAATGGGAATGGAATTTATGATGAAGGTGAATTTTTTTATGACATTGGACTTATAGATCCAACACCAGCGAGCTTTGATTTTCCTCTGAGAAACACTTCTCCAACAATCGAATGGAGCGAACTGAGTTTTCTGCCCGATACGTCTTTTTCAGTTATGACTTTTAACTGGATAGCTGGAGATCTTGATGGCGATGAGACCATTACAGCAATTAATATTACACTAAATGATACAACAAATCCATCAGGAATCATATCATTGGATGGCAGTGTACGCACTGTTACAATTCGTACTGATGATTTTTCCACCGATACTCCATTAATGGAAATATTAATTGAATCTCAGGAAGGAAATATTTTTCCGGAACTATTACCAGGTTTAATCCTCAATTCAAATAATAAATTTTTCGTTCAGTCTGTTGATATATCTGGGGCAAAATCACAATTTATATCTTTACCAGATTCTGGATCAACATGGTATGTTAAAAAACCTGTTGGAAAATTATTGATAATTGATGATTATGCATTGAACGATAATACTGCGGCATATTACAATACCATTTTTAATAGTATGGGTTTAACTGCGAAATATGATATTTATGATATACATACTGAAACACCACCATTTCTGAATGTTACATTTTTGGAAACTATTAAACTTTTTGATTATTTATTCTGGTATACAGATAATTTTCCTTCAATCGACTTAGCTGGCTTTTCAGTAGATAGATATCTAACTGCCGGTGGTAAGGTTGCATTCTCCATGCAATTTCCTCAAACTGTTGATCCTCTTGTTCTCTCTAGTTTTATTCCCATTATCCCTGATAGTATTGATGAACGTATATCTCTTTTGCCAGGTACTATAGTGGCATCAGATGCTACTGATCCATCTTATCCAAACCTGGAAACAACTATAAGTACTTTCAGAGTAAAATCATTTTATTTAAATGTGTTAGTAGCAAATCCAATTTATTACTATCCAAATGGTGAAATGGATGGATTTACCGGATTTACAAATTCCTCTTTAACCGAGTTTTTTATTGCATTACCACTCAGTAAGTGTGATGGCGGAAACGCAAACGTTAAACCTTTATTAGAAAAAGTATTTTTTGAAGATTTTGGTTTAGTCCCATGAGAGTAATTAAATATATACTTATATCATTTCTGGTGGTTATATCTCTATATTCACAACCAACAGGAAATCTTGAGGGTGTTATTACAGATGCTAAATCTGGTGAACAGTTACCTGGTGTAAACATTTTGCTTAAAGGAACATACTATGGAGCCGCTACCAGCATAGAAGGAAAGTTTAGAATTGATAATATCGTTGTTGGAAATTATATAGTCACAATTTCACTAATTGGTTATAAGACTGTTGAGTATACAGATATTGACATTGAAGCAAACAAAACAAGACAGCTCGATGTAAAATTGGAAGAAACAGTTCTAACATTAGATCAGGATGTAGTGATAATAGGCGAAAAACCATTAATGGATGTTGAAGAAACGCAAAGTAAAACTACTGTAAGTAAAGAAGAAATTCAGGTTGCAGTAGTTGAAAACATTGAAGGAATTGTGAGTCAGCAGGTAGGAGTAGTTTCCGCTGATAATGAAATTCACATAAGGGGTGGTCGAACATTTGAGAATGCATTTCTTCTTGATGGCGTCTCTGTTCAGGATCCGCTCTCCGGTACAGGTTTCGGATTGCAGTTGAGTGCAAATGCAATAGAAGAGGTTGAGGTAATTACCGGAGGGTTTAATGCCGAGTATGGTCAGGCAACCTCTGGTGTTGTTAATGTTAAAACAAGAGATGGTGGTAATGAGTATCACGGATCAATTAATTATAAACGGGATAATTTTGGAGATTTAGAGTCATATCATGTTTATGATACTGATATACTTGATATCAATTTCAGCGGACCCGAACCTATTACTACATATTTACTTCCTGCAATCGGGGTAGATATACCCGGCAAATTATCTTTTTTCACTAGCTTTTATGCTGGAATTAGTAATGGAATAACACAGGGATATTACAAACCAGTCGCGAATCAATTATATTCATCAACATTTGGTGGTACCGAATTCGCACCCAGGGTTGATAATTCCTGGTTCTGGTTAATAAAACTTAGTTATCTGTATTCTCCTACTCTTCAGTTCAGGTATTCTTTTAACCAATCTGTTACCATCGATCAAAATACTCAATCGTTACAGACAAATCTTGAGTTTGTTGAACCATCACCAGGATATCAATATACGTATCAAAATATTCTTGATAGTGCAAACACATTTACGCATAATAATATTTATCAAAATTTTAGTGTTACTCACACACTAAACCCCAGTACATTTTATGAATTCAAATTTAACTATTTTTTTACGCGTCTTCAGGGAGATGCTAATGGAAAATCATATAATTATTATACGCAACCATTCGATATTGTAAATTTTCCTATTGAATATTTTAACTTGAATAGTGATACCGTTGGAGTTATTCCGGGAGATGGATTTTGGGATGTGGGAAACCAGGAAACTTATCATGAACATTTTGTTGAGAACATTTCATTTAAAGGTGATATAACTAGTTTCTTTGATGAGAAAAACAAATTCAAAGCTGGATTTAATTTAACTTTTCAGGAAATGCAGTTATTAGATATTTTTCAACCCTGGGTAGGTGAGCTAGGATTAAATAATAATCTTTATCAGGTTTATCCTGCACTCGGCTCATTTTATGCGCAAGATAATATCAATACCGGTGGAATGATCCTTAATTTTGGCTTGCGACTGGATTATTGGTTTCCCGGCAAGTACGTCGACGATGCTGTTAATAATCCTGATGTGATAACAATTCCAGACCAGGTTCGTGATGCCTATTATGAAGATACATTTGGTTGGTTTAATGGCAGGAGATTTAAAGCACGACTTAGCCCAAGATTAGGGATTTCACATCCGGTATCAGATAACCAAACATTATTTTTCTCATATGGTCATTTTAGTAAATGGCCGACACCACAATTTGTTTATTCAAAATTAAATCCTTTGAATGCTCAATCCTCTTTTCAAGCTATTGGTAATCCGAACCTGAATCCACAAACAACAGTAGCATATGAATTAGGAATAAAAACTCAGTTTACTCCAGACGATGTCCTCACAGTAACTGCGTATTATAAAGATATTTTTGATTATGTAACGACTAGAGCTGCTAGAGTAGTATCAGCAAGAATATCATCACAGAACTTAATCACATATGTAAATTCCGATTATGCTCGCTCCCGAGGAATAGAAATTGATTTTAAGAAAAGAATCGGTAAATGGTTTTCAGCAAATGCATACTTTGTCTATTCTATTGTTACAGGTAAAAGCAATTCTGCTGAAGAAGGAATTCTTGTAATTAGAGGCGATCTCAACGAACCTATTACCGAACAATTTGTATCATGGGATAGACCTTTTACAGCTTCGGTTTCAACTAATTTTTATGTAGCTCCTGGTAGTTTTGGATTTGGTGAAGATATCCTTGATGACTGGAACCTTTACATCAGAGCTTTCTTCCAATCGGGAAAACGATATACACCAGCGGTATACACTGGTTTTACTGATGAACAGGGAAGAAAGGAATACGATTTAGTAAGAGATGAACGGTTAGGGGAGATAGGAGCAGATTGGTTTTATATCGATTTAAATTTTGAGAAATATTTAAGAATAGGTAGTAACACTTTATCATTTTTTATTGAAGTAAACAATTTAACAGATAAACAAAATTCTACTATTATTAATCCGGTAACCGGAAGAGCTTATGAAACTGGAGATGATGTTCCAAGTTATTGGAATGATCCCAGTTATCCGGATGTCCAGGCTCCAATTACGCCATTCCCTTATAATCCTGCAAGATATTTAACAAGGCGAAATATGAGATTTGGAGTTTCGTTCACTTTTTAATATGAAAAAACTAATCTTAATAATAATAATATTTGGAGTAACATCTATTGAATCGAGTGCACAGCTCATTCCAAATTTAGGCGGTCAGCGAGCCGGTATTTCTACTGCTCAATTCCTTAAGATTGGTGTCGGTGCAAGAGCATCAGCGCTTGGAGATGCTTTTATTGCAATTGCGAATGATGTTTCAGCTTTGTATTGGAATCCTGCAGGATTGGTTCAATTTAAATCTGACGAAATTATGTTTGCTCACAATAATTGGGTAGTTGATATCAACCATGATTTCCTCGGTGGTGTTTATCATTTTAGCGAAAGTTATGCAATAGGGATAGCTCTGACTGGCCTTTCAATGGACGACATGCCGGTCACAACTGAGTTTGCACCTTTTGGCACAGGTGAATACTTTACTTATGGTGATATTGCCATTGGGTTAACCTATTCACAGAAGATGACTGATAAATTTAGTTTTGGAGCTACAGTAAAATACATCGAAGAAACATTGGATAAATTAAAAATGCGTGGTTTGATGATTGATTTGGGTACTTACTACTGGACTGGACTTGGTTCCACACGGTTTGCAGTTACGGTTTCAAATTTTGGCGCTGAACTTACTCCCGATGGAACAGTCGATCTTGTCGGAAACAAAGGCGAAAAATCTGATTGGCAGTCATTTGCTCCACCAACAATGTTCAGGATTGGTTTTGCTTTTGAACCGTATGAAACAAAGGATCATAAAATTACAACATCAGTTCAACTAAATCATCCTAACGATAATAGTGAAAATTTTGCCTTAGCTATTGAGTACGTTTGGAATGACATTTTTGCTCTTCGTGGAGGATATAAATTTAATGCAGATGAACAGAATTATTCATTTGGAGCTGGTGTGCATGTTCCTATAAGTATTGCACACTTTTCATTTGATTATTCGTTTTCCAATTTCGAACGGCTAGGTTCGGTTAACAGATTTTCGATCATATTAGGATTTTGATGAACATTAAAAGATTTATAAAGTTTATCTCATTTACCATAGCTGTTATTTTCATTTCAAGCTGCGGGGATAAATTCGATCTGAATGATATTAATGTTGGTGATGGTAATACTAATATCGGGGGTGATACTCTTTACGTAGAGTTAAATCCAGCCTGGGGGGGATTTAATCAACCACAGGATGTGTATGTCGGAAGAGAACCGTTAATTTATGTGGCTGATACCGGGAATGATAGAATTGTGATGTTAAACTTAGCTGGTCAGGTTTTAAGTACAAGAACCATTAAACATCCTGTTGCAATTACACAGGATTATAGATTAAACTTAATTGTTGCTGCTGAATTTGATACAACTGTTGGTGGAGTTACTCAAACATTTAGCTCTGTATTTAAGTATGATCTTGTTGCTGTTGATCATCAAATGGGTTCCGCTCCTGTAACCAGGTTATTACCAAGAGCACAGGACCTAAATCGTCCGGATCTTGAATATACAGGTGCATGTGTGTTTGCAAATAATATTTTTTATGTCGCCAGAAAAGGGCCGAACAATTCAAGTTTTTGGAGACACATTAGTTGGAAGAGTTCCAAATATTGATCCATTAGGTCAGGGTCCGGTTTCTGCTTTTGATATTAGTTCCATAACATCATTTAATAACCAGACTATTGATATTATAATTACCTTAACAGGCGGAACAAGTTTTAAAGGTAATTGGCTCAACTATCAAATTACACCTATTGACCAGAGATACGTAAGTAACTTCACACCTAATACCGTAGATTTAGTAGTTCCCAACCAATTTGGCCAACCTGAAGGCAGCGCTCTGGATAATTCAGGCAACATTTTTATTGCAGATGCTGAAAAAGACAGCATATTTAAGTTTAATGCATTTGGAGACGAACTTGAATCATTCGGTGGACCCGATGTATTCAACCAGCCGTACGGTGTTTCCGTTTTTGATCAAACAGTTTATGTTGCTGATACCGGAAACAATAGAATAGCAAGATTTAAACTTTCAACTGATTTTTAGGGATTATATGAAGTTACGAATTAATTTATTGTATCTTTTCTCATTGTTTATGTTGATTCCAATCAGCGGTTATTCCCGGGAAAGAGTAAAAATCGTTGCTTATAATATTTTAAATTATCCGGATAATTCTTCTACCAAGAATCCAAGGTTTCAAAGAATTATGAGCGCAATTGATGCTGATATCGTAGTTGTTGAGGAAATTCTTTCACAATCCGCTGTTAACGAATTTAAAGTTCAAGTTCTTGGTGATGATTATGTCTCTGGTGTTTTTATAGATGGACCTGATACCGACAGTGCAATTTTTTACAAAGATTCATTATTTTCATTTATAAGTACGGGATTCATTTCGCCCTCGCAAGGTCCGAGATATATTTATGTTTTCAAATTATCGCACAATATTACACAGGATACAATAATTATATATGCAGCTCATTTTAAAGCAAGTGATGGAATTGATAACGAAACCAGAAGATTAAATGAAGCTCAAACTCTACGAGTTTTTACAGATATGCTTCCAGCCGGAACAGATTATATTTTAGTTGGGGACCTAAATTTATATCGCTCAACCGAACCAGCCTATGAAGAACTATTAGTTCAGGATGGAACAGGTTATTTTCTAGATCCAATTAATGAGCCGGGAAACTGGCACAATAATTCTGGCCTTACAGATATTCTTACACAATCAACCCGATTAACTGATATTGGAGATGGTGGTTCTTTCGGAGGTTTAGATGACAGGTTTGATTTTATACTTTCATCACAATCAATTATAGATAAAGGTGGTATTGATTATGTTGATGGCTCATATTGGGCTTATGGAAATGATGGGAATCATTTTAATCAATCAATTCACGACCCGCCAAATGATTCGGTTAGTACACCGATTGCAATTGACCTTTACCTTGCAAGTGATCATCTTCCGGTTGTTGCTGAATTTGACTTTGGAGTAGTTTCTGATGTTGAGGATGAACAAAATTTACCTAAGGATTTTGTGCTTTATCAGAATTATCCTAATCCTTTTAATCCAAGTACAAAAATTAGATTTCGGATTTTGGAATTTGGATTTGTATCATTAAAAATATATGATGTATTAGGTAATGAAATTGCAACATTAGTTAATGAAGCAAAACCCGCAGGAAGTTATGAAGCTTATTTTAGTGGAATAGGTTTACCGAGTGGTGTATATTTTTACAGACTAACCGCTGCTGATTATTCTGCTTCAAAGAAACTAATCCTTCTGAAATAACCGTTTGGTATAAATTATCCGGTAAGCGGATAAATCAATTCTTATCTTCATTCCTAAAAGATTATTCATTTAAGTGGAAGAAGAGATATTAGTTGGAAGGATTCCAAATATTGATCTTTTTAATACCTAATAATGTTGATATTGTTAATCCAATCAAGTTTTGGAAAAGCTGAGGGCGGAGCCCGGGATAATTCTGGTAATATTTTTATTGCCTATCCTGAAAAAGATAGTATATTTAAGTTTAATGCTATGGGGATGAACTTAAATCATTCCGGGGATCAGAATTATTTAAACAACCCCATGGTGTTTCCGTTTTCGATCAGACTGCGTATGTTGCCGATACCGGAATTAATAGAATTATTAGATTTAAACATTTATCGGATATTTTATGAAATTAATAAAACTTTTATTCTTTACATTTTTACTTATAAGCTATCTTCATTCCCAGCCAATCCTTATTAACGAATTATATAATTCCAGTTCAAATGACGAATGGCTTGAATTATTAGTTGTGCAGGACAGTGTTGATTTACGAAACTGGGATATAAGAGATTTCAGCAGCAGTGGATCGGCTCAGGAGCCACTGGTATTCACTAATCAATCATTGTGGAGTAATCTTAAAAAAGGTACGATTATCGTTGTAGCGCGTTCTGAAAATTCTTTTTCGGAAGATCTGGAACCCGATGATTATTTATTAATAGTAAAATCAAACAACGCACTTTATTTTTCTGGTAATGTTTTTTTATTTGCGGGTGGTTCAGATGCGGTACAGGTAAGAAACAATTCTCAGACTCATATATACGGTGTATCCTGGGGCTCGGCTAATGTTAACAGTATACCAGATCCTAAAGTGCATTTTAGCGGTTCAGCTACAAGTAATACTTCCACTTTCTTTAACGAAGATGATGTGTCGAAACTGACAAATACTTCCAATTGGACGCAAAATGGGACATCATCTATGGGTATCGGAAATACCAGTGCTAACATTAATTGGATACTTTCATTAAGAGCCAGGGTAGATGGTTCCGGAATAGTTACTCTAAATCCACAGGTTGCTTCCGGTGATTCGATAATCGACTTAACTTTTAATTACAAACGCGAACCTCTGTACAACATTAATAAATTAAAAATTGTATTACCTGAAGAATTTGCGTGGACACATGATACGGCACAGGTTTCAATTACAAATTTTACAGCTACTACATTTATTTCTGCTGATACAATTCTTTTCTCGGAAGTAAATTTCTTAAATGATTCTGTCTTAATTTCAATTACCAATGTTACAACTCCTGTTTTTACAGGCAAATATAAATTCATATTTCAATCCGGTATTGATCTGGTAATCAGTGATATAAGTCCTTTACCGACTATCACTATTTACGGTGCTCCTATTCCTATTGCACAAGCAAGGGGAAATAATACTGATGGTATTGGGATTTATTTGGGAGATTTGGTTACACTCAGAGGAATAGTAACTGTAAGTAATGAATTTGGCAGCCCGAGTTTTATACAGGATAATAGCGGCGGAATCTCAATTTACGGACCTAGTTTTTCTGATACAGTTCGAATTGGGGATGAAATTTTGGTTTCCGGTATAGTAACTCAGTTTAATGGATTAAACCAGCTCGAATCACCAACCTTGCATTCCATCTTAAGTACAGGTAATACTATTGAACCAATGCTTGTAACTCCTTCAGTGCTTAGCGGTGATGGTATTGCCGGTGTTGAAAATTATGAAGGACGAATGGTCCGTGTTAATAATGTTATAGTAACAGAACTTAACGGCAGTACTGTTAGTAACTGGGCATACAAAAATTATATGCTAACAGGTGTTAACCCCTCAGATACCGTGCAGATAAGAATTGATAATAACACTCAAATCATTGGTATGGTAGCTCCGGCAGGAAGATTTGATGTTGAAGGAGTTTTAAGTCAGTATAAAACTTCAATACCATTTATAGGTGGATATCAGTTAATGCCGAGAGTACCGGCTGATATAATTTCTGGAGGACCAATAATTGCAGAATTTCCCGAAGAATCTGAGCTAACTTCGAATTCTATCACTTTGAGCTGGAGTACAATAAATCCCGGAACTTCAAGAATACGTTATGGTACTACAACTAATTACGAACTTGGCATTATTGAATCCGATGATAATATAAGAACCGATCATAATGTAACGGTAAGCGGGCTCCTCACAGCAACTATTTATAATTTACAGGTTTTTTCAGTTGCTAATTCAGATACAAGCTTTTCGGGTAACATTATATCAAGTACGACTTCAGCTTTTCCAACAACCGGCGAAATTAATGTTTTCTTTAACAAAAATGTAAATACAAGTGTCTCGTCAGGAATAAATGCCAACGGTAATGCAGATTTAACAAATATAGTCATCCAAAAAATAAATAATGCAAAACGTTCAATCGATGTTGCTCTTTATAGTTTAAGTGGTTCGGTTGGTGCTAATATTGCGAGTGCATTGGTTAACGCAAAAAACAACCGTGGTGTTAAAATAAGAGTTATTGGAGAATATGATAATAGGAATACCGCGCCCTGGAGCACACTTACAAGTAATGGTATTCCTTATATAAATGATAGCTATGGAAACAACGATGGCAGAGGACTAAGCCATAATAAATTTTTCATAATTGATTATCGCTCAGGTGCACCCGATAGTGTTTGGGTAATCTCGGGTTCATGGAATCCCACAGATCCGGGAACAAACGACGATAGACAAAACCTGATACTGATTCAGGATGTGGCATTAGCAGGCGCTTATACTGTTGAGTTCGAAGAAGAGTGGGGTAGTAACACCGATACTCCAAATCCGCAAAACTCAAGATTCGGTTCCAGAAAGTTTAATAATACACCGCATAATTTTGTAATCGGTAACGTTAAAGTCCAATGCTACTTTAGTCCTAGTGACGGTACTACTTCACAGATTGGAAAAACTCTTAGCAAAGCTCAGGGTTCAATTAATGGAGCTATACTAACATTTACAAGAAGAGATTTAGCTGATACTGTTATTTCAGTCAAAAATCATGGCAGAAAAACACGCATAGTACTTAGCAACAATACAGACACAGGAACGCAATTTGCTTACTTACAATCAAACGGAGTTGATATACGTTTGAAAGGATTTACAACCGGCTTACTGCATCATAAATATGCCATTGTTGATGCAGAACCTCTTGGTTATACACCTTATGTGATTACTGGATCACATAACTGGTCCTCATCAGCAGAAAATAGTAATGATGAAAATACTCTGATAATTCAGGATGATGTGATAGCAAATTTTTATTTACAGGAATTTGCTGCCAGATATTACGAAGCCGGTGGTACCGATTCTATAAATATTGTTACATCCGTTGAAAACGAATTGGAAATTCCAGCTCACTTTTCATTATTACAAAACTATCCTAATCCGTTTAATCCCATTACTAGTATCAGATTTACGGTACCAAAAACTCAAAGGGTACAGCTTGTTGTCTACGATATACTTGGTAGGGAGGTAAGAACATTATATAACGACATTACACAAGCCGGTATCATTACAGTTGAATTTAACGCAGCAGGACTTGCAAGCGGAGTGTATATCTATCGTTTGAAGACTGAAAATTTTATTGAATCCAAAAAACTTATTATTATGAAATAGCCATATAATTGAAATGAATTGTTGTTATGTATTACCCCTTAAGCTGATAATTCAATTCAAATTAATTCAGCTGAGCACTTATACAATTTGATATCTTTTGGTTTTATTCAATTCTTTATTTCTTCAAATAAGATCTAAAAAATTAATTAGAGCGATACAATTAATGATCAATTTATTTGTAAAAAATTGTCTCAATCCATAACTTTAGCCTTCAAAAATTTAAAATATCAAGGAAAATAATGGCAGAAAAAAATGGAAAGATCATACAAGTAATCGGTCCCGTGGTAGATATTGAATTTGAAGAGGGACACCTACCTGAAATATTACACGCAATTAGAATTCCAAGAACAACTACAGAGGGAGAAAAGAATGATCTCATAGTTGAGGTGCAACTGCACCTTGGAGAGGATAGAGTTCGCGCAGTTGCTATGGATAGTACTGATGGATTGGTTAGAGGAATGGATGCATTTGATACGGGTCAGCCGATTTCAGTTCCGGTTGGTCCGGAAACATTAGGCAGATTAATCAATGTTATAGGAAAGGGAATTGATGGATTAGGTGAAATAAAAACAGAGAAAAGATTTCCCATTCACAGGCCAGCACCTCTATTTAAAAATCTCTCTACTGAAAAAGAAATGTTTGAAACCGGTATCAAAGTTATCGATCTAATTGAGCCATTCTCGAAAGGTGGTAAAACAGGATTGTTTGGAGGTGCAGGTGTTGGAAAAACTGTTATTATACAAGAACTAATCCACAATATTGCACAGCATCATGGCGGTTATTCCGTCTTTGCAGGCGTAGGTGAAAGAACACGCGAGGGAAATGATTTATGGCTTGAGATGAAAGAATCCGGTGTTCTTGAGAAGACAGCACTTGTTTTCGGACAGATGAATGAGCCACCGGGCGCAAGATTAAGAGTTGGTTTAACAGGACTTACTATCGCTGAATATTTTAGAGATGAAGAGGGCAGAGATGTTCTATTATTTATTGACAATATTTTCCGTTTCACTCAAGCAGGTTCTGAAGTAAGTGCCTTGTTGGGA
>JARRKK010000099.1:0-10220 GCA_037388105.1 Ignavibacteriaceae bacterium | reverse complement strand
TTTTGCCATCCCAACTGACCTGATTTTCTCCTGCACTAACCGAATCCTTAAATAATGTTAAAACTTTGCTTCCCAGTATATCAAAAATTGATATTTCAATTTGTTGAGGCTTTGAAACAAAATAAATAATGGTAGTTGAAAGATTAAATGGATTTGGGAAATTTTGATTTAAATGAAATATCATATTCTGTTGTTCAGTTTCTTTAACATCTGTCGTGAAATTAATATCAAATGTAAAAGGATTAAAACCATGTTTTGCGAAAATAAACCAAGCACAGGATGAAGAAAATCCTTTTGAAATATCAACCCAATCATAGCCCCCGGTCTTATTTGCTGTATAAGGAATTGCCAGGAATGTGGAACTTCCAATAGTTCGGTCAATTAAAAATGAATCCATTTGCGAAGAATAAAAATTTCCCAAATCCATTTAATCTTTCAACTACCATTATTTATTTTGTTTCAAAGCCTCAACAAGTTGAAATATCAATTTTTGATATACTGGGAAGCAAAGTTTTAACATTATTTAAGGATTCGGTTAGTGCAGGAGAAAATCAGGTCAGTTGGGATGGCAAAAATAGCAAAGGGGAAGTAGTTAATTCTGGAATTTACTTGTACAGAGTAAATTCTGTTGAAGGATCGCTAATTGGCAAAATGGTATTAAATAAATAATTGTCCTGATGATTTTTGCTAAAATATTGTCTGATCAAATTCATTTTACTTAAAATTCTTTAAACTTATCATTATTAAATAGCATTTATGAAAAAAACATTATCAGTGTTTATTCTGTTTATAGTACAAATCGTTTTTCCGCAGTATAAAACTTCCGAAATAGAAAATAAATTCCTTGATACACTCCAGTTTAAATCGTTTCTCTTTTTTACAAATGAAATTAATCCTGAAAATGGTTTAGTAAAGGATCGTACAACCAAAGAGTCACCAGCATCAATTGCTGCTGTTGGATGGGGTGTTGCAGTTTGGGTAATAGGTGTAGAACACAATTGGATAACAAGGGAGAAAGCAGCAGAACTGACTTTAAATCTTTTACGTTTTCTTTTTTACTCCGAACAGAGTATGGAACCTGATGCAACAGGTTACCAGGGATTTTATTACCATTTCCTTAATATGGAAACAGGTAAGCGTGAATGGAATTGTGAACTTTCTACAATTGATACTGCGTGGCTTTTAGCAGGAATTCGTTTTGCGGTTCAATATTATAACCAAAATACTGATGTTGAAAAAGAAATACGTGAACTAGGAAATAAAATAACAAACAGAGTGAACTGGGATTGGACAATAATCAATAAATCAAGACACGATGGTCATGAAGGATTAGTGACAATGAGCTATAAACCTGGAACAGGATTAGGCGAGTATGGCTGGTTCGGTTACACGGAAGCATTGTATCTTTATGTTCTGGCAGCAGGAACAAATCTCACCAATCCGATGAAAGCTTATGATCAATGGCTTTCTGGTTTTGATTGGAAAGAACCCTATGAAGGTTTAGCCCATGTAATTTTTCCCCCGCTTTTCGGACATCAGTTTACACATATGTTTATTGATTTCAGAGGACTGACTGATAAATATTTAAGTGAAAAAGGAATTGATTATTTCGAAAATTCAAGAAGGGCTACATTAGCTAATTGGATGTATTGCATTCAAAATCCTAAAGGGTGGGTAGGTTATGATTCCCTTACCTGGGGAATAAGCGCATGCGATGGACCGGGACAAAGTTTTAATAAGGACGGGAATATATTTTTTGGGTACGCAGGAAGAGGTGCCAGTGGTCCTGATGATAATTTGCAGGACGATGGTACAATTGCTCCCGAAGCTGCTGGTGGATCGATTCCATTTGCCCCCGAAGTTTGTATCCCTACATTGAAAAATATGTATGATAAATATGGAGATAAAGGATTGTGGGGTAAATATGGATTTAAGGACGCATTTAATCTTACAGCAGGTTGGTATGATAAAGATTACCTTGGATTAGACGAGGGACCGATAGTAATTATGATTGAAAATTATAGAACAGGATTGATATGGGAATATGCTATGAAAGATTCTGTAATAAAAAAAGGATTGGAAAAGTTAGGCTTTACAATTGTTGAATGAACTGATTTTGTATAATATTGATATACCATTCAATGAATAATTTACAAAATAATTTGAAAAATTTTAAAAAAAGACCAGACTAATAGTATAAAGCTGATGAGAATATTTTTTTGCTTTTTTATCCTTCTTATCTTTTATTCAGATTCCGTGCAGTCATTTAATGATCTGAAGTCGGGTAATTCAGGCAGGGAAAAAATCTCGTTAAATGATAACTGGAAATTTTATCCAGCAGATATTATAGATAATGATATAAATTCTGTTGCAGATTCGCGGGCTAACCAGTTTACCGATGTTTTTCTGAATGGAAAACATGTTGGTCAGCATGTCGGGGGGTATACAGCTTTTGTCTTCGAGATAACAGATTATTTAAAGTATGACGGGGCAAACCTCTTAGTTATCAAAGTGGATAACAGTCATAATCCTGATATACCTCCTTTAAGTGCAGATTTTAATTTTTATGGAGGAATTTATCGTGATGTATGGCTTATTGGGACCAATCCTGTACATATAGATATTTTGAATTACGGTTCTCCAGGTATTTTTATTTCAACTCCATTAGTTTCAGATTTATCTGCACAAGTAAAAATTAGAGGAAGAATAATCAATGATACTTCCGATAGAAAAGATATTAAAGTTGTTAATCGTATTGTCGATAAACTTGACAATCAAGTTTTTTATTGGGAGAGTAATTTAACAATCGGGTCTGGAGCTTCTGCAGATTTTATTTCCGAAGAAACAATTAGTGATCCCGAACTCTGGTCACCTGACTCTCCTTATTTATATAAAGTTATTACAACGGTATATGAACATGAAAAGCTAGTTGATGAAGTTGTTAATCCACTTGGAATCAGATGGTTCGAGTTAAAGCCTGGAAATGGAATGTTTTTAAATGGAAAACCTATCAAACTTTATGGAACAAACAGACATCAGGACTATTCGGGATTGGGGAACGCATTGACGGAAGATTATCACCGGAAGGATATACAAATTATAAAAGACAATGGTTTTAATTTTCTAAGACTTGCACACTATCCGCAAGATCCTTCTTTACTTAAGGCTGCAGATGAAGCAGGAATAATAATATGGGAAGAAATACCGATCGTAAACTTGATTACAATATCCGAAAGCTTCTATAAAAATTGTAAGGAAATGCTATCCGAAATGATACTCCAGCATTACAATCATCCGTCAATTTTTATCTGGGGCTATATGAACGAAGTACTACTGGTTAAACCTGATCCGATGCCCGATGGATATGAAAATGCTGTTGTTGCTCTCGCATCAATACTAAATGATGTAGCGAAGAAAGAGGACCCGTCTCGTTTTACAGCTGCTGCTTTATCTGACGGTGAAATAGATAATGGTTCTGGTTTCGAATCCATTATGGATTTAATTGGTATGAATTTATATTTTGGCTGGTACTATGGAGAAATGAAATCAGTTGGTGGATTTCTTGATAGTTACCACATAAAATATCCTGAAAAAAATATAATTATCAGTGAGTATGGTGCCGGTAGTGATGAAAGAATTCATACCAATACACCTAAAGCTTTCGATTTCAGTACAGAGTATCAACAACTTTTTCATGAATCAACATTTAAACAAATAATGGAAAGAGATTATCTTGTCGGAAGTGCACTCTGGAATCAATTTGATTTTGGTTCGAACAGGCGGCAGGATTCAAAGTATGGATTAAATCAAAAAGGAATTTATTTTTTTAACAGGGAACCAAAAGATATTTCTCGTT
The DNA here is from genome assembly GCA_037388105.1 of Ignavibacteriaceae bacterium. Taxonomy (GTDB): domain Bacteria; phylum Bacteroidota; class Ignavibacteria; order Ignavibacteriales; family Ignavibacteriaceae; genus BMS3ABIN03. The sequence goes on along the minus strand of JARRKK010000099.1, from coordinate 6,364 downwards.
ATTATAGGGCTGTTCTAAATAATACCCCCGTGATATATATAGCTTCACGCGAGTGGAATTTAAGAGCAGGTAGTGAAAAAAATGATTATACTCAGGCGATTAAAGTTTATTCAAATTTAGATGAAGGTGAATTGTTTATCAACGACAGTTCCTTAGGAAGGAAAAGTTTTGATAACTTTACCGCAATATGGGATGTTCCATTTTCTAATGCTGCGAATAAACTCACTGCCAGATCTTTTTTAGATAATCAACTTATAGAGGATGTAGTTAGTATTAAATTTGAGGATCGTTCGAAATTATTTCTTAATGAGAATTCTGACGGCATGATTGCTTTGAATGCAGGGGCTCATTATCAATACAGGGACGAAACCGGACTTATTTGGGAAGCAGATAAATCATATACAAAGAATTGGGGATACATTGAGGGGAGACAAATTAAAACTCAGCACTCTATTTATAATACTGCAGATGACGCTCTTTTTCAAACAGCAATTGAAAATGTGAAAGAATATCGGTTTGACTTACAGAATGGCAGGTACGAAGTTCAGTTAATCTTCTGTGAAATAAAATATGATAAACCAGGTATGAGAGAATTTGATGTATTTATAAACGATAGCAATGTGATAGAGAGTCTCGACCTCGTAAATGTTAATAAAAAATTTTATCCAGTCAACAAAAAATTTATTATCTCTGTAATGAATTCAAAAGGAATTACAATAAAATTTATCCCTAAAAAGGGGGAATCAATAATCAATGGTATATCAATCAAAAAAATCTCTTAACACTATGAAAATACGTTTATCAAGAATATTCCTGTTACAAGTATTAACCCTCTTCCTTTCGCAGTCCGTCTATTCACAGCAGCATCTTAGCGGCGAAGAGGAGAAAAAAATAGACGACTTGATATCTAAAATGACACTTGATGAAAAGGTAGGTCAACTTGTTCAAATAGTTGGGATAGATACGGAAAAAGAGAAACTAGTTCGTACCACTGATGTAGGATCAATTTTAATTGGTACAGGAGCTGGACCTGAAGAAATAAATAGAATTCAAAAGATTGCAGTTGAAGAAACAAACCTTGGTATTCCGCTACTATTTGCAAATGATGTAATACATGGTTATCACACTATTTTCCCTATACCACTTGCAGAAGCATCAAGCTGGAATCCGGATCTTGTTAGGGAAGCCTGTGGAATCGCAGCATTCGAATCTGCATCAGAAGGAACTCATTGGACTTATGCCCCAATGGTTGATATTGCACGCGATCCAAGATGGGGAAGAATAATGGAAGGTTCAGGTGAGGATCCGTATTTAGGAAGCGTTTTTTCTTCAGCAAGGGTTAAAGGATTCCAGGGGGACAATATCAAAGATCAAACTAAAATTGCTGCTTGCTCAAAACATTATGTGGCTTATGGAGGAGCTGAAGGTGGGAGAGATTATAATACAGTAGATATTTCTGAAAGAACCTTACGTGAAGTTTATCTGCCCCCTTTCCATTCGGCTGTTAATAGCGGAGTAGCATCCATAATGAGCGCTTTTAATGATCTGAATGGAATTCCTGCTTCAGCAAATTATTTTACATTAACTCAGGTATTAAGAAAAGAATGGAATTGGGATGGTGTAGTTATTAGTGATTACAATTCAATTGGTGAAATCATATTTCATCGTTTTGCTAAAGATAAAAATGAAGCGGCTTTAAAAGGATTTAAAGCCGGCGTTGATATTGACATGGTTGGGAACACAATTGAAGGTGATGTTTACTCGCCCCATTTAAAAAATCTAGTTGAACAAGGTTTTATAAGTGAAGATCGAATCAATGAATCGGTCCGAAATGTACTTAGAATGAAATTCAAATTAGGCTTATTTGAAAATCCATACACCGATATAGATTATTATAAAGAGAACAATCTTAGTAATACCTATAAAGATAGTATTGCTTTACAGCTGGCTAAGGAATCAATTGTTCTTCTAAAAAACGATAGCAATCTGCTCCCATTAAAAAAAGATATAGGTAAAATAGCTTTAATTGGACCGTTGGCAAATAATAACTCAGATGTTATGGGGACGTGGGCTGGTGCAGGTAATCCTGATAATGTTGTCCCAATTTTTCAGGGGTTAAAGAATTTATTATCAGAACGTACAGAAATCAATTTTATTCAAGGGTGTAATTTTAATGATACAGATACCTCGGGGTTTAATGAAGCCATTGAAACCGCTAATAATTCTGATGTAGTAATTATGGTTGTTGGAGAATCGAGAGATATGAGTGGGGAGGCAGCAAGTAAAACTGATCTTAATCTTCCCCGGATTCAGGAAGAATTGCTAAAACAAATTTATAGAACCGGAAAACCTGTAGTTGTAGTACTAATGAATGGAAGACCGTTAACTATTAATTGGACCTCAGAAAATATTCCTGCAATTTTAGAAGCCTGGTATTTGGGTAATCAGTCTGGGAATGCTATTGCACAAGTTTTGTTTGGAGAATATAATCCTTCAGGTAAATTGCCCATTACTTTTCCTCGTTCAGCAGGCCAGATTCCAATTTATTATTATCAGAAAAGTACAGGACGCCCAATAGATATGGAAAACAAGTATACATCAAAGTATCTTGATTCCCCTAACGCCCCTCTCTATCCATTCGGTTATGGTAAGAGCTATACAACTTTTACTTATAATAATATCAAAATAAATAAAAACTTTATGTCTAATGTTGATTCTAATTATGTTACTGTAGATATTACAAATTCGGGTAAATTTAATGGAGAAGAGGTGGTACAATTATATATCCGTGATGAATTTGCGAGTGTTACAAGACCTGTTAAAGAATTGAAGGGATTTAAGAAAATAAAATTAAAACCAGGGGAAACCAAAACGGTTAGTTTCAAAATTATACCCGATATGCTCTCGTTTCTTGATAAAGATTTAAAACCTGTTGTTGAGTGCGGGGAATTTACTGTAATGATTGGTGGTAATTCAATTGATCTTATTTCAACATCATTTGAAGTTATTGAATAAGTAAGCAACATCTGTTTTGCAATTTGAAGTTGATGAACAGATGGAAACAGTGAAAATGATAAAAATTAAGCAAAGTTATAGAAGAAGTAGAATTATAGAAATGGTTGGTGTAACTACTGTAGCTTTTCTATTTTTTAATTCAACTTTTTTTCCTTCGGGATTAAAAACTGCAAATATTATCCAGGAACCAGAAAACATCTTTATCTCGAGTACTCCTAATATTATTTTTATTTTGAGTGATGACCACCGTTATGATTTTATGAGTTTCATCCCGATATTGTCGGAACATGTAGCCACACCAAAATTTCTTAAAACACCAAGCATGGATAAATTAGCAAAAGAGGGTGCTTATTTTCAAAATGCTTTTGTAACCACTTCTTTATGTTCACCAAGTCGTGCATCAATATTAACAGGAATGTATTCTCATAAACACGGTGTTGTGGATAATGATTCACCTGTCCCACCATATAATATTTTCTTTCCGGAATATTTGCAGAAACAGGGCTATGAAACAGCATTTATGGGCAAGTGGCATATGGGCGGAGATAGCGATGAACCAAGAAAAGGTTTTGATAAATGGGTTAGCTTCAAAGGTCAGGGAGTTTATTATAATCCTTTAATGAATGTTGATGGAAAGCAAGTTCAAAAAGAGGGATACATTACTGATATATTAACTGAATATGCCGTTGATTACATCAAACAGGAAAGAGAAAAACCATTTTTTCTTTATTTATCACACAAAGCAGTTCATGCAATGTTTGAACCTGCAGAAAGACATAAAGGAAAATTTAATGATATAACAATTGAATATCCTGAAACAATGGCAAACACAGAAGAAAATTATGTGGATAAACCAAATTGGGTAAGAGAACAGCGTTACGGCTGGCACGGTGTGGATTATATGTATCATGGAGAATTAGAGTTTGATGAATTTTACAAAAGATATTGCGAAACTATTCTTGCGCTCGATGAAAGTATAGGAGCTATTCTTAATACATTGAACGAAACGGGGCTTGATAAGTCAACAGTTGTGTTTTATATGTCAGATAATGGCTTCTCTTTAGGTGAGCACGGGTTGATTGATAAAAGGCAAATGTATGAGGAATCTATGCGTGTCCCGTTACTTGTATACTCACCTGGATTCATAAAACCATCCACAGTAATATCAGAGCTGGTACAGAATATAGATATTGCCCCAACTATTCTTGAACTTGCGGGTATGAATACCCCTGAACAAATTGATGGGAAATCATTTGTTCCTTTACTCCTAGGTGAAAATATTGAATGGAGAGATGAAGTCTTTTATGAATATTTCTGGGAAAGACCATTTCCGCATACACCAACGGTTTTCGGAGTGCGAACTGATAAGTATAAATATATGACTTTTCACGGCATTTGGGATATTGATGAACTTTATGATATTGAAAATGATCCCATGGAAAAACATAATTTAATAATGAACCCTGAACTTCAGGAATTAATTCGGCAGCTAAATAAAAAAGTTTATGATTGGTTGGAATCTACTGACGGAATGCAGATTCCTTTAAGAAAAGATATTTTCTGGAGAGCAGATAAAAGAAAACCAAGGAACTAACTAATCAGTTTGGTAAAACATTTTTTAGTTTATTTAAAAATTCAACTTGTTCCATAAACCATTGGTATATGCAGAAAAGAAAAAAAGATATCTGGTTACTGAGTTTATATATTTTACGAAAGATTTCTCTATCCATTTCTTTTATTTTTTACATAACATTTTTTATTACTTGCGCTGATAATTCTGAAATATCTTACACTACATATTGTAATCCAATTAATATTGATTATACCTACAGTATCGTAAATACTTCCAAGGGTTTATCGTACAGATCCGGTGCCGATCCGACAGTAGTAGAGTTCCAGGGAGAATATTACATGTTTGTAACACGTTCTTTCGGCTACTGGCATTCGAACGACCTGAGAAACTGGAATTTTATACGACCACAATCCTGGTATTTCGAATCATCAAACGCACCGACAGCATGGTCGTTTAAAGATTCAATTTTGATTGCTTTGGGCAATCCTTCTGGATGGCAAAGCATTATTTATACTGATAATCCAAAAGTCGGAACATGGAAAAGTATACCTGCATTGGTTCCGTTCACGCTACACGATCCGGCACTTTTTGTGGACGATGACGGACGCGTTTTCGTATACGAGGGTTCTTCGAATGTCTATCCAATAAAAGGTGCGGAATTGGATCCCAATAATTATTTCCTGCCCATTGGTGGATTTAGAGATCTGATTAAACTTAATCCCGAAAAGCACGGATGGGAACGTTTTGGTGAAAATCATTCGGATACTGTGGTAAGTGGCTTCATTGAGGGACCATGGATGACTAAATATAACGACAAATATTATTTTCAATATGCAGCTCCCGGCACAGAATGGAATATTTATGGAGATGGAGTATATATATCTGATAGTCCTCTCGGACCTTTTACCTACGGAAAGTATAGTCCATTTTCTTATAAACCGGGCGGATTTATCACAGGAGCAGGGCATGGCAGTACGGTTAAAGATCCTTATGGCAACTATTGGCATTTTGGAACAACGGTGGTGGGTATAAACTATAAGTTCGAACGCCGAATAGTACAATTTCCTGCAGGATTTGACGAAGATGGTCAGCTGTATACGAACACTGCATACGGAGATTATCCTTATTATCACCCTACTACCAAAAAGAGGGATCGTGAAGATTGGTTTACTGGCTGGATGCTGTTATCATATCAGAAACCCGTAACAGCATCTTCATATCAAAGTGATTTAATACCCGAAAATGTTGTTGATGAAAATATTAAAACATTTTGGGTTGCAAAAACTAATACTAAAAATGAATGGATAATAATTGATCTTGAAAATGAATGTGAAGTAAAAGCGATTCAGATAAATTATTCAGATTATAAATCAAATATTTTCGGAAAGCGTGATACAATCTATCATCAGTATCTTCTAGACTATTCATCGGACGGAAATGACTGGAATGTTTTGGTGGATAAAACAAACAATCTTGAAGATGTCCCAAATGATTATGTAGAGCTTTCCTCATCAAAAAAAGTACGTTATATCCGTTTTACAAATTATCACGTACCAGCACCAAACCTTGCTATTTCTGGCCTTCGGATATTTGGAAATGGATTGGGTGCAAGACCGGAAAAACCTTTTATGTTTAATGTTGTCAGGGACAATGACCGAAGAGATGCCGAATTAAAATGGTCACGTGTTAAAAATGTACAAGGTTACAATATTTACTTCGGTATAGCACCTAATAAACTTTACAATTCAATTTTGGTATATACAGACACCACCATCC
>JARRKK010000098.1:0-8341 GCA_037388105.1 Ignavibacteriaceae bacterium | reverse complement strand
ATTTACAGGGATGGAATTATAAAGATCGTCAAATTGGGAAACTTTATGAATTAAACAATTTTAAGGAGGCACTAAATTTTGTTAATAAAATTGGAGAAGCAGCCGAAGAGATGAATCATCATCCCGATATATTCATTCATTCATGGAATAAAGTTAAGATAACTATATCTACACATAGCGAAGGCGGTGTTACCGAAAAAGATTTTATTCTTGCAAATAAAATTGAAAAAGCTTTAGATGAGTGAAAGATTAAAATCACTGATTGAACTTTATAAAAAAGATCCCAGTGACTCTTTTGTACCGTATGGAATAGCGCTTGAATACATATCAGCAGAAGACTATAGGGAAGCAGAAAAATATTTAAATGAAATAATAACTAACGATCCCAACTATGTACCCGCTTACATGCAGTTGGCACAGGTTAAAGAGAATTTAAATAAGATTGAAGATGCGAAAGATACTTACAGAAATGGGATTGAAATTGCAANNGTTAAGAACTGCGAGTGAAATGGAGGAATTCCTTAATGAGCTTGAGTGAAAAAGATATCCTGAACATATTCGAAAAAACGGATGCGTTGCTTAGAGGTCATTTCAAATTAACATCAGGCAGGCATAGCGATGTATACTTTCAATGTGCAAAAGTATTGCAATATCCGGAATATGCTGAACAACTCTGCTCGATCATTACAGAAAAATTTAAAGATCATCACATTGATACAATTTTATCACCGGCAATTGGTGGACTGGTTGTAGGTCAGGAGGTCGCCCGCCAGCTAAATAAAAAGTTCATCTTCGCCGAAAGAGAGACTTTAGATCTCATTCTGCGTAGAGGTTTTTCTATCAATGAAGGAGAAAAAATATTAATTTGTGAAGATGTTATAACAACCGGTGGTTCGGTATTCGAACTAATTGATATTGTAAAATCAAATAATGCAGACGTAGCCGGAATTGGATATATTGTTGATAGAAGTAATGGAAATATTACTTTCGATTATCCGCAGATAAGCACAATTAAATTAAATGTCAAATCTTACACTCCGGCAGATTGTCCATATTGCAAAGAAGGACTCGAGTTAGTAATACACGGTTCAAGAAAATTTATTGCTAGCTGAGCACTTTTATAATCGATATTATAGAACTTATTTTTCGATATAACCGGATTATGATGCGTACTCTATTATTAACGTTCCTCTTGACAATAACCATTTTACCTCAAATAAAATTCGAAGAGTTTTTTTACGAAAAATCTCTGCGTGTGGATTACTTCCATACCGGCGACAAGGATAATGATTCTTATTCAATTGATGAACTGATAGAAGAACCATATTGGGGAGGATCGAAAATTAACTTGATTGATAAATTTGAATATGGAGATTATAAAATATTGGTATATGATGACAGCACTAATCAGCTGATCTATTCAAGAACCTATTCAACATTGTTAAATGAATGGCAGACGACAAAGGAAGCAAAACAAACAATGAAAACATTCAGTGAAACTTTTATTTTTCCATATCCTAAAAGAACTGTTAGATTGGAATTTTACAGCAGGAATAGGAAGAAACAGCTGATTAAAAAATTTGAATACACAATAGGTCCGGATAATTATTTTATTAAAACCGAAAGAACAGATAAATATAAAAGGTTTGAAGTGGTGGTCTCTGGTAAACCAGAAAACAAATTAGATATTGTGATCATTCCTGAGGGTTATACTGTAGATCAAATGACTAAATTTATGGATGACGCAGAAAAATTTGCAGGATACTTATTCGATAGTACACCCTTTAAAGAAAATAAAGATAAATTTAATATTTGGGGAGTATTAGCTCCATCAGAAGAATCCGGAACAGATATTCCGGCAGATGATGTTTGGAAAAATACAATCGTGAATACTACATTCTATACTTTTGATCTCGATAGATATTTGATGACAACTGATAATAAAATGGTTAGAACAATCGCTTCGTATGCACCCTACGATCAAATATATATTTTGGTGAACAGCAATAAATACGGTGGTGGGTCGATATATAATCATTACTCCGTGTGTGTAAGCGATAACAGATTTTCAGATTATATTTTTGTACACGAGTTTGGTCATGGATTCGCTTCACTTGGTGATGAATATGTCACTACCGAGGTTGCTTATGAAGATTTTTACTATACTGAGGTTGAACCTCTTGATCCGAATTTAACAACCCTGGTTGATTTTGAATCTAAGTGGAAAGACCTGGTTGGTAATGATGTACCAATTCCTACACCAGCTACAGAGGAATATGCAAATATTGTTGGAGCATTTGAAGGAGGGGGTTATGTACCCAAAGGTATTTACCGACCGAGAGAAGACTGTACAATGAAGTCGATCTCTGTAGATAATTTCTGTCCGGTTTGTGAACGGGCAATAATAAAAATGATTGATTTTTATACTGAATAAAAGGAGAATATAAACTGGATCAAATAAAACTACATAAGTTAGTTGAAACGATAGCCTCACGTAAATTCTTTTCAGAGGAAGAACTTCTCTCGGAGGTATTAGAACAGATTGTTGAAAATGAAGACATTGAAGTAACCGGTGGTAGAATTTGGAAATTAATTCCAGAGAAAGCGGCTTTTAAAATTATTTATCAAACGGGTAACTTCGAAAAATTAGATTCCGAATTTGAACTGGAAATTGACGGATACAAAACTTTTGAACTGATTACAAAAGAACGGAGCATTTTAGGTACTGAGACAAACCCGGTTTTGAAGGATAAAGGAATATTCCTTTATTCCGCTGCGGGAGTCGGATCAAAAATAAAAATTAAAGATAATCGTTACTATGAATATATACTTGCTTTGAATAGTGATAAGATTGATGATGAATTAAGGATGAATCTTAACATTATTGCCACTGCGATTACATCTCAAATTAAACAGCTACGATATTCCCAAAGCGCTATAAATCTTACGGCTGATATTGATAAAGCCAGGCAGTTACAGAAAAGTATTTTGCCTGAACATGAACTAAGATTCGGAGATTACGAATTGTATGGTATTACCGATCCAGCTGAAATTATAGGCGGGGATTTCTTTGATTATCTTGAAGCAGGTGAAGAAAATGAGAGGCTTGGGATTGCTATTGGTGATGCAGCCAGTAAGGGAATTAGTGCCGCGGCTGAAGCGATGTATATTTCAGGGGCTTTAAGAATGGCTACTGGTTTCGAAATAAAGATTACTACTTTGATGCGCAGGATGAATGAACTTGTTAATAAGATTTTTGAAGATGATAAATTTGCAACACTCTTTTACGGTGAACTTACCAAGCATAAAAGCGGTCTTTTTTTATATACCAATGCAGGGCACAATCCGCCCATTTTTTATAAAGCAAAATCCGAAATTGTTGATACTTTAGATACAACAGGACTTCTATTAGGACCGGCACCAAATGCCCAATATTATCTTGAAAGCATAAATTTTGCCAAGGGTGACGTGCTTCTGCTTTTTTCCGATGGAATAACAGAAACCATGAATTCTAAATCTATGGCATATGGTGAGGAGAGATTAATTAATAAACTTAAAGAAGTAAATTCTCTATCATCAAAGGAAATTGTGTTTGAAATTCTGGATGAGGTAGTCAAGTTCTCTAAAAACGGCAACTACAACGATGATAAAACTCTTGTTGCAATCAAGAAAATTGTTTAGTTAAGAATTTTAATTTCAACATAGTTGGGGATAGAATTATGCTGCAATCTATTAATCCTTTCACAGAAATACTAATTCATCAATACAAGGAAATGTCCGCAACTGAGATTGATGAAGTAATTCAATCATCAGATAAAGCATATACAGATTGGAAAGAAACAGACTTCAATCATCGAGCGGTACTTATGAAAAATGCTGCTCAGGTTTTAATGGATAAGAAGGATGATTTGGCTAAGTTAATGACTCTGGAAATGGGAAAGCCAATTTTGCAATCTGTTGCTGAAGTAGAAAAATGCGCCTGGGTGTGTGAATATTATAGTGATAGCGCTGAAAGGTTTCTAAAGGATGAGATTATAAAAACAGATGCATCCAAAAGTTTTGTGTCCTATCAACCTTTAGGTGTTGTACTTGCCGTAATGCCCTGGAACTTTCCTCTCTGGCAGGTTTTCAGGTTTGCTGCTCCGGCTTTAATGGCCGGGAATGCCGGGATCCTGAAACATGCTTCCAATGTTTCCGGCTCTGCATTAGCAATTGAAGACATATTCAGAAAAGCAGGATTTCCAAATAATTTGTTCAGAACGATTCTTGTCAGGTCTTCAAAAATGGATAAAGTAATTGAGCATCCATTAATTAGAGCAGTGACTTTAACTGGTAGTGTTCCCGCAGGGAGATCAGTTGCTTCCAAAGCCGGTTCTGTTCTCAAAAAAACAGTGATGGAACTTGGCGGCAGTGACCCTTACATAATACTTGAAGATGCTGATCTTGAACAAGCTGCTACAACTTGTGTAACCGCAAAATTAATAAACGGCGGACAAAGCTGCATTGCTGCTAAAAGATTTATTATTGTTGATTCCGTTTATGATGAATTTGAAGATTTATTTGTTCTGAAAATGGAGAATGTTAAAATGGGTGATCCGTTTGATGAGGAAAATCTTGTAGGTCCACAAGCTAGCATATCATTAAGGGATGAACTTCATCAGCAAGTAATAAAGAGTATTAAACTTGGTGCAAAATTATTATTAGGCGGCAGTATTCCTGAAATGAAAGGTGCTTTTTATCCTGCGACAGTTTTAGCAAATGTTAAAAAGGGTATGCCCGCATTTGATGAAGAATTGTTTGGCCCCGTTGCAGCATTAATTAAAGTTAAAGATGAAAATGCAGCGATAAAAGTTGCTAATGACAGCATCTTTGGATTAGGAGCCGCTGTATTTACAAAAAACAAAGAACGAGGAGAGAAAATAGCAAAAGAAAAATTAAATGCCGGTGCTTGTTTTGTAAACGCATTTGTTAAATCCGATCCAAGATTACCCTTTGGTGGAATAAAAGATTCCGGTTATGGCAGGGAGCTATCATCATTTGGAATAAGAGAATTTGTAAATATAAAAACGGTTTATATTCAGTAGCTAAGTATTCCTTTTGTTGATTAAAATATTCCAAAGCTTTATTCAAATTTCTTGTTTATTTTGTTGTTATTTTTCTTACATAGATTATTATTACAGCTGATATAAAGATTTCACAATTATTTTGCAAAACAACTAATTGTTACTATGCAATCAGTACAAGACACAACACAATTTTTTCAATTCAGCTTTCCCATACCGGAGTCTGCATTAACACCGGATGAGTTTTTTATTCTTGTTCAGAAATTAGTAATTGCTATATTAATCGGGATATTAATTGGATTGGAAAGAGAATTTTCCCGTCCGAAATCCGGAAAATTTTTTGCAGGTATAAGAACTTATCCATTACTATCAATGCTTGGTTTCTCATCCGCACTAATATCATCTTTTACAGAAACCTGGATGTATGGGATTTTCTTTTTAGGTTATGCTGCATTGATAACTACTGCATATGTTTCTTCCGCAAGAGAGGGGAGGTTAGGTGGCACTTCGGATGTTGCGGCTTTGTTGATGTTTCTGCTTGGCTCACTTGTATTCTGGGGATATATTCTGGTAGCTGCAACCATAGCTGTATTTACAATGCTCTTCCTTTCAATGAAATTTCAGCTGCGGAAGTTTGTGGGGAATATAAGAAGTGAAGATATACTTGCAACTATGAAATTGGCAATCATCACAATTATTATTTTACCGCTACTTCCAAACGAAGTAATTGATCCGCTTAATGTATTAAATCCAACAACCATTTGGCTGATGGTAATTTTTGTAAGCGGGCTAAGTTTTTTAGGATACTTGTTGGTTAAATATACTGGTAAGGATAAAGGTATCCATTTAACAGGATTTCTTGGCGGATTGGTTTCAAGCACTGCAGTTACATTTTCGATGTCCAAAAAAAGTAAAGAAGATGAATCACTCTCAGGTAACTATGCTGTTGGTGTTGTACTGGCGTCTTCGGTAATGTATGTACGCGTTTACATTCTTATATTATTTTTAAATATCAAGTTAGCGATGCAAACTTGGCTACCGCTGTTCCTGCTTGGTGTGGTAGGCTTGGCAATCAGTTTTTTATTATCGAAAAAAGTAGAAGCAAAGCAAAGTGAAGCATTTGAACTCAAAAATCCCTTAGAGCTCCGGTTTGCTTTAATGTTTGGATTGATCTTCGCCGTTGTGATTTTTGTTTCAAAAGCGGCACAAATTTACCTCGGTACACACGGATTATATGGCGTTAGTGCAATCGCTGGCTTAACAAGTGTTGATGCCATTGTACTTTCAGTGATTGAGCTATTACCCGGATCGATAACAATTTCTACTGCAGTTGCTGCCATAATTATTGCTACAGCGTCCAATGATCTTGTAAAAATAGGGATCGCTCTCTATTGGGGGTCTAAAGCTTATAAGAAATACGTATCAGCTGGTCTGGGTGTTCTTGTATTAGTTTCAGTAATAATGTTAATATTTTACGTTTAGGAATTCATTTTTTCTCATAATCCACTTAATGGAAATTATCTTTATTAATTTCATTTTTTGATTTGTACAATTATAAATTAATAATCCAATACGATGGGAGTAACTATTCAGGTTGGCAGATTCAAGAGAATGCCAAATCTGTACAAGGTACAATTTCTGAAAAAATTAAAATTTTAGTAAAAGATGATGTTAATCTGATTGGCGCAGGAAGGACAGATAGTGGTGTACATGCTCTGGGACAGGTTGCTAACTTTAACACCAGAGATGAAATTAATCCATTCCGTTTTCAACATTCATTAAATTCAATCCTGCCTAGTGACATTTCTATAATAGATACCGTGGAGGTAAGTCATTCATTTCATTCAAGATATAATGCGAAAGAAAGAACTTATTTATATTTGGTTTCAAAACTAAAATCACCATTTTATTATCGTTACTCAATTGTTAAAGATAATCTTGATGTAGCATTACTTAATAGATTAAGTGATGTTTTTGTGGGTGAAAATGATTACACTTCATTTTGCAAGAAAAATACAGAAGTGAGGAATAAAAAATGTACAATAAACTTTATAAGATGGAGAGAAACAAAAAGCCTTTATTTTTTTATTATCAGTGCGGATAGATTTTTACATGGAATGGTTCGTACAATTGCTGGTACACTGTTTTATGCTGCAGAACAAAAAGATGGTGAAGAATTAATCCGGGATATATTCAATAAAAGAAATCGTGATGCAGCCGGCGAAGCAGTACCTGCCAAGGGATTAACACTTTACAAGATAAAGTATTAATAGTTGACATATTGAAATTATTCAAATTTAATAGGGAATAATTAAAATGGAATTTCTTGCTGAGTTACATCCAAAAGTTGTTCATTTTCCAATTGCATTGTTTTTGACTTTTGCACTCTTTGAGCTGTTAGGTACAGTTTTAAAGAAGGAATACATAAACAAGGCTGCACATCTAATATTATTTCTGGGTGTTATTGGAAGCGTACTTGCAGTTCTTAGTGGAAAACAGGCTGCTGCTGCAAATATACACTGGACTGAAGCAAGCAGTGCATTGATCAAGGAACACGTTTCATTAGCAAATATAACAATGTGGTATTTTGTTGGACTGCTGGTACTTAAAACTTATTTGGTTTTAAAGAAAAAAATGAATCTATCTTTTAACTATATAATTTTAATACTTGCCGTTATTGGATGTTATTTCATATACCAGACTTCTGAACATGGTGGTCAACTTGTTACAAAATTTGGAATTGGTACCGAACTGAATGCTGAACAGGAAAGGGTAAATGATTAAAAGAATGCTTTTTTGTAGTTTTACTTTATCAATTAAGCGATACAATGAGAATATTTTTTATTTGCATTATAATATTATTTAGTGTTAATACATTTGCATCAGATCCTCCTGTAGGTAAGGCAACTGGAATATTTCTAGCGTTTGGTGTTGGTCCTAGACTGCCAGTCGGTGATTTTTCAAATTCGACAGAACTAGGCTATGGGCTTAATATTGAATTATCATATACGGATAATGAATTTCTTCCGGTTTTTCTTTTTGCAAATATTGGTTTTGAACAATATCCAGGCGCACAGCGCTTTTATCAGGAAACACCTTATTCAAATTATTCAACCAATTCAATTCCTTTAAATGTTGGAGTCAGATACTATTTCAGTCCACTACTTGAACAAATAGTTTTACTTATTCCAATAATAGAACTATCCGCTTCATTTACATATTATCAGGTTTTACATGAATTTAAAATAGATTCCGGACTGAATAATTTTAAAACCGAA
>JARRKK010000097.1:0-9242 GCA_037388105.1 Ignavibacteriaceae bacterium | reverse complement strand
CAGTCAACTGCTTTTGCTTTTTTCAAACCTACTGTAAAAGATGGTGAATCAATTAATAATGAAGAATATCATGCCGGCAGAACCGGTTCACCAATTCTTAACAGCTCAAAAGCTTATGTGGAATGTGCTTTAGTTGAAACCGTTGAGAAAGGTGACCATTCTATATTTATTGGTGAAATTAAAGATGCAGGTGTAAATGGTATTCCCGATGGACGACCTGATGATTTCACATTAACATTGAAAGATCTTGGTGAGAAGACTTTTTACGGTGGCTGATATTCTGTTCCTTCTACATTATTTGAAAATTAGTTTTAGCAGGAATTCCCTCTTCCAATTTTTATTATTAAATAGAATGACTAAATAATACAGGTTCAATTTGTTATGGTGGAAAAGAAAAATGAAAAAAGAAACATCCTAGTCGTAGGACTAAGCGGCAGTCTTCGAGTTGGAAGTTACACGAGTATGGCAGTTAACATTGCTCTACTAGGTGCAAAGGAAGTAGGTGTTAAGACAGAATTTATTGACTTAAATAAATACAATTTGGCATTTTGCGATGGGAGAAAAGATTTCAAATCATATCCTGTCGGGGTGTTGAAACTAAAAACAATTGTTGAAAAAGCTCAGGGAATAATTTTGGGAACACCGGAATATCATGCAGGTTTTAGTGGTGTATTGAAAAATGCTCTTGATTTAATGGGATTTACAGAATTCGAGGGTAAAATGATTGGACTTATTGGGGTATCCGGAGGAAAAATGGGTGCAGCAAATGCACTGAATAGTTTAAGAAATGTTGGAAGAGCATTGCATGCGTGGTTAATACCAGAGCAAGTCTCAATTGTTGAAGCGTGGAAAAATTTTGATAAAACTGGTAATATAACGGATAAACTACTGGAAAACAGAGTTAAAGATGTTGGTAGACAAGTAGCTCGCTTCGCTTATCTTCATTCATCAGAAAAAACGAAGGAATTTGTAAAAGAATGGGAGGGTGCTCCGGAAAATCCGGGAGGTTAGAAAATATGAACAATACTTCACAGTCAATCGATAATTACGAATACAAAGGTGCAATGGCAATGGTTGCATTACAAGAACAACATTTGAAATCATTCCTGAATATGTGGCGGAAAGCAAAAGAGAAAAATATTTCTCTTCCTGAAACAGATGATGAAAATTACGAATCACTTGAGACGCTTCTTTTCCACGTATTCAGGGCTTCCAGAGGATATATGACATGGATTTGTGAGAAACTTAATCTTCCCGATCCAAATATTGATTCTCCACCGAAAATTAAAGAGATTGAAAAAAATGCTGAAAGCTACCTCGAACATTTGATTGAAAGATGGAGACTTCCATTAAGGAATATACCTGAAGAGTTATTTTTAAATAAAGCTTATACTTCACGTTGGGGTACAGATTATTGTATTGACGCAATGCTTGAGCATGCTGTTATGCATCCAATCCGGCATGAATATCAATTATCGAATTTGTTAGACCAATAAGGTGATTATTGATTTGAAATTAAATTCCTAATTTCAAAATCAAAATGCCCGCTTCCTCATCCCAAAATGGCATAATGCAAAATCGTATTTAAGCGTATTTTCCGGATCAAATCATATCAAATTCCTTTTAATCCCCAGCAAGAATAACATTTTTCTTTCTCTTTAACCTGTATCTCTGGGAAGAAAAATATGACTATATGCGATCTTATTCTTCACTTTAATACGAACTGAATTAATGATTTGCATATTGTCACGGATTTGTATATTATAACATTATGTGTTACAACATATAAATTTAAAAAAATGATACTAAAGCTCATTCCATTAACAGTATCAATTATTGCTGTGATAACTCTTTTACCAGCATCTACCGTGGAACTAACAGGACAGCCAATATCTGAACTAGAGAGTCGAACTGCTCCGAAACCTTCAGAAAAAATATATTGAGAAATAAAATCCTTTAAATAATAAAGGAACATTTCAAAATAAATAAGGAGGCAAAAAATGAAAAGATTCATATTTTTTGCTTTGATAGGGGTGATAATTTTTCTAATTCCTTCCATCAACTATTCTCAAACACACTTTACTGCTAATTTTACTGGAGATCAGGAAAACCCGGCTGTTACAACAAGTGCTACGGGAACCGGTTCTTTTACACTTACCAGTAAAGGATTAGAGTTCAACATAACCGTTGAAGGATTGACTTTCACCGCTGCACATTTTCATAATGGAGCCATCGGTGTGAACGGTGGTGTTGTCCGAACCATTACAGGTGATTTTACAGGTAATACTGCATTAGGAATATGGACTAGTACTGATTCCGAACCGCTAACGCCTGCATTAATTACCGATCTGCTTGCTGGAAACCTCTATGTAAACCTCCACACTGCAGCAAATCCAGGCGGTGAATTACGAGGACAGGTACTCCTAAGTGCAGGAACAGGCTTTGCTTCAAGCCTGGATGGAGATCAGGAAGTATCAAATCCCCCGGTTATAACCAGTGCCACAGGAACTGCTTCTCTTACTCTTACTGAAGCAGGATTAGAGTATAGCATTACCGTAGAAGGATTGACTTTCACTGCAGCACATTTTCATAATGGAGCTATTGGTGTGAATGGCGGAGTTGTTCGAACACTTACAGGTGATTTTACCGGCAATACTGCTTCAGGAATATGGACAAGTACTGATAGTGAACCATTAACACCTGCATTGATTGACGAACTATTAGCTGGCAACATCTATATTAACGTCCACACTGCTGCAAATCCTGGGGGTGAAATCCGTGGTCAGGTTAACGTTACAGCAGTTATTATTCCCGTTGAACTAACTTCATTTACTGCTGACGTGAGTAATAATGCAGTTGTGTTAAACTGGAACACCGCGACCGAAACAAATAACTCCGGTTTTAAAATTCAGCGTAGAGCTGAGAACAGACAATGGAAAGAATTGGGATTTGTTATTGGCAGCGGTACAACGACCGAATCACGTTCATATTCATATACAGATAATTCAGTTAAAAATGGATTCTATTCGTATCGATTAAAACAAATTGATTATGATGGATCGTTCGAGTATTCCGATGTCGTTGATGTTGAAATAAATTCACCCATTGAGTTCGCATTGCGTCAAAACTTTCCAAACCCATTTAATCCATCAACAACAATTACTTACCAGATACCAGAATTAAGTAAAGTCACACTTAATGTATATGACATTATAGGAAATGAAATTGCAACACTTGTTAATGAAGAAAAACAATCCGGCACTTATTCTGTGGAGTTTGATGCAACGAAGTTATCAAGTGGAATCTACTTATACAGACTCCAAGCAGATAATTTTATTGCGACAAAGAAATTGATACTATTAAAATGAAACCCGAAATATTATTTAATGGTTCCCCACCCCTATTCAATAGTTTGAGTAGGGGTAATTTATTAATTTCTAATAAATCCATTTTATCCTTCTTCTATCAGTAAGACAATTGAATTTATGAAAAATAAAAAATTCGATTATTATCCCAAATTAAAAATAGAAATCATTTTTAATTCATATCGATTAATCAGGAGATGTTATGACTAAACCAGATTATTTTTCGATAAAGTTAATTTTCTTTATAACCATGGTGTTGATCATTCACTTCAATGAAATTAGTTATTCACAAACACCGGGTACACTTTATGGTTCTACAGGTAACGTGGGTGCGACTTTGATTACTATTGATCCGGTTACAGGAACTGGAACATCCATTGGATCACTTGGCACTTTTGGTCCGGTAACAGAAATTGAATTCAGAGAAGATGGGGTTCTTTTTGGATCTACTGGACAGTTAACCAGCAATATTATTAAAATCGATCCCTTAAATGGTGTGGAATCCCTGATAGGTATGCATCAGTTCGGTGCAACAAATGGATTGGAGTTTGATAGCAACAACAATTTGCTGGGTTCATATTTTAATCCAAATATATCAGTTGATCTAGTTCTTATTGATCAATCCACCGGTCAATTCATAACAACTTTTGGTGTAATTGGTTCTATGACTATTACAGGATTAACTTTTCACCCGAATGGAACCTTATATGGTGTGGGACATAACGGGGGAGGAACCCCTTCTCAGCTCTATACCATTGATCCAGCTGCTGGTGTACCTACACTTATTGGTCCTATAGGGTTTAATAATGTTGGAGCTTTAGAGTTTGGGCCTGATGGTGTACTGTACGGTGGAGTCGGGATATTCGGCGGAAGTTCTGCAGGATATCTAATAACAATTGACCCTAACACCGGTGTAGGAACATCCGTAGGACCCACAGGGTTTTCGGGGATTAGCGGACTTTCATTTGTACCTGAAATTTTACCTGTCGAG
The DNA here is from genome assembly GCA_037388105.1 of Ignavibacteriaceae bacterium. Classification (GTDB taxonomy): domain Bacteria; phylum Bacteroidota; class Ignavibacteria; order Ignavibacteriales; family Ignavibacteriaceae; genus BMS3ABIN03. The sequence goes on along the minus strand of JARRKK010000097.1, from coordinate 4,886 downwards.
CTTACATCATTCTCTGCAAATGTTAGCAACGAAGGAGATGTTTTTTTAAAATGGAGTACGGCAACAGAGGTAAACAACCAGATGTTTGAGATTGAAAGAAGAAGTCAAGAAGGACAATATGTAAGAGTAGGATTTGTAAATGGACATGGAACTACATCAGAAACACAGGAATACTCATATATTAATAAATCAGTTGAAATGGGAACTTACTTCTACAGATTAAAACAAATTGATTTTAATGGTACGTATGAATATTCAGATGAAATTGAAGTTGAAGTTAACGGTACGTTAACATTTGCACTGGAACAAAATTTTCCAAATCCATTTAATCCAACAACTACTATTCAGTTTGAATTGAAACAATCAGGGCGAACAGTTTTAAAAATATACGATGTACTAAGCAAGGAAGTCGATAGATTAATTGATGAAAAACTATCCGGTGGTTCTTACAAAGTAACTTTTGAGGCTAATTCTTTACCATCCGGAATGTATTTTTACACCCTGGAGTCGAGCGGAATGATTCAAGTCAAGAAAATGATTTTAATAAAGTGAAGTAGGGAACAACATTTAAGACTAATTACTAGTAAAATTTTTTTAATGGAAATTTTTTTATTTGAACAACAACTGAACACAATGAAAAATTTATTTTGATTGAATTCTAAGAACTATCATTTAACCGGACAATATTGTTAAATAGATGTAATTAAATAGTAAGCAATTTTTTGCGCAGATTAATTTTTCCTAATGCATTTTAAAGATGCCCAGGATAATCTTTGTTCTTCAGACAAAGTTCCAAAATCAAAACTTCATTTTCCTCATCCCAATGTGACAAAGTGCAAAATCATACTTTACGGGATCAAGAGGATCAAATTTTTTTAACCTATCAGTAATTTCTTGTGCCATATTCCAGCTTATATTTTTTCTTTCGGTAAGTTTTAATTGTCTACATATTTTTGCAATATGTGTATCAACAGGAATTATTAGTTTGCTTTTGGGTACATCATTCCAAAATCCAAAATCCAGTTCATCGCTTCTAACCATCCATCTAAGAAAGAGGTTCATCCTTTTACAAGCACTCCCCTTTTCCGGTAACGGAAACATAAATTTTATACCGTTAGATATACTACCGAATTTTTTTAAGTAAGCAGTCAAAAAGAAACAAGAAAAATTCATTATTCCATCCTTTACACTTTCATCACTTTTATTAAATCCGTTTAGAAATAAGTTATATAAAGATCCATATTCATTGTATGAAAATTTAATCAGATGAAATAAACGAACTATATCCGTGTAAGTATAAAATCTATGATTTATTCCTCCAAACTTTGCAGCATCTTGTCTAATATTAAACTGTTTGATAAAATCGAAAGGATTATTATCCATTTTTCTAACAATTTTAGAGAGTGAATTAATGATTTGAGTTACACTTCCATAAGCAAATACTGATGCGATGAAAGCCATTACTTCAATATCATTTTCATCCTCAAACAAATGTGGAAACTGCAATGGATCAGGTTCTAATTGAGATTTGTCAAACTGCTTATAGTGGTAATTTAATTTTTGTTCCAGGTTCATATATGTGAAGATAATAAATATTATTCGTACACTAATTATTATTTATTTAATAGTTTGGTATAGCATCTATGGTATCCAAATCATAGTTATTTTTGATAATTTGATATAGCAATTGAAATTTGATATGTTCGGTTAGATGAAGAACAATAACATTGTAAGATGCCTCCGAAGATTAATATTTATTTTAGATTGATCTTTTATAATTAATGTCGAATAGACTTGCAGATCAGAATATATTTTTTCTTAAGATTATTATTACCCCTAATAGCATTAATTCTTTTTGGAGGGCCGTATGAACACTCTATTATATCACTTAAAATTAAGAAGCCTAATAGATATAATTTTTCTGTTTTCCATATTGCTATTCTTATTTTCATGTGGAAATAATAAGGAAGCTGAATCTCAGATTGAATCTCCGCATGTAGTTGCAGCAAAACAAATTGAAGCAGGACGCTATATTGCAATTATTGCTGGATGCAATGACTGTCATACTAATGGGTATCTCCAATCTGAAGGAAATGTTCCGGAAGAAGATTGGCTTACTGGTACTAACTTAGGTTGGCAAGGTGAATGGGGAACAACGTATCCATCTAATCTTCGTTTGGTTGTTCAGGAAATAACAGAAGAAGAATTTGTACTAATATTACAAGAAAGAACAGATCTACCACCAATGCCCTGGATGAATGTTAATCAAATGAGCGAAAAGGATGCAAAAGCACTCTACCACTATATTAAATCATTAGGACCAAAGGGAGAGCATGTACCTGATGCTTTGGATCCGGGTGTGGAACCAAAAACTCCTTATATATCCTTAGTTCCCAAAAATTTACCCCATTAGATAATTTACTCAGCGGACCGATTTTCTTATTTAAACAGTATCGCTCTGCCATAAAACCTGATTCAAATAGGCCAATAATTCCAACTTCTAAGTGATCCATGTACAATCATATAATTCATTGGAACTCGATTTCTATTTATTAACATTATGGATCTACAATATAAAATGATATTTATATTCCTGCTCCACATTCAAAAAATTATTATAAAGCATTTTTCTTTAATACTTCTAACCTTATGAATATGATTATTCTGACTTCAAATAATTTAATATTGTAATTACAAGAATAAATTATTAATATAGCGTCAGATTAAAGGTTATTTGTTTTAGTCTATTAATTATTTTTTAAATGGGGAATTTGAGAATTGTTTTAGACCTAAAACTTGTTAACATACTTTCGTATAATCCCAATTTATTGATCACAAACTAATACTGCTTTTGGAGTCGATGAATGAGCATTAAAGATCCCAAAATAATAAAAGAGATTGAAGAACAACGTCCGACTGTTCCTCCCGGATTATTGAGCAAAGAGGAGAAAGACCGCATTATTGAACGTAGTTTTTTAGGATTGTATCGATGGTATATATCACGCTCTCAAAAAACACGAAATTGGAATCCCAACAATGATTTCGATTGGCGTGATTTTCGAACAGACCATTCTGAAAAAATGAATATCATAATGGAAGGTTACTTCGCCATTGAACAATACGTCCCTGATTTTGTACTGCAATTATTAAAAGTAATTAGAAAAAGTTACGGACAGTCTCATTTCCACATACGTTGGGGAGCAGAAGAGGAGAAGCACTCTGATCTATGGCTAAACACACTTCTATTTTCTCGCCACCGCTCTGTTAAATGGATAGAAGATTACAAACATACTTTGCGGGAAAAACAATGGGAACTTCCTTGGGATAATGCTATGCAAATGATATTTTATACCGTTGTACAGGAACGTGCAACCCAAGTTAATTATCTTAATACTGCGAAAATTGCAAGAGGAAACACTGATAATCCGGATTTTTCAACTGACAGTGATTCTGTTCTGGCACGTCTACTATCCTGCTCAAGCATTAGAAGCGCTGCACGATGTAATAAAATTCTTCGCTATGCCTGCAGGTGATCTTATTCCTGATTATGATCATTTTGCCGAGGTTGTTGCAAGAGCCTGCATTTACGGACCCCGCGAACATCTGCGAGACGTACTGGACGTTGCATTAAAAAGCCTTAGTGTTTCAGGGAAGACGGAACTATATAAGGGTATAAAGCGAATAAGGAGCGTACCAAAACCAGATGGCACAATGCTGGACACTACTATATTTGACATGATGGATTATGAAGGAGTTACAACTAAGGTTCATCGATTGCATGATAAAATCTCTGATTATGAGAAAGAAATTGGGATTGACCAAATTGATCCAACAAAGTTTGTTCCGAGTGGAATTCAGCAAACTAGTTCCTGATAGCTACCATTCAAAATATTTCACAAATAATTTAGTTCGATTAAATCTAATCTGATTCATCGGCGTCATTTTTTGTTACCTTTCATCATAGAATTTCTTAATTTCAACAAATTCTTTTTATAAGAAAATTATTTTCCAGAATTATTTATTTTACGAGGGGTAAAATTATTTGTTATAATTATTTGCAAATATCATGACCACACAATTTAAATCTAAAAGTAAAGAACCGCGTATTGTTAAAACTATAAAGGATGATATCCGAAATGTTAAAATTAAGGATGATATAAGCGGAGAGTACAAAGAGCTTAAAGAATATTTCCTAACAGACGATCGAAAAGATGAGCTTAAAACAATGGGCAGGTTTAAATCACTCTTTTTAACTCCCTGGTGGATACTCAAAGCACTTTACTTTAAGCTTACTCCTATCAGAAGGCTGATTCTGCTTCTTGGAATAGTTGTCATGCTTTTTTCAATAAGATCTTCAAGTCTTGAATCAGGTGGGTTAACAATAGACTTTTTGGGATTTTCATTTTTTAGTGCTCTCTTATTCCTGTTTATAATAGCTTTGGAACTTAAGGATAAGTTAAACGCAAAAACAGAATTGCAAGAAGGCAGAGCCGTACAGTATGCACTTATACCGGAAGAAAACCCCATTGTTAAGGGCTGGGACATCTGGATGTACACACGTCCTGCAAATGATGTTGGGGGTGATTTGCTTGATTTTATGAAATTAACTGAAAGCAAATATGGGATTTCAGTTGGAGACGTTGCCGGGAAAGGACTCAGTGCTGCCCTATTAATGGTAAAACTACAATCAACCATTAGAGCCTTAGTACCAGATTATTCTTCCCTTTCGGAATTTGGTAATAAACTGAATCAAATATTTTGTCGTGATAGCCTGCCCAGACTTTTTTCATCCCTTACATATATTGATATGAACGCAGATACGGGACTAATGAAAATATTAAATGCGGGACACATACCACCATTAATTATCAGAAAAGGAAAAATTG
>JARRKK010000096.1:7684-18748 GCA_037388105.1 Ignavibacteriaceae bacterium | reverse complement strand
CACATTCCTTTCACTCTCATGTTTATGCATTCTTGTTCGGCTTCTATTTTTGCTTTGCCGTATGGCCCTACACCATCGAGCTTATCTTCCTCATAAAGAGGATGGTGATCGGGAATGCCATAAACAGCGGTTGACGATATATGAATAAATCTTTCAACTTTATTTTTTTCTGCTGCTTCCAGCAGATTTCTCGTTCCTTCTACATCTGTTGAATATATATCTTCTGGTTTGTATAAAGGAAGGGCAGCAGCTGTATGAATTACTATATCGATATCTTTCATTGAATCCGCTACAATCTTATTATCCCTTATATCCCCGGTCAAAACATTAATCTTATCTTTCAAATCCGGATAGTCAAAATCTACAATATCCAGGGACACAATTTGATGTTCCCGGGAATGAAGAAATCTAATAAGATTAATACCTAAAAATCCGGAGCCACCCGTAACTAATATTTTCATTTCAAATGGATTAAAACTTTTAAAAAGTGGGAACAAAATTACTCATTTTGTGTAATCCTTCAAAAGTAATTCAATTTATAAAATAAGGAAATGCGATGTTCAATATTATTCGGATAGTTATTGTGAAGATTGAGAGTTATATATAGATTTCTGAATAGAATTATTACAAACTTCTTCCGGCACTTTAAAATTTTATAAAAATAAGACGCAAACAAAATTTTTTATTCATAAATATATAGGAGGAAATATGTTTAATCCGAAATCAGGAATAACCTTATTGCTCACTTTTTTATTTCTTTTTTCGTTCATGCCAGCTAATGCTCAGGATATGTTTGAAGGCAAGGTTACATTCAAGGCTGATAATGATGGAGAAGAACAATTGATGACGTATTTGGTAAAAGGCACTAAATTCCGTATTGAACCTGATGATGGGGAAGGTGAAAGCCAGGGTGCAATGATTTATGATTCGGAGACACAAATGATGATTTTATTAATGAACGAACAAAAAATGTATATGGAGATGCCGATGAATGAATCACCAGATATTTCAAGTTCTAATTCAGATGAGCCGGGGTATTTTGAGAAAACAGGTGCATCTATGGATATATTGGGATATCCTTGTGATGAGTTTACTTTTATGGATAAAGATAAAAAAGGATTTGCCTGGATGACAACGGAGCTCGGTCCTTTTTTATTTATGAATAATCCAAAAGATATGCAGAGTTCAAAATCTCAATGGGAACAGGAAATAATGGATGCGGGATATTTTCCTCTTCTTGTAAAAGAAGAAGATTCCTCCGGAGAATTAACTACCATATTCGAAGTCACAGAATTGGTGGCAATGGATCTGGATGAAAAAGAATTTGTCCCTCCAGCAGGGTTCACAAAATTTACAATGCCAAATATGCCAAACATGCCTGATTTGATGGATATGAAAAAGAAAAATTAAACGGCTACAACCCTTAGACAAAAGTGAGGTAAAAATACTTTCCCTACAATATTAGGGCTTCTTTTCTTGACTTTTGAGGTACATAACTTTAATTTTGATATCTTGCTTGGAATTGATTCATGTATTGGAGTAAAAATTTTTGAAACAGGAAAAAATCACACGTTTTATACGTACCGAAGATGCTGATCGAAAGTGGTATCTGGTTGATGCAAAGGATAGGGTACTGGGCAGATTAGCCACAGAAATTGCCAAAGTTTTAAGAGGCAAGAATAAAGCTATATTCACACCAAATATGGATACAGGTGATTTTGTTATAGTTGTGAATGCCGAAAAAGTAAAAGTGACCGGAAAAAGAGAAAGTCTAAAAAAATATTTTCGTCATAGTGGATATCCGGGTGGACAAAAAGAAACATCCTTTCAGGAAATGATTGCAAAAAAACCTGAGTTTGTTATTCACAACGCTGTAAAAGGAATGCTGCCAAAAAACAGACTTGGGAGAAAACTTATAAAGAAACTAAAAATATACACAGGTGAAAGGCATCCACATCAGGCGCAGCAGCCTGAAATATTTGGTGTAATGGAGAATTAATGGTAGATAAAATTTATATTGGGCGAAGAAAAACTTCTGTTGCAAGAGTTATTCTAAGGAATGGAACGGGGAAAGTTACAATTAACGGTAATGCATTTGAAAAATCTTTTCCACAATTAATAAGCAGGGATGATATTTTAACACCATTTAAAGTAACTGAAACATCAGGAACATATGATGTGTTTGTAAATATAAAAGGTGGAGGAACTACTGGACAGGCACAGGCAATAAGACTTGGGATCGCGCGCGCTTTAATTGATATACACCCGGACTTTAGACCGGCCCTTAAAGTAGAGGGACTTTTAACAAGAGATCCTAGAATGGTTGAACGAAAAAAGTATGGTCAGCCAAAGGCAAGAAAGAAATTTCAATTCTCTAAAAGATAATTTTTTAATTAATCATCATACATACCCACTGATTTACCTCCTGTGTCCGGCAATTACCGGATTAAAGGTAAAGATTAAGTGAGTAGAAGAAAAAAACAGGAGCAATATTATGAGTCATGTTGAATTAACTCAGCTTATTCAAGCTGGGGCACATTTCGGACACCTGACCCGCCGTTGGAATCCTAAAATGAAACCATACATTTTTATGGAGAAAAATGGGATTCACATAATTGATCTTAAAAAAACTCAGAACCTTTTACATGATTCTGCAAACGAAATGACTAAACTTGTTAGTGAAGGCAAACCCGTATTGTTTGTCGGTACAAAGAAGCAGGCAAAAAATGTAATTGAAACTGAGGCCAGAAGATGCGGAAGTAACTGGGTAGCTGAACGCTGGCTGGGCGGAATGCTTACGAACTTTGCTACAATAAGAAAAAGTGTTAAGAGACTGAAAAACATCGAAAAGCAGGAAACCGACGGAACATTTGAAAAGATTACAAAGAAAGAAAGACTTTATCTAACAAGGGAACTTGCAAAGCTCAAAAAAGTTCTTGAAGGTGTTGAATCAATGAACAAATTGCCCGGAGCATTGTTTGTTGTCGATATCAGGAAAGAAGCGATTGCTGTGCAAGAGGCATTGAGATTAAATATTCCCGTATTTGCAATTGTTGATACCAATTGCGATCCTGATCTTATTGATTATTTAATTCCTGCAAATGATGATGCAGTGAAAACCATAGAATTGATTACAAAATCTATGGCAGATGCGATTATTGAGGGACAAGCAAAATTAAATGAAAAGAAAGCTGAAGAGGATGCTGAAAAAGAAAGATTGAAAAAAGAACGGGAAAATGAGAAAGAGGAAGAGAAGAAAAAAGCCAGAGCTGAGAAGGAGAAAAAGAAAGCTGAGATTAAAGATGCAGAAATAGAAAATGTTGATGCCAACGAAAATTCTGTAGAGAAGAGTAAACAACAAGATGAACCGGTGAAAGGTGTTGAAGAAGAAATTGAAAAAACTGAAAAAGTAAGTGGTAAGAAAAAATTGAAAAAGATTGAAAAATCCTCCACCGGTAATGAATAAAATTTAACTTGGAAATGGAGAATAAAATAATGACGATAACCGCTCAACAAGTAAATGAATTAAGGAAAAAAACGGGTGCCGGTATGATGGATTGTAAAAAAGCACTTATTGAAGCGAGTGGCGATATGGAGAAAGCAGTGGAGTTTCTTAGAAAGAAAGGAGCGTCTGTTGCAGCTAAACGAGCTGAAAGATCAGCTAATGAAGGATTGATTGTTACAAAAGTCTCTGATGATAAAAAACACGGATCTATAGTTGAAGTTAACTGTGAAACAGACTTTGTGGCTAAGAGTAATGATTTTATTTCATTTGCTGAAGATGTGATTAATACAGTTTATAAAACGCAACCGGCTTCAGTTGAAGAATTGATGGCAGATAATAATTCATTACAGGATCGATTGACAGAAGTGGTTGGTAAGATTGGCGAGAAGATTGAAATTTCTCGCCTTGCTAATGAACAGGTCACAAATGGTATTTTGGTTGATTACATTCATATGGGTTCCAAACTTGGAGTTTTAGTGAAATTTGTGAATGTAACTACAGGTGATGACAAACTTGGTGATTTGGGAAAAGATATTGCTATGCAGATAGCTGCAATGAATCCACTCAGTGTATACCGTGAAGAGATTCCTAAGGAAACTGTTGAAAAAGAAATTGAAATTTATAAAGAGATTGCTATTAAAGAAGGTAAACCGGAACAGATCCTTGAAAAGATAGCTAATGGTAAGCTCAATAAGTTTTACCAGGAAAACTGCCTTGTTGAACAAATATTCATAAAGGATAACTCCAAAACGGTAGGTGATCTAATTAAAGAATTTAATGCGGACTACAATACAAAAGTTAAAATAGATTCATTTCACCGTTATCATCTTGGTGATGATAAAAAATAAAAATTTTAATTGAAGGTCTTAACTATATTAAGACCTTTTTTTATATTTATTCTTAAAATTATATATAGATTTGTTTAAAAATAATTTACAACGAAATGAAACTAATTGTAAATAATCCTAAATCAAATCCGTAAAAAAATGAAACAGCTTAAATACAAACGGGTTTTGTTAAAACTTAGCGGAGAATCACTGATGGGCTCAAAGGGATTTGGAATTGATGGTAAGGTATTGGAGTTTTTTGCCGCTGAAGTTAAAAAAGTTCACGATGTTGGCTTAGAACTCGGTTTGGTGATTGGTGGAGGAAATATTTACAGAGGATTAAGTGCAAAATCGCAGGGAATAGACAGGGCGACCGGTGACTATATGGGAATGCTTGCAACAATGATAAATTCCCTGGCTCTACAGAACGAAATTGAAAAGATGGATATACCGACAAGATTGATGAGTGCCATTAAGATGGATGCTGTTGCCGAACCGTACATCAGGAGAAGGGCTATAAGACATCTTGAAAAAGGAAGAGTAGTAATTATGGGATCCGGGACAGGACATCCTTACTTTAGTACTGATACTGCAGCTTCTCTTCGTGCAATTGAAATTGAAGCTGATGCCATTATTAAAGGGACAAGAGTAGACGGGGTGTTTGATAGTGATCCTGAAAAAAATACTGATGCAGTAAAATTTGATAATATCTCTTATCTTGAAGTTTTAAAAAAGAATCTCAGAATTATGGATCTTACAGCAGTAAGCCTTTGCCAGGAAAATGAACTGCCTATGGTAGTATTTAATATGGATCTGGAGAACAATTTATTGAAACTCATTATGGGTGAGGAAGTAGGAACTGTTATCCACAATTCAAAAATGGTTACTGAAGAAGAGCTATAAACGGGAGGGTATCATGCATACAGCGATAAAAGATGCAAAAACAAGAATGGATAAATCTTTAGAATCACTGAGACTTGAGCTTACGAAAATCCGTACCGGTAAAGCAACTACTGCACTATTAGATGGAATAAAGGTTGATTATTACGGAAGTTTAGTCCCTCTTAACCAGGTCAGCAATATTTCTGTTCTTGATGCACACACTCTCTCAATTACGCCATGGGAAAAACCAATGGTGGCAGTTATTGAGAAGGCAATACAGGAAGCGAATCTGGGATTTAACCCTGTGAGTGATGGTACCAATCTCAAAGTTCCGGTTCCTCCACCGAATGAAGAAAGAAGAAAAGATCTGGTAAAGCTTGTGAAAAAATTTGGTGAAGAAGCCAAGATAGCGGTGAGAAATATTAGAAGAGATGCAAACGATCATCTAAAGAAAGATCAGAAAGATAAGAAACTCTCTGAAGATCAACTATTGGATGCAGAAGATGAAGTACAAAAGCTAACGGATACTCACACTAAACTGATAGATGATATTCTTAAACATAAAGAAGAAGAAATAATGGAGGTGTAGAAAAACCAATTTAATATTTTTTTAAGATTACAATTAATAACTTTTGATAGATATTTAACTCTAAAAATCATTTTTTCCCGATGTTAATCTTTTGATTCAACATCATTGACTACTTAACAATACTCATTCTTACTTTAATTTTACATATTGATATTTTGAAAGATCCAACGTTTTCATTGAGTTTTGTAAAGTATATGTTTTATTACCTTCGGCAATCGAATTAAGAGTAGTTAGTAGTTTGCCGGAATTTATTACTGTTCCGTTCTCGAAAAATAATAGTTTGCCTGCAGGAAAATCCCGCCGGCTAAAATTCTTAATAAGTTTAATCCCTTCCAGAGATTCATCATACATCGGTATTCCATTTCCAATTTGTTTAATAGGTATCAATTTGGCTGTGAGGAAATCACCGTTAATATTATTTAATGTTACATCAAGAATTATATTCACACCGTTTATTCCGCTAACATTTATATTACCATATGTCAAAAAATTCCCGAGTGAGTAAGCAATCAATTTATTCTTATAAATTTCCATCGCTCGCAGTACATGAGGTCCATGTCCGATCACCATATCTGCACCTGCATCAATTACTGTATGTGCAAAAGCTAGTACATTCCCACGGTTTTCTTCAAGATAAATTTCTACAGAATCCTCAACCACTGTTGCATTCTTACCTTCTGCGCCACCATGGAATGATACAATTATGATTTCATATTTATCATTTAAAGCGGAAATAACTTTTTGCGCATTTATTAGATCAGAAATATGATGAGAATTTTCAGAATAACCGAAAGCCACTAAAGCTACGTTGGTATTAAGTAATTTAAATTCTGCGAGGCTCTTCTTTGGTAAAAACTTAATTCCCATTTCTTTCAATACATTCTGCGTAAACAGGTAACCTTCCTCTCCATAGTCTTCAGAATGATTGTTATCCTGGTTCAATACATTGAAACCAAGTTTTTTTAATATGGGTGCAAGTATTTCAGGCATCCCGAATTCATAACAGGTAGCTGCTTTGCGTGAACGTTCAGAACATTTTTGAGGTTCCATACCTTCAGCAATAAACGTACCTTCGAGGTTTCCAAAAATAATATCTGCACCCATTAAAATATTTCCTAGAGATTTATAAAATTCTAACCCATTTTTGGATGGTAATATTTTTTTAGGAGTAATCGATCCGAGCATAATATCACCCACAGCTTTAATCTTAATTTGCGCACTCAGATCACTTTTGTATAAGGTAAGGAAGCATAAAAAAATAAGAATCATTATTAATCTCTTTAATACCATTTTTTATAATCATCCAATCGTTAGAGTATTATAAATTACTTGATTTTTAGGTAGATTTCAGCTCTAATTTAATCAATTCAGTAATCACAATGTTCATTTGTTTGTGCTTGAATCAATAATTAAAAATATTACAGAAAAACTCAAACCGCTAGCTAATCAATATATTGATAAAAGTACTTTTAGAAATATATTTTACATGACTGCAGCTATGTTTCTTTTTATGATAGGTATACTATTATACGGAATCATACTAAACATAAGACAAGAGTCACTTGCTGAATCGCTTCGGAAAAAGGGATTTGAAAAAATGGTTGACTCTAACCTTATAATTGACAGAGAAAATTACACTTTGAATCTTTATGAAGATACAGTACTGGTTAAAAGTTATAGGGTAAGCTTTGGCAAAAATGTTCATAAGGTAAAACAAAAAGCTGGAGATGAAGCAACACCTGTTGGAGAATATAAGATTTGTTCAATTGATTCATCAGAATTGTACACTAGAATATTTCGGCTAAACTATCCAAATATCGATGACGCTTCTAATGCTTTACGCAAGGGATTGATATCTCAAAAAGAGTTTAATCAGATAAAATTTGAATTTTATTATGAAGGGTGTACTAAATTTAATAAAGTGCTAGGAGGAGAAATTGGTATACATGGAATAGGAAGACTTAATTTCATTTTCAAAAATCTTCCCTTTGTTTATAATTGGACAAATGGTTCAATTGCAGGCGATAAAATTAAACAAGTTAATTTTGACGATCCACGAGCAGTTAGGAATGTGGCAAATAAATTATTGGAGGATAATATAAAATTTTCAGCGGCGGGTTATTTTTCTTCCGATACTGCAAGATCGATTGTTGCTGGAACAGAATCTTCAGGAACAAAACAGTTTGGTATATCATTTAGTCTGATTGATTTTGTAGATGATGAACTAAGTGTGGTTTATAGTACTGGAATACTAAATGGTTCATTTGATAAATGTGTTGTTGATAAAATGAAATTCTCAAAAGAAAAAATTGAGTTGATTTACTATAATTCGAAGGACTACTACCTTGGCACAGGTGGAGGCGATGTTTATTTATATATGATAAACTTTGCCACAAGAGAAGTTTATTCAGCACATCTGATGGTTGATAGGTCTGTGGGGGTTTCTCTTTATCTTTCAGATAATATTGTTGATCAGTCGATGAGGCAATTTATCATAAGCTACTTTAAAAAAGATTACTATTCTCTAAGAATAGTAAACTCTGATGTATTATGATTGCTATATTCCATGACTAAAACGGAATGTAAATAGAAACATTTCTATAAGTTAAAATCCATCATTGTTTTATCCACACGAACTATATTTCGAAACTTAGTAATTATAATTTTTCACTATCTTTCAAATAAAAGATTCTCTCTTTGATCAACGGTCAACCATATTCAACAAATTCGATGAAACATTGTCTGGTTTCGATTTTATTGGTTGTAATTTATTTACTCACATCTAATAATTCTTTTGCCCAACAAGATAATCTGTATGAACTTTCAACAATAAATTTTAAAGGTAACAGTGAGTTTTCTGATTCTGATTTACGTAAAGTAATTCAGAGTAAGGAAAGTCCGTTTTGGTTATGGAAATTCCTGGATTCGTTCACACCGTTTGGCTCATCCTCCACACATTTTGATTCAACAACAATTAAAGTTGACATGGTTTCATTAAAATCTTTCTATGCTGTTAATGGATTTTTTGAAGCAGAATTTTCATATTCTTACCAGATTGATTCATCCAATCAAAGTGCAGATCTGAATTACTTTATTTCAGAGGGTCCTGGATTTCGTTATGGCATTATTAATGTTTTTGGATTGGAACATCTTTCATCACTGCAGCCACTCATAACCCCACAAATTGATTTGCCGGCCTCTGGCAGATACACTCAAAGCAAGTTGACATCAAACATGGATCAAATTCTTTCTGTTCTTAAGAACCATGGATTTATGCTGGCTACATTTGATAGCACAAAAATTCTTATAGACACTCTTAGAAATAAAGTGGATCTGGACATATATTTTACACCCGGAGATAAATACAGATATAGAAATATTCAAATTTATAAGAGTGGTGTTGGTAAAGAATTAGTTAGCAACGAATTGATAAAGTATGTTACAAATATTGAGGAGGGACAAGTTTATGCTGAGGATGAGATTGCCAAGAGCCGTTTAAGATTAGCACGTACTGGTCTGTTTAATACAATAAATCTGAAAGGTGTTGTTAACGACACAGTTCGCAGCAAGGTAGATTTGGAAATTACCGGTGATATTGGCACGCTGAATGATCTCTCGCCTGAGATTTTTATTGATAATGAATTTAACACATCAAACATTGGTGTAGGGTTAAGTTACATAAGAAAGAATATCTTTGGTGATGCTCGTAAACTCATTTTAAGTACGCGTTATAAATTAAATGATATACAAAATTTCCGATTTAGTTCTGAATCGGCAAAAGATTCTACTTTTCAAACTCAACTTGAAGTTTCGCTATTATTAGAACAACCGTTCTTTTTATCCAGAAACATTTCTGCTTCACTCGAGGCATATTACAAAACTTATAATATTTCTTTAACAGAATTTCAGAATGAAGGTGGTAAACTTTTACTTGCTATTGATATGCCAGTTTACACTTTTGTTAACCTTTTTAACCCCTATCTTACCCTGGATATACTGGGATATGATCTTGACTTTACTAATCAGGTAGGGACTCCAACTGTGGTTAGACCCAGAAGTACAGCGGTAATATTTGGTTCAGAGGTAGGTTCGACAACAGCGAATGATATAATTTACCCGTTCTCAGGTTATAATTTAAACCAGATTATTGAGCTAGCATTGACAAGGACGAAAGTAAGTTCGGAGGGAGATCATGATGTTATAGATTCTCTTGGATATTCACCTAGTGCTGATGATGTAGGCATGTATTATAAACTTCAGACAACCATAGCAAATTATTTAAGTGCATCAAGAGATGATAACTCTGTCTTGGGTATAAAATTTAAAATAGGATATATACAAACTATTCTTGGTGGAGTTGAACTTATTCCACCCAACCAAACTTTTTTTGCTGGTGGCGCAAACTCTGTAAGAGGTTGGCAAGCGAGACAACTAGTCCCGGAAATATCTGTAGAGTTTAAAGGTGTTACCAGAAGGTTTGAGGATGATATACGAGGTGGTACTTTCATATTGGAAGGTTCGTTTGAATATAGAAGGAAGTTCGATCCAAGTTTTGGTTATGTACTTTTTTTAGATTATGGTAATACATGGAATGGATACAAAGGAATACAATTTGATCAAATTGCTTTAGCAACTGGTTTTGGAGTAAGATACTATTCTCCATTTGCTCCTTTCAGGATAGATTTTGGATGGAAATTGTGGGATCCTCAAAATCAAATTTCATTGTTTCAAAGGGCTTTTTGGGAGGCATTTGAATTTCATTTTGGTATCGGTGAAGCATTTTAATATTGTATGACTTTTTAATACATATTGCAACCCGAATATTATTCAAAAGAGGAAACCGTGTTAAAATTTCATTAAATCATACTGAACCCGGTTTAGAATCTTTTGTTTAGAAATGAGATTCTGAGATAAATTCAGAATGACATTTTCATTAAAGTATCTTTGAATAACTTTAATAAATCGTTAGCTTTAAAGCTATTTTATAGAATGAATAAATGATTTATAGTATGACTGGTTACGGCAGGGGAAGTGCCGTAAAAAATAATATTGTTACAGAAATTGAACTCAAAAGTGTAAACAGTCGTTTTTTGGAAATTTTTTTAAAACTTCCGCCTTCACTAGCTGATAGAGATTACGAACTTCGTGAAATAATAAAATCAAAAATACAGAGGGGAAAAGTAAACGGAATCATTCAACTTAAATCCAATACTAAAAGTGAATTAACCAATGTTAATGAAGAGAAGTTAAAAGAATATATT
>JARRKK010000096.1:0-7661 GCA_037388105.1 Ignavibacteriaceae bacterium | reverse complement strand
AACTGCTCAAATTGATGAACCACTTAAACTTGAACATATATTAAGCGGTATAGATATTATTTCTACAACCGATATTGAAGTAACGGATTTGGAATTTGATGTAGTTAAGAAAGCATTAAAAAATGCAATAGCCGATCTTCTAAAAATGAAGAAAAATGAAGGGGTGGAGATATCAAAGGACCTGACTAAAAGAATAAAATCTATAGAGAAGAAAGTTATTTCAATAGAGAATGGATTTAAGAAAAATGTAAATGGATATTATAAAAAGCTACGGCAGCGTATAAAGGTTCTTACAAAAGAAAATGAAATTGATAACAAAAGGTTAAACCTTGAGCTAGCTATTATTGTAGATAAATCAGATCTAACAGAAGAGTGTGTGAGGTTAAAGAGCCATCTTAAGTTTTTTATCGAAAGTATGAATAAACATTCCAGACCAGGCAAAAAACTGAACTTTTTATGCCAGGAATTGAACAGGGAAGCAAATACAATATCTTCTAAATCAATTACTACATCAATAACCCATAAGGCTGTATTGATAAAAGAAGAGATTGAAAAAATTAGAGAACAAATTCAAAACATTGAGTGATTCTTGGGAGAGAAGAAGCGAATTTGTAGAGTGGGAGAAGTTTTACGACTACTATTATGGAACATTTAAAAAGTATATTGATGATAATATTAATGAAGGCAAGCCTGTTCTATTGGAGATTGATGTAAAAGGTGCTCTTTCAATAAAGAAAATTTATCCAGGTGCACATTTATTGTTTATTATGCCACCAAGTTATGATGAACTGGTAAAAAGATTGAAAAACAGGAAAACTGAGTCGGAAGAGGACTTTAAGAAAAGGATTAGGAGAGCAAAAATGGAGTTGAGTCAAAAGGATAAGTTTGATTATATTATTGTGAACGAAAATTTAAATAAAGCTATTTCAGAGTCGTTAATTTTAATTTATAATATATTAAATAAGGAGAAGTAAATAATGGGAATTACTCCAATTGATCTGAGGAGCATTGATGATAAGGCGGCAAATATTTATGAAGCTATTATAGTTAGTGCCAAGCGGGCGAGACAAATCAATGACGAAAATAAAATTGAATTGAATGCTTTAATTAGTACCATACCTGAAGCTGTGGGTGACGAAGAAAGCGAAGATATTGATAATCCTGCACAGTTAAAGATTTCACAAGAGATGGAAAAAAGGGATAAACCTCACGTTCAGGCGTTAAAAGAATTGTTAAATGGGGATATCCCATATGAACATAACTATCCGTGCTTTGTGGATTTATTCATATTAAATGATAAAGATATTTATTAATGTCTAAAGATCCTTTAATTGGGAAAAATATTGTTTTGGGTATTACCGGATGTATAGCCGCTTATAAAAGCGCATTCCTTTTAAGGACGCTTCAAACGAGAGGTGCGTCTGTAAGAATTGTGATGACTCCTGCAGCAACAAATTTTATAACGCCGCTCACATTATCCTCGCTTTCTAAAAATAAAGTTATTGTTAATATTTTCCCGGGATCAAATTCGGATAATACTGATTTGAATACATGGCACATTGATATGGCTCAATGGGCTGACTTGATCCTAATTGCACCAGCGACTATTAATACAATTGCGAAGATTAGACACGGTTTTGCTGATAATGCTTTGACCACCGTGATTTCTGCTGCAAAATCTCCAATAATTATAGCTCCCGCTGCTGATAATGATATGTATCAAAATCAGGTTACCAAAGAGAATATTGCTAAATTAGAAACACTTGGATATTTTATAATTCAGGCAGAAGAAGGTGAACTGGCAAGTGGCTTAACAGGTACGGGTAGATTAGCGGAAACTAATAAAATCACAGATGCAGTTGAGCTTGTATTAAGCGGTTACAAAAAAGATTTCTTAGGTAAAAAAATATTGGTAACTGCAGGCGCAACATACGAAGATATCGATCCGGTTAGATATATTGGTAACAGATCTTCTGGTAAGATGGGCTATTCACTGGCAAAAGCTGCATACTTAAGGGGAGCCGACGTTACACTTGTAACTGGTCCTTCTAATGAATTTGCATATCCCGAAATAAAAAAAGTTGATGTTCGTTCAGCTGAACAAATGAAAAAAGCTGTAGTTAAGGAATTGAAACAAAATGACATGTTAATAATGGCAGCCGCAGTTGCTGATTACAAACCGGTTCGTGTCGCAGCAAGCAAAATTAAGAAGAGCAATCAGCTTAAAGAAATAAAAGTAACTGAAACCGAAGATATCCTGTCATCGGTTACTGATGAAAATAAAAAAGTTGTTGGATTTGCGCTAGAGACTGATAATGAATTGGCAAATGCAAAAAAGAAATTAAAAGATAAAAAGCTTGACATGATCGTCTTAAATTCACTCAAAGATAAAAGGAGTGGTTTTGAATTTGATACAAATAAAATTACTATTATAAAAAATAATGGACGCAGTTTGAAACTTCCTCTCCAGTCAAAATTTCAGATTGCAAATAAAATCCTTTCAGAGTTAGTATAAATTTCTAACTACACTAATCGGATTCATTGAGGGTTGGGAAAATTTGAGGGCTTCTAATTAATTATTACTATGGATTAGTGAACCAGATAAATATTAATGAGCACTTCAGTTAAAAATCAGATAATAGAGGCATTAAAAGTTCAGAAAGAAATTTTTGGCGATGATTTATTTGAACAAAAGTCAAGAAGGACTGAGATTGTTTCTGAAAAAATAGATTCGTATACAGAACAAGAAAGCTTGTTCTCTTTTGAACAGGAAGACTGGTTAAGAACTTCAACACTGGCACAGTTAGAAAAACTAATATGCAACTGCACCTCATGTATATTACACGAAGGTAGAAATAAATTTGTTTTTGGATCAGGTAATCCGAATGCAGAAGTAATGGTTATTGGAGAAGGTCCCGGTGCAGAAGAGGATAAACAGGGATTGCCATTTGTTGGAAGAGCCGGAAAACTCTTAACTGATGTTCTAAAAGCAATTAATTTTAGTAGGGAAGAAGTATACATTGCAAATGTTGTAAAATGTCGTCCGCCTGGAAATCGTACTCCGCTACCTGGTGAAATGGATACTTGTCTTCCTTATTTAAAGAAACAAATAGAGTTGATTAAACCGAAATTAATACTGTGTTTGGGATTAACTGCTGCCAGGGGAATATTGAAAAAAAGAGATTCTCTTACTAATATGAGAGGCAAAGTTTTTGAATTTGAAAACATAAAAGTTATGGTGACATATCACACTGCTGCTTTGTTAAGAAATCCGCACTGGAAACGAGGTTGCTGGGAGGATGTGCAGAAGTTTAGAAAACTCTATGATGAATTAACCGGTGGATAAATTGAAAAGATCTAATAACAAACCTTATAAAGTGGTACCTGCTGATGTAACACCACCGGCAGCACCTGAGATTGAAGCCTCAGTACTTGGTGCAATGATGATTGAAAAGGAAGCAGTACCTAAAGCAATTGAGTTTCTGAAACCGGAAAGTTTTTATCTCAAATCTCACAGCCTGATATTTGAAGCCATGCTTTCATTATTTGAATCTGATGAACCGATTGATACTGTAACATTATATGAAGAATTGAAAAAGAGGGAACAATTAGATGAAATAGGTGGTGCTGTATACCTGAGCAATCTATCTCAAAATATTTCCTCTGCAGCAAACATAGAGTATCACGCAAAGATTATACTTGAAAAGCAAATCCTGCGTGGATTAATTACAAGTTCACATGATATAGCCAGAGCTGCCTACGAAGGGACAACAGATGCTTTCGAAATATTAGACCAGGCGGAAAGAAAAATATTTGAAATTACTGAAAGTCATCTTTCTCAATCGTATTTGGGTATGGATAAAGCTGTACGTGATGCACTTGAATATATTGAAGCTATCCACTCCCAAACACAGCAAAAGTTTTCCGTACCCTCCGGTTATTATGAGCTTGATGAAATGCTTGGAGGATTCCAAAAATCTGATCTGATAATAGTCGCCGCAAGACCATCAATGGGTAAAACTGCACTTGCACTTTCTCTTGCACGTAACGCTGCGGTGGATCACGATATTCCTGTTGGCATCTTCAGCCTCGAAATGTCAACTATGCAGCTTATAATTCGTTTGCTTTGTGCTGAAGGACGTTTGAACGCTCATCTTGTAAGAACGGGAAAACTACCCCACAAAGAGGGTGTTAAACTAAGTAAGAATGCACATAAATTAATCGAAGCACCGATTTATGTTGATGATTCCCCGGCTCAGAGTGTTCTTGAGATTAGGGCAAAGGCAAGAAGATTAAAAGTTGAAAAAAATGTCGGGATGATTATCATAGACTATTTGCAATTGATGCAAGGGCCTGTAAGAGCAGAAAGTCGTGAGAGAGAGATTTCTCATATATCCCGTTCTTTAAAATCACTCGCAAAAGAACTAAATATTCCGGTTATTGCACTCTCACAACTTAACAGGGCTGTTGAATCAAGACCGGATAAAAGACCTCAGCTCTCTGACTTGAGAGAATCAGGTTCAATTGAGCAGGATGCTGATGTTGTTATATTTTTAAACAGACCTGAGAATTACAAAATAGAACAATTCCCGGACAATACCTCTACCGAAGGAGTATGTGAAGTCATTGTTGCTAAGCAGCGTAACGGTCCAACAGGGGACGTTAGACTGGCCTTTATTAAAGAGTATGCCCGCTTCGAAAATCTTGCACATGCAAGGCAAATAGAAGAACTTGCTGCAGTACCGGAAGATGAAGACATTATTTAGCGGAAAATTTCGGGCGTACAGGTGAGAAGTAAAAGCAATCTTAACCAAATCCCATTTACCTGTTATTTAATATCATGTTTGTTTACTGGACGTGTAGGATTAATCGTTGATGAATCTATTCATTTTAAGTACGCAAAAATATTTTGTGGTTTTGCACCTAAGCCTTGCAGTTCTATCAATTTATTTATGCTAATCAAACTTTTACTGTTAGTCATTTTTTTAAGCTTTTCACTAACTGTCTGCACTGATGCTCAGATTTATAAAGATGAGGATGTGCAAATTTGTGAATCGAAGTTTCAACTAGCAGTTGATAATAACCTCAATTCTGAACCAATCAATGAAATTATAGTAGAAATTGGAAAATCTTTTCTCGGAACGGATTATGAAACACACACTCTGGAGAAAGATGGTGATGAGCAGTTAGTAATTAACTTTACAGGACTTGATTGTTTTACCTTTCTTGAAAATGCTCTTGTAATTAGCCGTTGTATTAAGCAGGGTAAAACTTCATTCGATGACTATATTGAGGAATTAACTTTCATTCGCTACAGGAATGGGCTAATAGATCAGTACCCGTCCCGGTTGCATTATTTTATAGATTGGATATATGATAATCAGGAGAAAGGAATTGTGGAAGATGCTACCAAGCAGCTTGGCGGTGAAAAGTTAGAATTAAACCTGAGTTTTATGTCGGGTCACCCTGATTACTATAAGCAATTGAAACAAAATCCTGAGTTCATCAAAACTATTAAAAAGCAGGAAAAGGAGATTAATCAAAGAGATCATTATTTTATTCCAAAAGCAAAAATTTCTGAGATGGAATACCAAATTGAAAATGGTGACTTACTTGCTTTTACATCTGCAATAGAAGGATTGGATGTGAACCATGTTGGTATTGCGGTTCGAATGGAAGATAGGAGAATTCATGTTTTGCATGCGCCGAATGTCGGATACAAAGTGCAGATTAGTGATAAGCCATTAGCTGAATATGTAATGGGCATTAAGAATGATTCTGGGATAATTGTTGTAAGAGCCTTAGAACCTTAATACATAAAATATAGTTATTTAATAAGTTTTTTTAGTGCAGTAATATTTTCTAAATCTTCCATTTGTTCTTTCCCCTTAGGAGTTTCTAAAATTTTAGGAATCTTTTTTAATCGTTTATCATTCATAATATTCGAAAAGCCTTCCAGTCCTATAAATCCTTTACCAATATGTTCGTGTCTGTCTACTCTGCTTCCAAGTTCCTTTTTACTGTCATTCATATGAAAGCATTTTAACTTATTTAAGCCAATTATTTCATTAAATGCTTTAATTACTTTCTTAAATTCTTTAGTACCTTTAATATTATATCCTGCAGCAAAAATGTGCGCAGTATCTATGCAAACGTTCATTCGCTCTTTTTCTTCAACTAAATCGATTATTTCCTGAAGATGTTCAAACCTATATCCGATTGCGGTACCTTGCCCTGCGGTAGTCTCAAGCATACTGCTGACTTTGTATCCTTTTGTTTTATTATGTGAAATGTTTAATGATTCAGCAATCAATTTTATTCCTTCTTTTTCTCCAGCACCAAGATGAGCACCCGGGTGGAAATTTAGATATGGTATACCAAGCAGTTCACATCTTTCAAGTTCATCCATAAAGGCTGTGCGGGATTTTTTCAAGATGCTTTTATTTTTAGCACAAAGGTTAATTAGATAGGAATCGTGTGATACAACAAATTTTATCTTTGATGTTTTGAGTTTCGACTTAAAAGCTTCTATTTCTTTCTCATCCAGTGGTTTCTGAAACCATCGGTTATTATTTTTTGTGAAGATCTGCATTGCTGTAAAACCAAGCTTCCCGGCAAGATCTACAGATTTTGAAACTCCCCCTGCAGTCGAAGTATGTGCACCGAGTAATTGATCCATATATTTAGTTTAATTAGTGAAATCAAAAACCAAATTAATATAGTCACTAATAACACTAATTTTCACTAATTATTTCGAAAATATTTTCTTCTATTGATTTTTGTTTTATCCCGAATGAATTTAATTTATCACAGTTTAGTGACACATCCTCCACTTTTGGTATTTGTGGAAAATCGTCCAAAGACTTTTTCTTTAATAAGGATTTATCATAACCTGCTGCCGAGCATAGGATCTCACCCAATTCATAACGTGAGACTCTTTCAATTCCTCCCAGGTTAATGGTTTCATTTCCAATATCCATTAATGCAAGTTGTTTAATAATCTTTGCAGCTTCTTTCAGAGAGATTGGTGTTCTGAACTGGTCAGAAAATAATGTAACAGAATTTCCATTTTTTAATTCTGTATTCATCATCTCAAAATGACAAGTAGTATGAGATAATCCCAAACCGTATAGTAAAGCTGTTCTTAATATCAGATAGTTATCAAATGTATCTCTGATTTTTATTTCACCCATTAGTTTTGTCTCTGCGTAAAGTGAAGCAGGGATTAGTTTAGCATCTTCTTTAAGCATCGAACCACGGTATCCGGCATATACTAAGTCTGTAGAGATGTAAATCAATTTTGTTTTTGTCTTTTCACACAACTCAGCTATGTTCCTGGTTGCATGTACATTTATATTATAGATATCTTTCAAAATCTGACCCGGCAGTGGGACTGTATTTGTAATAGCTGCTGTATGTATTACAATTTCAGGATGGAATGAATAAAATATTTCTTTTACTAAATCGAAATCAGTTATATCAATTTTCCTATTTTGAAAACTGTTACAATTTCCAATGTGATTATTGTAACATGTTAGTGGTATATTGTCAGTACTGCACTCAATATTTAAATATTGTCCTAATAATCCACTGCCTCCAGTAATCAGAATTTTTCTGTTCATATTGTTATACCGGTTTAATGACTTATTATCATTCAAAAG
>JARRKK010000095.1:0-7933 GCA_037388105.1 Ignavibacteriaceae bacterium | reverse complement strand
CTTATCCGCGCAGACAGAGGATTTATCACAACCTATATTCAAAAGATCTATATACAATGATACATCAATTCCTCTAAGGGATATGGTTGAAAAACCAATTACTAATATCAATTGGGAGGACGGTATCATACCACTAAGGGAATTAACTGCGAAGTATGTTACGGAGTATGAAACTGATAATTCACTTCAGCTTTTTAATGGAACAGATGGCGGGGGTACTATCATTGAAAATTTTGACGGGGTACCACATGGTATGTATTTACCGCCTGACGTAAGTTGTTCTGTTGGTCCCAACCATATTATGCAAATGGTAAATGTTCGTTATCAAATATGGGATAAGAGTGGCAATTCGCTTTTGGGTCCATTTAATCTTGGTACAATTTGGACAGGATTTCCAGGTCCCTGGTCTACCAGTCTTAATGATGGTGATCCTGTTGTACTTTACGATGAAGATGCAGACAGGTGGTTCGCCAGTGAGTTTTCATTACCAAATAATGGTAATGGCCCGGAATATATATTAGTTGCTATATCCCAGACGGGAGATCCAACGGGCTCCTGGCATCGTTATGGTTTTGAATTTGATGATTTTCCGGATTATCCACATTATGGCGTTTGGCCTGATGCGTATTATATGTCGGCAAATCGGTTTGGTACCACAACAGGAACATATTCAGCAGCTTTCGAAAGAGATTCGATGTTAGTTGGTAATTCTGCTCAAATGGTATTTTTCAGTAGAACCACTTCAACGAATTGGTCTTTACTTCCATCAGACTGGGATGGCTCAACTGCACCACCCGCAGGAGCACCTAATTATTTTGTACAGGCACATGATAACGCATTTTACGGTGGGATAGATGGTGTAGATATACAGGAATTTCATGTAGATTGGATAACACCAGGTAATTCAACTTTTGGTGCTCCTACATTTCTTGCAACATCGCCTTTTAGTCAGGTGAATGGAATTCCACAATTAGGGACAACGCAGCCTTTAGCTGATATTTCTGACAGAATGATGCAGAGGTTACAGTATAGAAATTTTGGAACTCACCAGTCTATGGTTGTATGCCAAACAATTAATGCTGGTGGTAGTCGAGCAGGGATAAGATGGTATGAATTTCGAAATTCCGGCAGTGGTTGGACCATTTATCAGGAAGGTACATTCGCTCCTGATGATGGTGAGGCAAGATGGATGGGAAGCATTGCTATGAATGGAGATGGAGATATTGCACTTGGATATACAGCTTCGAGTTCATCAATCAATCCTGAAATAAGATTTACAGGTAGGTTTGACGGTGATCCTCTTGGAGTAATGACCCTGGCAGAAACTCTAATATATTCTAGTTCTGGCGCACAACTTCACACAGCTGGAAGATGGGGAGATTATTCCCAAATGAGTATTGATCCGGTTGATGATCAAACATTTTGGTACTCACATGAATATATACCTACAACCGGAAATAATACATGGAGGACAAGAATAGCTTCATTCTCTTTTGTTGTTCCTCCCTGTAATATTGGTACTGCATACAATCCTAATCCTACCTCGGGCACAACTGATATACCTCTTGATGAACCAGTTCTTAGCTGGGAAAATGGATTAGATGCGACTGAAATAGAAGTTATTTTTAATTTTGCGACTATTTATTCCGGCCCTCCTGTTACTTCACTTCCTATGCCACCATTGAGTTATAGCACTACATATTTATGGCAAGTTAATAGTTCAGATGGAAATTGCACGACCTACGGTCCAAGTTGGATTTTTACAACAATGGATGATCCAAATACTGAACCCCTTATGAGCTTAACGCATACACCCGGAAATCTTAATGTTGCTATCTTCAACGATGGCTCCATCGGAGCTGAAAATGCTGGTTTTACCGGTCCGGGTATTACATGGTTGGGTGTGAATGGGCTATTTGTCGGTGGTGTTATTTTTGGATCGGGCAGTACGGGATCTGTAAACGGGATGATTGGTAGCTTTAATATTTTAGATATTCAAAATGCAACAAGCAACTTTGCTGGTGGATTTACTTTTGATGCTAGTTTTGACCAAATAACAGAGGCAAAAGTGAACGATGGACTTGCACCATCTCCATATGGTGTAGAAATAACCCAAAACACATATTCTAATACTGGCGAAGAATTTGTATTTATCAGATACGGATTTACTAATACCACTGCTTCAATTATATCTGCTGCTGTTGGAGGAATATTTATTGACTGGGATATTGATGCAAATTCATTTGGTTCTAACTCAGGTGGTTATACATTTTTCGACAATGTTTGTTATCAATTCGGTACTGTTAATCCTCAATACTATTTTGGCATAGCTGCATTAGATGGAGCATCAGGAAGAAGAACGACGACTGCGGGAGGTGGTGCTACAATTAGATCTGAGTCATATTCATTCATTACAACATTTGATCCAACCATTGGGTCAAATGGTGATTTTCGAAGCTGGATTGGAACAGCTCTTGGTGATATTGGCCCGGGTGAAACTGTGTGGAGGACATTTGCCATTGTTGCTGGTTCAAATCTCGCAGAGATGACAAGTTATGCAATTCAAGCAAATGTAAAATCCGCTAGTTTGGGATGGACTACCTTAATAGTTCCGGTAGAGTTATCATCATTCACCGCGAATGTTAATAATGAAGGTGATGTTAGCTTAAATTGGAGTACAGCCACCGAACTAAACAACCAGATGTTTGAAATCGAAAGAAAGAGTGCAGAAAGTCAATATTTAACTATAGGTTATGTTAATGGTTTTGGTTCAACTACAGAACCACATCAATATACTTATATCGATAATTCCTCATTAACCGGGACATATTTTTACCGACTAAAACAGATTGATTATAGTGGACAATATCAATATTCCGATGAAATTGAAGTTGAGGTTATAGGTCCATTAGCATTTGAGCTTGAGCAGAATTACCCAAACCCATTCAATCCCAGTACTGTGATAAAGTACTCAATTTCTCAGGATGATTTTGTTACGCTAAAAGTTTTCAATCTTCTTGGTGAAAAAGTAGCAACACTTGTTAGCGAAATACAAGTAGCCGGCAGATATGAGATAGACTTTGATGCATCTAATCTATCGAGTGGCATATACTTTTATATCCTGAAGTCTGGAAGTTTAACCGCTATACACAAGATGCTTCTAATGAAATAAACTTATAAATATCAGTGACTAATAAGGTGCCACTCACTTCGAAAGTAAGTGGCACTTTTTTAATTTTAGTCTTTTTTTAAATGATCAGTTTCTGTACCTACGTGATATAGTTTGATTGTCTTATATTGATGTTATTCTTTTAGTTGGCAAATGTGTACAATTGTATGAGTATGGATAAGAAAATTTTCTTTACATCAATCTTAATTATAGTTCAATTATTGAAGGTAGACATATATTCTCAAGGAACCTGGGAGAGCATTGAGAGTCCAACAAATCAGATGCTCACCTCAGTTCATTTTATTGATAGTCTATACGGATGGGCTGTAGGTGATTCTGGAACGATAATTCACACTTCAAATGGTGGGAACAATTGGGACTTGCAGAACAGTAATACTTTAAACAGAATTTCAGATGTATTCTTTTTAAACAGGAATCTTGGCTGGGCATCTTCGTGGAATACATCTACTTTCCCATTTGGTACTCTCATATTAAAAACTACCAATGGGGGACAAACCTGGACTGGCGAACCTTACCCAAAAGATAATATTTTTATACAATGCATACTCTATTTGGATTCATTAAATGGATGGATGGGTGGTAAGCCGCACGCACTGGTTAGCACCTCGGATGGTGGACTTGAGTGGAAACAGGCGGATATTGATTCTGCCACTCTAGCATTTTTGCCGATACATAATATTAAATTTTTAAACAGCTTATACGGTTATGCATGTGGAGGTGTACGCGAATTTGCAGGTGTAATTTGGAAGACTACAAATGGAGGGGATCGGTGGGTTGCTATCGAGCCCATGTTTGCAGCACCTGACCCTGTGCAACAGATACATATAATTGATGAGATTAATTTGATGGGTGTTGGCGGTGATTTGGAGGTTACTGGTGTTGGTGTAATTCGTACAACGGATGGTGGTAATTTTTGGGAATATGAGTCAATTGGAATACCTGGAATTGCAATCGATTTAGATTTTCGAAATGAATATGAAGCTTGGGCGCCTGTACCGTCAGGACAAAGTTTAGTTTATAGTATAGATGCTGGAACATCTTGGACGGAAATTTCTGCGCCGGAAAGGTCTGCAATTACTGATTTAGTCTTTCCGGATTCTCTTCATGGTTTTGCAGTTGGCAAGAAGGGAGCTATAATAAAATATAAACCACCGGTTGTTAATTTTGTTAACGTAATTGAAGAATTAGTACCTGGATCTTTTAAACTTTATCAAAACTATCCAAATCCATTCAATCCAAAAACAGTAATTAAATACTCGATATCTAAGGACGGTTTTGTAAAATTAGATATATTCAATTCACTTGGAGAAAAAATCACATCACTTGTAGATGAAAACAAAAAGGCTGGCATTTATGAGATTAACTTTAGCGCTTCGGATCTGACCAGCGGTATATATTTCTACAAATTACAAGCTGGTGATAATATTGAAACAAAAAAGATGATACTATTAAAATAACCTGTTAGTTATCTTAAATGTGCATAAACCTTTCCAATACTAATATTCATCTTCAACAAGCCAGCCCTCTGCCTTGTCGGAGGAAATTTCTGATATAAACCTTGAAGGTTTTGAAAATGTTGTACCTGCTTCACGGTCATACATATTCATTGGATATGTAATAAATAAGTTTTGCTTTGCTCTGGTTGCTGCAACATACATCAACCGTCTCTCTTCTTCAAGTGATTCAATTTTTTCTGCGGATCTTGCAGAAGGGAAATAACCATCAATTGCATGAATAATAAATACCGAATGCCATTCTAAACCTTTAGCGGAGTGTATAGTTGAAAGAGTTAATATTTCATCTTCGTTATCGGTTCCTTCAATATCAATCATACTGTCTATTACCGGTTCAATTGCCATGTCTGCGAGTAGTGAATCGAGCGAACGATAATTTTCGCTTATGTTTAAAAATATTTCCAGGTCCTTATTTCTTTTATTAAAATCATCGTATTTTTCTTTAAAGATTGGCTGGTAATAGTCATAAACCATCTGCACTTTTTCGGTCGGGGGCATTTTAATTGTGTGTATTTTATAGAGAAGTATAAAGAGGTCAACAAGATTTTTATTTTGAACTATGTTTCTATCATTTTTCCCAGGATTAGAACTTATGGATATTCTTGCAGTAGCCAACTCATCTAATATTCTTTGAGCAGTTTTTGGACCCACACCTTCATGCAGCAGCAAAACGCGGTACCAGCTTATAATATCATTTGGATTGGAAGCAATTCTTAAAAAAGCAAGAATATCTTTAATGTGTGCTGTTTCAACAAATTTCATCCCGCCAAATTTCTGAAAAGGTATGCTTGCTTTTGCAAGTTCAATTTCCAGATCGAAAGAAAAAAACGAAGAACGAAAAAGTATAGCGATATCATTTAATTGCAGTCCTTCCTCACGAAGCTCAAGTAACTTTTCAACAATAAACTTGGATTGCATATTATCATTAACCGTTGCGACGATATTTGGCAGAGCTCCGCCGTTTTTTCTTGTATAAAGTACCTTTGTATATTTTTCAATTGCTCTGTCATAAATACTATTTGCAAAATCGAGAACTGTTTGTACACTCCTGTAATTTTCTTCTATCTTAATTATATGAACATCTTTGAAAAGCTTAGGGAAGTCCATAATATTCCGGAAGTTGGCTCCTCTGAATGAATATATTGATTGTGCATCGTCTCCAACAACCATTACATTACCGTTAAACTGGACAAGTCCTTTTACGATTTGAGCCTGTAGATGGTTTGTGTCCTGATATTCATCAACCATAACAAATTTAATTGTGGAAAGAAGAGACTTGGATGCTGCCGAACCACTTATTAAGAAATCTCTCAGATATATCAAGAGATCGTCGTAATCAAGTAAATTATTTTTTTGTTTGTACTGTTTATAGACTTTGTTCACACCAAGAATTTTATCGATCAAAGGCAAGAAGTGTGGATAATCTTCCTCTACAATCTCCTCAATTCTTTTATTTGTATTAATACTGAAACTAAATATTTTGTTGAGCGTATCCTTTTTTGGAAATCTTTTTTTCTCTGAGATAAAACCTTCCTGCGATCTGATAAGATTTATTATAACAGCACTGTCGCCCTGATCGAGTATTGTGAATGAAGGCAATAACCCGATTGCTTTAGAATATTTACGAAGAGTAACATTTGCAAACGAGTGAAATGTACCCCCTCTTATTTTAGAGCAGCGATCATCTAACAGACCAGATGCTCTTCTCATCATTTCGTTTGCTGCTTTTCTGGTGAAAGTTAAGAGAAGAATTGAGTTTGGGTCATAACCTGATTCAATTAGTCTTGCAACGCGATAAACTAGAGTTCTGGTTTTACCTGTTCCGGCACCTGCAATTATCAAGTAAGCACCATCAACTGCTGCAACTGCTTCGTATTGTGATGGATTTAGGTCTTGTTGATAATTAATTAAAAACTTCGATTCATCTATCTTCTTTACATACTTATGAGAGTGGATTCTCTTAAGCTTATACTTTTTCTGGATCATCTTTTATACGCTTTTGGTTTTCCCATTATTTCAGAGATAATTACATATTCCTTTAAAGTTGAAGGCCGTTTCATACTTTCTCTTATCTTGCGTGATATTTTGGTTGCGGATGTTTCAGGTTTTTTCAGATACCGTTCAAAAGCCGTAGCCTTTTTTTCAATAATGGGACTAATTGATTTTTTTCTTTTTTCAATTTCAGATTTCTTTATATCCCAGGGATCTACAAATGTATGTTCGGAAGCTGTTTCTGTATGAAAGCTTTCTTCCGGTACAATGGAAAATTTTCCTTTACTTTCTTCAGTTTCCTCTATACTTTCTATTTGCTGTTGAACTTTTGAATCTGCTTCCGGCTTTCCCACTTTGAAGAAGTCTTCAAATTCTTTTAAGATATCGTACTCTTGATCTTGAGTTTGAACCGAAGGAGAAGGCTGGATGTTCTGTCCTTCAATGATTTTTTGCTGATCGTGGGTTTGAGATTGTATCAGTTGTTTCTTAATAAGTTCCTTTTTCTTCTTCCTAAATAATGAGCTGAGAAAACTGATAATAATAAATGCATAGATAAGTATATCGAATATATTATCCATTCTCACCTTTATCTTTCTCTTCCGGTTTTGCTATGGCATCACGCATCTGGGTATCGGCTTGTATATTTCTCAAATTATAATAATCCATTATTCCAAGGTTACCTGATCTGAATGCTTCGGAAATTGCTTTCGGAATTTCAGCTTCAGCCTCTACAACTCTTGCACGTTGTTTTGATACCTCAGCCACATTTTCCTGTTCAGTTGCAACTGCTGCAGCGCGTCTTTCCTCAGCTTTTGCTCTGGCAACTTTAAGATCGGCTTCTGCCTGGTCAGTCTGCAGTATTGCACCAATATTTTGTCCGATGTCAACATCAGCAATATCAATTGATAATATTTCGAAAGCTGTACCGGAGTCTAATCCCTTTGCCAATACACTTTTTGAGATTTTATCAGGATTTTCCAGCACTTCTTTATGTGTTAAGCTTGATCCAATTGTTGAAACTATGCCCTCACCAACCCTTGCTAAAACAGTGGCTTCTCCGGCACCTCCAACGAGTCTCTCAATATTTGCTCGTACTGTAACACGTGCAATTGCTTTGAGCTGAATACCATCCTTCGCAACTGCTGCAACCACAGGTGTTTCAATAACCTTTGGCAGAACCGACATTTTTACTGCTTCAAGAACATCCCTGCCTGCCAAATCTATAGCTGCAGCTCTT
>JARRKK010000094.1:0-8432 GCA_037388105.1 Ignavibacteriaceae bacterium | reverse complement strand
CGAGTTTTCCAAACGAATATTGGGAAAGTGCAAAGTCTAATACTATATGCCCGCTTTTTCTGGGCACTGCCAGAACCATCGGATTATTACCAAGTGTGGGCTCACTGGATCCCCATGCAGGCATCATCGGATAAGCATTCGTCCAACATATCAAAATGAATCCTTTTTCCGCAGCTTTCCAACCATATGTACCCGCACGCATCCAATGATTTGAATTTTTATAAGCAACACAACCAATTCCATTTTCACCTGCAATCTCCATAACTCTATCTGTGGCAGACCAGGCATTTAAAGGCCCTGGGCCAAGATTTGCATCCCATTGTTCTAATGCTCCAAAACTTTTGATAAGCATTGGTTTAGAACCTACTTTTATACATCCTTCATTAATTAATTTGATGAAGGATGAAAATCTATTTATACCGTGAGACGCAACACCAACTAAGGTATTATTAGCAAATATCTGTGCACAAAGATCTGCATCTTTATTGCTGAAAAAAAATGACTGTAATTAACAATACAGTCATCAATAATAAATTATAATATTTATGAAATTTCAAAAATTAATTATCTACCCAACCATCCACCATCAATCGGAAGTAAAATGCCGTTGATATAGTCAGATACCTCTGAGCTCAAGAAGACTACTGCTCCTTTGAAATCATCCGGTTCACCCCATCTTCCCGCCGGAATTCTTTCTAATATTTGTTTGCTTCTAATTTTATTATCCTGAAGAGCCTGTGTGTTGTCGGTCTTAATATATCCCGGAGCAATACCGTTTACATTCACTCCTTGTCCAGCCCATTCATTTGAAAAAGCCATAATGAGTTGTTTTATCCCGCCTTTACTAGCTGCATATCCCGGAACAGTAATTCCACCCTGATATGATAATAGCGATGCTGTAAATATTATCTTTCCTTTTTTTCTTTTTAACATTTCTTTTCCAAATTCACGCGTTATAATGAACTGTGCATTTAGATTTACTTCAATTACTTTATCCCAATATTCATCTGGATGATTTTCAGCCGGTTCCCGCAATATTGTTCCGGCATTATTTATTAATATATCTATTTGCTTATTGTCTCCTTTAACATTAGCAATGAATTTATAGAGAGATTTTCTATCAGAAAAGTCACACTGATAACTTAAAAATTTTCGACCTATTGATGTTACTTCCTGTTCGATCTTACTTCCTTTTAATTCAAGAGTGGCACTTACTCCAATTATATCAGCTCCTGCTTCGGCTAGTGCTAGCGCCATGCCCTTTCCAATACCGCGTTTACAACCGGTTACAAGTGCTGTTTTTCCATCAAGTTTAAATCGATCTAATATCATAACAAATTAATTTTTTAGGTTAAAATTGACTACTTCAGGTCCTTCATTGGTATCCAATCCATATCGTCAAACTCCTGATTTTCCCCACCCATTGCCCAGATAAATGAATAGTTTTTTGTCCCGGCACCACAGTGTAGAGACCAGCTAGTAGATAACACAGCTTCACCATCCCTTATAATTATATGTTTGGTTTCATTGGGTTGACCTATCAAATGCATAACAAATGAATCATCACTTAAATTAAAATACATGTAAATTTCTGATCTTCTTTGATGCGTGTGTGCCGGCATTGTATTCCAAACGCTTCCCTCTTCTAATTCAGTTAATCCCATTACCAACTGGCATGATTGAATACCATCTGGAAAAATGTATTTATAGATCGTTCTTTTATTGGAAGTTGAAAGACTACCTAAGTGAACAGGAGTTGATTCAGAAAACTTTGCGTGTGCAGTTGGAAACGAAGTATGTGCCGGATAACTAACAAAATAATATTTTGCCGGCTTATTACTATTGCTGCTTGAGAGCTCAATATTTTTTGATCCCCTACCAATATACAATGCATCTTTATGTTTCATTTTGTAGTCTTTTTTATCGACTTTAATTAAGCCACTTCCGCCAATGTTTATCACTCCTATTTCCCTTCTTTCTGCAAAGTAATTGGCAGCCATCTCTTTTTTTGTAGCTGTAAGTTTTAAATTCTTTTTTACCGGAACTGCTGAGCCAGTTATTGATCTGTCAATATCTGAATAGACCATCGGTATTTTATCCTTTTGAAATAAACTAATTAAAAAATTTTTTCTTAATTCATCAGTATTCATCTCACTAAAACTTTTGCTATCAGGTGAATAACGTACTTCCATTATGTAACTCCTGTTTTTACAC
Source organism: Ignavibacteriaceae bacterium (assembly GCA_037388105.1). Classification (GTDB taxonomy): domain Bacteria; phylum Bacteroidota; class Ignavibacteria; order Ignavibacteriales; family Ignavibacteriaceae; genus BMS3ABIN03. The sequence goes on along the minus strand of JARRKK010000094.1, from coordinate 6,218 downwards.
TAATATATTAATATTAAACATTATATGTTGATGTCGATGTTGAGCCGCCTCTTCCTGTCCAGTTTGTGTGAAAAAATTCACCACGAGGTTTATCAACTCTTTCATAGGTATGTGCTCCAAAATAATCTCTCTGTGCCTGCAACAAATTTGCCGGTAATCTTTCTGTTCTGAAACCATCAAAGTATGATAATGCAGTGGAGAATGCAGGGATAGATATTCCATTCTGAATAGCGGCAGCCACAACTCTTCTCCAGCCCATTTGAGCTGATTCAATTTTTTCCTTAAAAAACGGATCTAGCAGGAGGTTTGAAAGCTCCGGATTTTTATCGAACGCTTCTTTTATCTTACCCAGGAATACAGAACGAATAATACAACCACCTCTCCACATCAAAGCGATACCTCCATAATTTAATTTCCAACCATACTCCACTGCAGCACTTCTCATCAATTCATAACCTTGTGCATATGATACCAACTTGGAGGCATATAATGCATTTTTCAAATCATCAACAAACTGTTTTTTATCTCCTGCAAATTTAACATCCGGACCATTCAATACTTTAGAAGCTTCCACTCTCTGATCCTTCATTGCTGAAAGACAACGGGCAAATACTGATTCTCCTATTAGCGTTAAAGGAACGCCCAAATCAAGAGCAGAAATCCCGGTCCATTTACCTGTTCCTTTTTGTCCCGCGGTATCCAATATTTTTTCAACAAGCGGACTTCCATCTTCATCCTTATAAGCAAGAATATCACGAGTAATCTCAATTAAATAACTATCAAGCTCGCCTTTATTCCAATCTTCAAATACGTCATGCATTTGATCTGCATTCATTCCCAGCAAAACTTTCATTATTTGATACGCTTCAGTAATTAATTGCATATCGCCGTATTCAATTCCGTTGTGAACCATTTTAACAAAGTGTCCGGCTCCATTTTCACCCACCCAATCACAACAAGGTGTTCCATCATCTACCTTTGCAGCAAGTGCTTGAAAAATAGGTTTAATGTACTTCCATGCACCTGGTGAACCACCAGGCATAATTGAAGGACCTTTTAATGCTCCTTCTTCTCCACCAGATACGCCAGTACCAATAAACAGCATTCCCTTTTCTTCAACATATTTTGTTCTTCTTATACTGTCAGGAAAATGTGAGTTGCCTCCGTCAATAACAATATCACCTTTTTCAAGGTAAGGCATAACTTGTTCGATAAAGTCGTCAACAGGCTTACCTGCTTTAACCATCAACATGACTATACGGGGCTTCTTCAGATTTTTTATTAATTCTTCGATTGAATGAGTTCCAATTATATTTTTCCCTTTTCCTCTTCCATTTACAAAATTATCTACTTTTTTAACTGTACGATTAAACACAGCTACGGTAAATCCATGACTTTCCATATTTAATATTAAGTTTTCACCCATTACAGCGAGTCCAACTAACCCAATATCAGCTTGCGACATTATTTCTCCTATTAAAGTTAATCTTTAAATTTATCTTTATGGGACCAAAGTCCTAAAGCCGGATTTGATATATAAAAGATTTCTTCGCCATCCGGCATTGTATTAAAACCATCTTTTAATATTTCAATATTATATTTTTTTAGCATTTCATGTAAATCAGCATAACTGAAGTTTACACTTTCAATTTCTTCTTTTGTTAGACGACCGGGACAATAAGTAATTTTAAACCGCTCCTCGGAAGAGCCATGAATTAAATGAGCAGCTGCGGCAAGATTGTCTTCTAATTCATCATTCTCATCAACATATTGTAATATCTCAGGTGTTGTAACATATCCATATTTTCTGATTAATCTATCAATCTCTTTATCTTCACCAAATTCTTTCAATCCCGGTGCAAGTACAAAAAGTTCACCATCGTCTGCTATAGCCATCCTTGTACGATATATACTTTTATTACCTAGCCAGGTACTTTTAAATTCCATTGGATTCAGATATACAACAACTTTATTCAAGGGTTCTTTCAACATTTCAAAGTTTACTTTTAGTGAAAGTTTTGCTGCTTTATCGAAACATTCATAATCATCGCCAACATACAATCCCTTTAATACAATAGTATCTTTCTCATCTTTCCCTACAACAGTTAATACATAGATTATTGGAAGATCCTGAGCAAAGTTTTCAGAAGCATAATTCAGAACTTTTCTTACCGGTGTATCCGCTCTTCCCATTATTCTTTCCATTCCGTAAACTGCACCCAGATAATGACTTTTATGTATGCTACCTTTTCCTCCGGCCCCAACAAAAATATTCTTATTATAATTTGCCATACCAATTACTTCATGAGGAACTACCTGACCTATTGAAAGTATTAAATCATAACCACCGTCGACCAGTAATTTATTTGTTTGTGCAGGCCAGGGGAAATTTAATTTTCCCTCTGATACTTTATTAATAAATTCTGAGGGTACTTCCCCTAATGTTATTAAATCATCCTTCCATTTATGAATTCTGAAAAGAGATTTTGGAACATCAGGATACATTTCATTTAATTCATTTTCTGTCATTGGCTTATGAGTTCCGATAGCTGGTAGTACATCAGTAAGTTTATCTTTATAATAATTATATACTAAGCCAGTCAACTCACCAGCCATTGAGTGATAGCGTGAAATGTCAGGAGGAATAGCCAAAACTTTTTTGCGTTCACCGATTTTTTCGAGAGCAGAATAAAGTACTTCCTTTAACTTATTACCGCTAATTAAACCCTTTTCCGAACCGTGCTGAAAATATATCATTGAATTTCACATACAAATAATAAATAGAAATCATCTTTTAACACGAGCATTTCCTTTCCAGACACTCCAAACCATTTCTTCATCGGCTGGTTGAGCATAATCTGTTAAAAATGTTGTTGCAAGTGCACCGGTGGCCCAACCAAATTGAATCCATTTTTCAGGTTCCCAACCGTTCAAAATTCCATATAACAAACCACCAACAAATCCGTCACCGCCGCCAATTCTATCAAGTACATTTATTTCACGTGGCTCAACCACAAACCAGTTATCTCCTTCCAGCATTATTCCACCCCATAAATGCTTGTTGGTGTGAACTACCTGACGAAGTGTAGTCGCAAAAACAGATGCATTAGGAAATTGTTCTTTTACTCTCCCAATCATCTTTTTGAAATTCTCGATTTTTTTATCAATATCCTCCCCACCCGCTTCCGGCCCTTTTATTGCGAAACAAAGTTGAAAATCCTCTTCATTACCAACTAATACATTCGATATCGAGGCAATTTCTGTAAAAGCTTCTCTTAATTCTTTTTCCCGTCCATCCCAAAATGAAGCCCTATAGTTTAGATCAAATGAGATTTTTGTACCATATTTTTTTGCAGTTCTCGCTAACTCTAGGCAAAACTGACTTGTGTCCGGAGAAAGAGCTGCAATCAATCCTGAAAGATGTATTATTTGTACGCCTTCCTCACCGAAAATTCTCTTTAGATCAAAATCCTTTACATTCAAAGTTCTACCTACTTCACCGGCGCGATCATTAAAAACACGAGGACCTCTGGATCCAATACCACTATCCGCAATATTGAACTGATGACGATATCCCCATGGACCTCCTTGTTCTATATCTTTTCCCTCAAAATCCATTAAGCGTGATTTCAAATTAGATTTTATGAATTTAGCTATAGGACTACCCTTAACAAAGGTAGTTAACACTTTTACAGGGAGTCCAAGATATGAAGAGATACTGGCAACATTTGTTTCTGCACTCGTAGCATAAATTGTAAAATTATCACTACTGTAAACAGGCTGACCATTCGCAGGAATAATTCTTACACCCATGCTAGTCGGTACCAATAATGAATATTTATAATCTTTTTTTAATTCGATTTTCATAAATTCCCACCAACTTTTATTATTTACTAATCACTGTTATTATAACAGTTAAACTCCACTATAAGCATTAAATCCACCATCAACTGGGATGATTACACCCGTAACAAATTTTGATAAATCTGAAAGTAGATAAAGCATAGTTCCTTGAATATCCTCCGGATTACCAAATTTACCCATTGGTGTAGATGCAATAATTTTATTTCCCCGTTCTGTTAGTTTTGCAGTTTTTTCGTCGTAAAGTAAAAACCGGTTTTGATTAGTTACAAAGAAACCCGGGGCAATGGCATTTACTCTAATGTTCATTTTGGCAAGGTGAACTGCTAACCATTCCGTAAAATTATTTATGGAGGATTTTGCAGCCGAATAGGCAGGTATCTTTGTCAATGGTCGGAATGAATTCATTGATGAGATGTTAAGCACAACACCTTCTTTAAGTTCGAGCATATCTTTTGCAAAAATCATTGTGGGAAGCAGAGTACCGATAAAATTTAAATCAAACACACGCTGAAATCCTTCAACATCAAGCCCAAAAAAAGTATCATCTAACTGATTAACAATATTTTCATCTATGAACTCAACTTTTGTAGTTGCCTTTGGTGAATTACCACCAGCACCATTAATTAAGAAATTTATTTTACCTATCTTATTGTTAATTTCTTTCTTAGCATTTTCAAGCGATGATTTTTCCAGTACATTCGCAACAACCCCCATCGTTTCGGTCTTAGTTTCATTATTAACCAAGGTGGCAGTTTTTTCAGCTAAATCCTTTTGGATATCAACTATTACAACTTTAATTCCAACCTTACCCAAAGCAAGTGCAAGTGAGGTTCCGATAATCCCACCACCACCAGTTATTACACAGGTTTTATTTTTTAGTTCTTCAAAATTGTACATTATTAATTATCCATATAGTTTCAAGTATTTTCAGTTAATTTTTTGGTTTTTAAATTCTATTTGCATGTTAGTTAAAATTATCAAGATGTTTTCTAAAATGATTTATAAGCAATTTGTAATGAATTTCTTCATTAGTATTAATACAATCCAGTAAATTATCTTTAAAAATATACTTCCCTTTCTCATTTTTATCTGTAAGAATTCTACCATATGTTACGTGAAGAATTTGACGCCAATCATCCTGGTTAAACAGCATAACCAGATCTTCATCCGAATATTCCATAGCTGGCCTTACTTTATTTATATCTGCTGATACGTGATAAGTTTTTTTCTCTTCTTCGTAAAGATTTCTGGAATAATCTAAAATTTCTCTCATAAGATTCGGATCCTTAAGTGCAACCACTTTGAGTCCTTCAAGATAACTCGTCCCTGCTGTTTTAACATGAGTAACTCCCAAATTTAATGAACCAATTACATTATATACATTAAACTTATCGCTACCCGAATGTAAACTTAACTTATAGGTACCGAAATGATTTGCAATCGAAACATGCTTAATATATTCTTCTTTGAAGATATTAAGTTCACCTTTATAATCAATTCCCTTTTCAAATTCTCCAATAAATCTTGGGGCAAGACTAGAAAAATTAATCCCAAGTCTTTTTAATTCATTTGAAATAAAGTAATGCTCAAATAAAGATGTAACTGATTCAGTTTCATCAATTGAAATTTCAACTTCTGTTTCGTAATCAGGATAGTTTTGAATCAGATGATCATACATTTTTTTAATATAAGCAAGCGAATCACCGTATTTTATAATTGCGCGTTTTAAGTTATTTTCAGCTGGCTGAAGTATTAAATCTTCAGAAATTTTTACTTCTCTTCCGAGATAAATTTTTGAAAGTCCTTCAAAACTAATATTTAATCCATTCCAATCTTGCTTCTCGATCCTGTCATCCAACTCATCCTCATTCAACATATCAGCATCATTATGAACATAATCTCCCGGATCGAATGTAAACATTCTAAAACCATTTGCAACCATCAAATCAATATCTTCCTTAGTTTTTAGGTGATCTGCATCTGCTCCAAACCCATCTAAATATCCCTCCTGGAATACTGCCCACACTGCGGCATCCATAACGTCTGCAGGTGTTCGGTTTGATCGGGTTAATTCTCTTATGGATTGCTGAGCAAGTACTGGTTTGAACTTGCTACTCCCCAAAGACCGAATATGAGCTGGATTAGCCAATCCAAGTCTATCTCCAAATCCAAAAGAATCTTCTAATCCAATCACCTGTGGATTTGTAAATTCAAATATAGATTGGATTACTTTTCTATTATTTGTGTTCATCAAACATTTCTTGAAATAAAAATCATTTTTCCGCTCAATCGAAATAAATTCCCCTTCAATCTTATCCGATATATCATGATTTATTTCTTCATTAAATAAAAAA
>JARRKK010000093.1:0-12615 GCA_037388105.1 Ignavibacteriaceae bacterium | reverse complement strand
CACTCCATTTGTAAGTTGTATTTTGTGGAATATCGTTAAACAATACATATCCGCCATCTTTTATCCATACTGGTCCTTCACTCCAATCAAATCCTTCAGCCAACAATTCTATTACAGCATCTTCCGGGATGAGGTTGTTTATTTCAGGAGTGTCCCTGTGTATTGTGCCTAATGTTTTTGTCATCGGTTCTCCCGCAAATGAAATGTTTATTGACAAAAGGAAGAAGACAAATTCAATGATAATACTTCTTCTCATAAATTCACCTTAAAAAAGTAATTGTATTTAGAATACCCATTTTACAACTAAAAACCTAGAGTTTGTTATTACTATTACTGTTGCGAGTTATTCCACTTGCTGATAGAATACAATTTTGAAATGCAATGTTAAATACATTAAAAAATTTCTTAAACTATCCTCTTATTTCAGAAACAATAACACGCAGATGTTCAGGAGTTGTACCACAGCAACCACCAATAATATTTGCTCCGGCATTCATTAATTCTTTCACTTTTGGACGCATCATTTCCGGTGTTTCAGGAAAAACAGTTTTAGCATTTTTTATTACAGGTATTCCAGCATTGGCCTGAACCAGCACAGGAGTTAATTTATCTGCAACTCTTATCTCCTTAACTATTTCAACCATCTGGTCAAAACCAATTCCACAATTTGCCCCAATAATATCTACCCCGGCTTCCTTTACAGCAGTTATCATATCTGCAGGTGAAACACCCATCATCGAGCGGTAATAACCTTGTACTGTTTTTTGATAAGTAAATGTGCAAATAACTTCAAGGTCAGTAAATTCTTTTGCTGCACGAATTGCAAGACATGCTTCGGCAATTTCCGACATTGTTTCTATGCAAATGGCATCGGCACCACCTTTAGCCAAAGCTTCAACCTGTATACGGAATCCATCATATACAGTTTCCTCAGGTATTTCTTCCATCATTATTATGGCACCAGAAGGACCAATTGAACCAAGAACAAAATGTTCATCACCTGCTGCTTCCCTGGAGATTGCTGCTCCTGCTTCGTTCAACTCGAATGCACGATCCTGCAAACCGTAATGTTCCAATCTGACCGGGTGGGCACCGAAAGTGTTTGTAAGAACCATATCTGCCCCAGCTTCTATATAGCTTTTGGGAATACTTAGAACTTTTTCTCTTTGTGTTACATTCCATATCTCCGGGCATTCACCAACTTCAAGACCGAGTGAGTGTAGATATGTACCCCAGCCACCATCCGAAATTAGGACTTTACCATTTTCAATAGTTTTAATAATTGATCTTTTTGTATTAATTGTATTATTCATTTTAGCCTTTAAACTTTGCTTCTAACTCTTTTTTAATTGCTTCGACAACTTCTTTAGGACTTCCTTCAAGTTCCAGTTCCTCACCCCATTTCCATTGATTAAGATAATCGTCTTCTTTTGTTAAATCCTGATCCTTAGCAGCACTGTCAATTTTTATCATAAACTCCTGTGATAATTCTATTTTTGCTTCATCGATATCATCCCAAGCTTTAACTTGTGATGGAATATCCTGCCAATATAATATTTGATAATATGCCATAATACTTTCCTGCTATTTATTTATTAGGCTTTACCAACTAATCTTAAAAACATATCAATTGCGTTGCTTGCATCTGCCCCGTAGCCGTCAGCTCCAATCTCATCGGCAAACATTTGACTTACAGGCGCGCCGCCAATTGCCATCTTGATTTTTCCTTTACCTTTTTCCTTGAAACCATCAATAACAGTTTTCATGTATGGCATAGTTGTGGTTAACAAAGCGCTCATTCCTATAATATGAGGATTGCATTTTTCAGCAGCAGCCAAAAATTTATCTATATTTTGATCTACACCAATATCATGAACTTCGAATCCTGCACCTTCTGCCATCATACAAACCAGATTCTTCCCAATGTCATGCAAATCGCCTCGCACTGTTCCCATTAGTAAAACACCTTTTGGTTCAACATCAGAATTTTTAGCAGAAAGTAATGGTTTCAAAACTGCCATTCCTGCTTTCATAGCACGTGCAGCAATTAATACTTCAGGCACATAGAGAATATTGTGTTTAAAATCTTCACCAACTACACTCATTCCCGCAATCAATCCTTCGTTCAATACTTCCTGAACACTTCTCCCATCTGCTAAAGCATCTTTTGTCATCTGCTCAACTTCTTTTGCTTTGCCTTCATAGAGACATTGATTCATTAAAGCATAATCCGGCATTTATTTTTTCCTCTATAAGAATAATTAAAGTTTAGAGTTAAATTCATTTAATGCATCCTGCATCGCTATAATATTTTCACGCGGCATTCCCGGACTCATACCACCACCAACGGAAATAATGATACCTTCACCTTGGCTTTGTTCAAGAACATCCATTGTAGCATCGAAAACTTCTTCAGGAGTTCCACGAACTCCTATTTCGAGAGGATTAACATTACCCATCAGGCACATCCTATCACCGATGCGGTTTTTCACTTCTTCAAGCTCTGTTTGTTTACCCCAGTTGAGAACATTGAAACCACAATCCGGAAGATGATCCATACAAGCATTTATATCGGCATCGTTGTGATAAATCTTTATCCATTCTTTGGGAAATGCATCGCATATTTTCTTTAAATACGGGTGAGCAAATTCCATATAATGATCTTCATTAATAAATCCAACAATATCGTCAAGTATAAAAATACTCTCCACCGTATCTCCCATTATTACTGCCTGTGCTTTGAGCCAGTCTATGATAAGATTCGTACAAAGGTTAATTAATTTATGTGCATACTCGGTATTTTCAACAAGGTCAATCATAAAATCTGTTGTGCTGCGAACAAAACCAGCGGTGCATAGAGGACCTCGAGAAGTAACAATTGGTAAAATATAACCCTTATCAAAAATACGCTGCCTGCTCATTTTAATTCTATGTAAAGTCATACCCATGAAAGCATCGCTTAAAACTTCATAATCAGGAAATAAATCTATGTCCTCAAGATGATAAAGTGTGTGGTATTCACTGGGTGTATTATCCTGCCAGAACTTTATTTTTGAACCGAGAGCAGATGGTTCGGCAGCCATACCATATTCTGTCCACCACGAAGGTATGAATATTATATCGGGATATTCCTCATGGATCTTCAGGTTCGATTGGAACCATAATTCTGGATCCAGAAAATAATCCATGTGGTTTAATCCCAGATAGCCAGGAATCCAGGGACTATCAATTATTAAAGCCATAGGGATTTTATCCATTTTTTCAAGGCGTGCAGCTTTCTTGAATGTTTCCCATTGTTCAGGTTTCATAAATTTTCCTTATAACACTATTTTGTATTTTTTATTTTGTTATGGTGAAATAAGTATTTCGCTATCAGTGATATTTATTTCTACACCTGCAGCTTTTGCTGCTTCCAGCAGCGCAGCGTTTAACATCTCAACAGGATCTTTGCTGACATCAAGTCTTCTCATTAATCCTTCACCTTTCTTCGATCCAACTACAAGGGTAACTTTTAGTCCCTTACGCTTACAGGAAATTCTTGTACCGTCTTCAAGTTTTGTATTCATTGGTTTTATATAGGCATCCATATAATGAACGCCGATTCCTGATTTGTCACTAAAGTCAGGAGGTAGTTTTTCTTTTGCTTCCTGGTTTATATCAGCAATTTTAATCACTTCTTCTATTCCTCAATAAATTCTTTTTTATTTTTCTAATTACGTATGTTGGATTTTTCATTTTGTATCAGAGCGTAATGAAGAACCTCAAATGCAAGACCCCATTTATGTTTCCGGCTGACAGAGTTACAATAACAACCTTCAGGACTAAATTCACGCTTCCAGCTCAAAATATCGTCAAGTGGTTTGCCTAATAATGGCTTATCACTTGTTATTTCATTCATTAATTTATCCGGGTGCTTAATATACTCACACATATAAAAATATCCATCATCATTTGAGGACGGATTGCAACTAACCGAACTGATTCTGTAACCTTCTGCTCTGGGGCTCAGTTTAATATGATACTCAAAATTTAGAGTGCGCCCCATGTTTGAACAAGTCGAGCCCTCATAAAAAAATGTAGCTTCAACAGAACAGTCGTCCAAGAAATTTAATAGTAGTCTTTCCTGATACCACTTTTTGAGTGCTCTAATATTTACTGAGTAGTTGGCATTTTGAGTTAAAGATAAATTGTTAGTTCCATTCCCATTTGAAGGTCGACTATTTGTCGAATCGCTGCTAATTGGCTGCAATTTATTTACATCTTCAATCTGATTGCTATTGTTTTTATATGGCACTCTTCGATATTGGCAGGTTTGTAAAGAACAAATCTGACATGGAATTAGATCTCGAAAATCCATTACTTTATCTACCTGTTGGGTAATACCAAAAATAGCAAGCATAGATTTTTTAGGTTTAAGCATTCCGGATTCCAATATATCTATATCACCAGGAAGAATAACTGAAGTTTTTTGCTTGATTAAACTTAACATCTGGTGCTGATCTTCTACTCTCCAACCAGCATAACCGGGACTGTAATGTGGGAGAACAGCCATATCTTTTTTCTCTGCCCATTCACAAAAACGATAGCCTGTTGTTGTAATTAAATGTTCAACGACTGCTGAACCAAATATTTCTAGGAAAAAGTATTTTTCAGGTTTTTCTTCCTCCCATAGTTGTTTAGCCTTTTCCTCACATTCACTTCCCGCGCTTACAAGTAAGAGCATTACGCTACTTACTTGAGCTTTAGCAAATTGTTTTCGCAGTTTTTTAGATGATAATTGAATGTTATCAATGCTAAGGTTTTCCTCTGTATAATCCAGTTTGTTAAATTGTAATGCATAAACCCAGGGATTTCCGTTTTCGGTGTACCATTGTCTTGCCCAATCTGCAAGCTCACGTGCACTTCCTTCTAACTTATAATTATTCGGATAACCAAGCAATCGTTTATATTCTTCTTGCAGAACATTAATGTCAGGCATTGTATCAATCAATTCTTTCATGATTGCGCCACGTTTAGAGTTTCAACAGGATTAAACTGACATCCTTCAACAAAATAATTAAAAAAGTCCGGGTTAGTTTCTAATCGACAGTGAGTTACCTTTTTAACCATGTTCTCTAACTCAATTCGTTTAGTTTTAGAGAGTAAAGCAATACAGGCACCCTCTATGGCGGCATTTCCTACCTGCACAATTTTTGAATCATCTATATTTGGTATTAAACCAATTCGTTTAGATGATTCAATATTTAAATTCCTGCCGAATCCACCCGCCAAGTAAAATACATCCAGATCATCAAACCTGGCACCATATGAATTAAAAATTGTGTGCAATCCTGCTACATTAGCACCTTTAGCTTGTGCTAACTCATTTACATCACTTTCAGTTATGAAGATGTCATTTCCATCTTTTGAATACAAATTGATTTTTTTCTCATCGTGTTCAAATCGGCCTAATGGATTCATTCGTTTATTCCTGAGAAGCTCACTTAATACATCAACCAAACCTGACCCACAAATCCCTTCGGGAACACCACCATCTATAACTGCGTTTGAGAAAGTTCCATCAGAATTGATTCTAACTTTCTCAATGGCACCGGGCAATCCGGGCATACCAAAGGTTATGTTACCGCCTTCGAATGCAGGACCAGCAGGACAGGAAGCTGCCAGAATTTTATTCTTATTTCCCAGGATTATCTCAGTGTTTGTACCGATATCCATAATTGCAACCAGTCGATCTTCATTTGCAATATCTATAGCTAACATACAAGCTGCAGCATCAGCTCCAACATGACCGCTTATTATGGGTAAGCCGTAGATTCGTGCTTTAGTATTAATTGGTAAAAGTAATTTTTTAGGAGACCTAGAAATGCTGGTTGTTACCCTCTGTCCATTGGCCATCTCAATTTCGGTAATTGATTGATATGGATTTTGCCCGATGGAGTAAACATTTAGTCGGAAGAATAGGTCGCGCATAGTTGAGTTACCGGCAACAACAATTTCATAAATACTATTTGGATCAACAGGAAAATCATCTATTGCATGAGTTAAGTAACCAGCAAGTGTTCTCTGAAGTAGTTTACCTTTGTTTTCCGTGTCGTAGAATATTCTTGCCATAATTTCTGAACCACCAAATCTTTGAGGATTCTCAAATGAGGTGTCAGCGATTATTTTTCCGGTTTCAAGGTTTAACAGTCTCAGTACAATAGTAGTTGTGCCAAGATCAATTGCAATTCCATGAATCGGTCCATTAGTACAGTCTATTTCCTGACCATCCAATAAAATTCTCTCACCATCACGCGTTACACAGGGTTCAGGTAATAAGTTGTAATGATATGCTGGAAGTTTTAATGCTTTACTTTCAATCCTAATTCTGCCGCGGTGCATAGTATTACATCGTAGTATGCCAGATTCTGAAATAAGTCTGCATTGGCAGGATAATCTGAACCTTCCTTTTAAATGTTCTTCTTCCTTAACTGGTTGCGAAAGAATTTCCATTCCTTCGGAAACTTCAACTAGGCATTCTTTACATTTTCCCTGTCTGTTGCAGGAAGTTGGTACATGAATTCCTAATGATTCTGCATATTCGTGTAATAAAGAACCTGATTCTACAGTTACCTGCTGATTATTAAAATGTAACTCTATGCTCACTTGCTAATTTTAGTGAAATTAATGAAATGAATCATTTTAAATATTAATTTTGTAAAATAGATAAATAAGTCTCCAGGTTGGAAAATTATTGAATTATATAATTTTATTAAAACGCTAATATAATAATTAAATCGTTTTAATAGATTAGTACATTAGTTTTTTACCATTAATGATAGTGTAACTTAACTAAACATTCAAACCAGGTTTTGGAAAGTATAAATTGGTTATAAAATAAAATATTCGATTATCAAGCGCACTTCAGTTTAAATTTCAGGATAATTTTAGCACATATTCAAAAAGTGGTATCTTTAAATTAAATATTAGAATTTTTCTTATCATTAAATAGGAAAAAAAGAAAATGGATTTTGCACTCGATAAATTTCGGAAAAAAGAGTTAATCAAGTCGGGAATTTTTAATTTACTTGCTCTGCTGGTCGTTTATCTAACTCCGGTTTTTTCACATCTAATAAGTTTACCGATATACTACATCGAACCAATGAGATTAATCCTGATTCTTGCTATAGCTCATACATCTCATAAAAACGCGTATCTCCTTGCTCTAACATTACCGCTTGTATCATTTTTATTTTCAGGTCATCCATCTCTTTTAAAGACTTCTTTAATAACGGGTGAATTGGTTTTAAATGTTTTTCTTTTCTATCAACTACAGAAAATTTTTAATACAGGATTTGTAACAGCTATTCTGAGTATAATTTTTAGTAAGCTTTTATATTACATATTAAAGTTTGCACTAATTCAATTTTCATTTATTAATTCCGATTTGATTTCCACACCGATATATATTCAAATAGTAATGATGATTGTGTTTAGTTCTTATGTGTTTATACTTAGTAAAAAGTGAAACTGGTATAATAAATGGAAATATGTTCATTGATGGATACATTTTATTGTTGTATAAATTTAATTAATGTTAACTCTTCTTCAAATGATTGAAATAATTATCACTAATATTGAAAAAGATAATTTATATATTGAATATTCAATATGCATAAAACTTGAAGGAAGATAATGAGTACTCTGACACTAGTTGATTGGTTAGTGATAGCCTGCTACTTCGCTTTAATACTTGGTTTGGCTTGGTGGGTGATAAAAAAGCGTGAAGACACTTCAACCGATTACTTCCTTGCTGGCCGCCATCTTGGCTGGTTCATTGTTGGGGCATCAATATTCGCATCTAATATTGGTTCAGAACATCTTGTCGGATTAGCAGGCTCAGGAGCAACAGACGGAGTTGCCTTATCAAAGGTTTTCACCATGCCTGAGTTTTTGGAAAGACGTTTTTCCCCTGGTAACCGAACTTTGCTTTCATTAATATCTTTGGTTGCTTACGTTCTTACAAAAATTGCAGTAGGTATTTTTGCCGGTGGAATCGTGTTTAGCGTATTACTTCCTGATATATCTTTTGGAGGTTTGGATAGTTTTTGGGTCGGCTCTATCCTGGTGATAGTATTAACCGGTCTGTACACAATACTAGGTGGAATGCGTGCAGTTGCTTACACCGAAGCTTTACAAACTATTATTCTAATTATAGGTTCGCTTTTGGTTACATATTTCGGTTTGCAAGTCTTAGGCGGTTGGGGTGCATTAAAAGACATTGTCGGATCTGAAATGCTTAATCTCTGGAAACCACTAGTCCCCGGGGGCATTGAAAGCACCTGGGCACCTGTTAGTGAAGCCGGTAAAATGGCGTGGTACTTCAACTCTAATTACCCTTGGTTAGGAATGTTGTTTTGTGCACCAATAATAGGATTATGGTATTGGACGACAGACCAATATATAGTTCAACGAGCTATCAGTGCAAAGAACGAGAAAGAAGCAAGACGTGGTTCCATTGCTGCTGGTTTTCTAAAACTTCTACCGGTATTTATATTTATTATACCTGGACTTATTTGTTTTGCAATTGCTCAGAAAGGTCTTGTTCCGGAAATACAACAACAGCTTATTAGTTCTAATGGTGAATTGATTAGGGACAATGCACAAAAAGCTTTCCCACTGTTAGTTGCTTACATTCTTCCCGTTGGAGTACGGGGAATTGTTGTTGCAGGTCTCTTAGCAGCTTTAATGAGTTCACTTGCGGGTGTTTTTAATGCTTCCTCAACATTGTTTACAATGGACTTCTATTCTAAAATAAATCCAAAAGCATCTCAACATCGTCTTGTGTGGATGGGAAGAGTTGCTACTACAGTGATGGTGGTTATAGGTCTCTTGTGGATACCAGTTATTCAGGGAGGTAAAGGACTTTATGACTATTTGCAGGGTGTACAGGCTTATTTAGCGCCACCAATTTTCGTTGTGTTTTTCCTTGGCGTATTCTGGAAAAGATTAAATGCAAAGGGTTGCATGTCTGCCTTGATAGTTGGATTCATTATGGGCTTGTTCAGGCTTGCAGTTGATACTCCCGTTAAAATGTCTACAGGTTTTTCTTATACCGAAGGAACATTTCTATGGGTTGTTAACAATATCTTTTTCCAGTACTACAGTCTATTAATTTTCCTGGTGTGTGTAATAGTAATGGTTGCGGTTAGCTATTTTACTAATGTTCCCGCATATGAAAAATTAGAAGGGTTAACCTATGGCACTACAACCACAGATCTTAAGGAAGAATCGCGAAGCAGTTGGAATATGAAAGATGTACTTGCGTCAGTTGGTCTTGTACTTATAATCATCGTAATCTATATTTATTTCTCAGGCTGAAATAATTGCTTATATATGGAATGAGATAGATAAAATTGTATTAATAAGAAATGAGTAAATTTGCAATCGGTCTTGATTTTGGAACAAACTCATGCCGCTCGTTAATTGTAGATATTAGTAACGGCAATGAACTTTCAACACATGTTTTTAATTATCCATCGGGGCAATCAGGGGTAATCATTGATTCTCAGGATCCTAATTTAGCAAGACAAAATCCCGCTGATTATCTTCTTGGAATAGAAGTAACAATCAAAGAAGCGGTCAAAAAAGCAAAATCTTCTGATAAAAATTTCTCTACTGAAAACATAATTGGAATTGGTGTAGATACTACCGGCAGCAGTCCGATGCCCGTTGATGCTCAAGGAAATCCACTCTGCTTTCATGACAAATTTAAAAACAGTCCTACAGCTATGGTTTGGCTCTGGAAGGATCATACAAGTCATATAGAAGCAAATCAAATAACAGAACTAGCCGCAAAAGAACATCCCGAGTATTTATCTAAAATTGGAGGAGTTTATTCATCTGAATGGTTCTGGAGTAAAGTTCTTCATTGCATTAAAGAAGATCTTGAAGTATTTAATTCTGCTTACAGTTTTGTGGAAATTTGCGATTGGATTCCTGCGATATTAGTGGGTGACACCAAACCGGAAAACCTTAAAAGAAGTGTTTGCGCTGCAGGACATAAAGCAATGTATAATAATAGGTGGGGTGGTTTACCAGATTCAGACTTTCTCGGAAAACTATCCCCGGGTATAAAAGATTTAAGAAAAAGAATTAATTACACCGCTTATTCTGCTGAAGAAAGAGTTGGTTATATTTCAAAGGATTGGGCTGATAAATTAGGATTGTCATCGAAAGTATCTGTTGCAGTTGGTGCATTCGATGCACATATGGGGGCTGTTGGTGCAGGTATTAAAACGGGCACTCTTGTTAAAATTCTTGGTACAAGCACTTGCGATGTTATGATCACACCAAATAATAAAAAGCTTGCTGATATTCCCGGTGTATGCGGTATTGTTAATGAATCGGTTATGAAAGGTTATTTTGGAATTGAAGCAGGTCAATCTGCAGTCGGTGATATTTTTCTATGGTTTATTAACAATCTCGTTCCGGAAAAATATGGTAGAACCCAAGATGATAAGTTTAAGAATTTAGAAACAGAAGCTATTGAACTAAAACCAGGTGAAACAGGATTAATGGCTCTTGATTGGAATAATGGTAATCGTACCGTTTTAGTAGATGTTCGATTATCAGGACTTCTGATTGGACAGACTCTTCATACTAAGCCACATGAAATTTATCGAGCAATAATCGAAGCTACTGCTTTTGGTGCACTTGCTATTATTGATAGAATCGAAGAGTATGGAGTTCCAATTCTGGAAGTTATTAATTGCGGCGGTCTTGCAGTTAAAAGTCCTTTGATTATGCAGATTTATGCTGATGTTACAGGGCGTCCGATGAAAATATCTAAAAGCGAACAAACGCCAGCGTTAGGTGCCGCAATTTTTGGTGCTTTTTCTGCAGGTTTAGAGGCAAGTGGATTTTATAGTGTTAAACAGGCTCAGGAAGTTATGACGGGGATTAACAAAACTTATGAACCTGACGAACAAAATCATTTGGTTTATAAAAAGCTTTATAAAATTTATAAACAACTTCATGATGGATTCGGAACGAAAAGTTGGAATGGGAATATGTATAATGTCATGAAGGACTTGTCAGATATTAGAGATGGTGTTCGAAAAGAAAAATAGTAGAACGGACAATCTGTCTGTGCATTTTTTTATTAATAGTTAACAATATGCTCAAAGCTCTAAAACAAAAAGTTTTACTGGCCAACCTTGACCTGGTAAAATATGATTTGGTTACACTAACCTGGGGTAATGTTAGTGGAATAGACCGTGAAAAAAATCTTGTTGTAATCAAAGCTAGTGGAGTTGATTATGATAAAATGATAATTGAGGATATGGTTGTTGTTGACCTAACCGGAAAGGTAGTAGAAGGAAATCTCCGACCATCGTCTGATACCCTCACACATATAGAACTTTATAAAAACTTTGAAGGCATTGGTGGAATTACGCATAGTCACAGTGAGTATGCAACAATATTTGCTCAGGCTTGTAAAGAAATTCCTTGTCTTGGGACAACACATGCAGATCATTTTTATGGAAATGTTCCTTTGACACGATTCTTAACTAAAGAAGAAGTAGATGAAAATTATGAACTTAATACCGGTAAAATAATTATTGAAAGATTCAAGGATCTCGATCCGGTTGAAACGCCAGGAGTACTTCTAGCAGGTCACGCACCTTTTACATGGGGCAAAACTCCTGCAGAGTCCGTGACGAATAATCTTATTTTAGAAAGAGTTGCTAAAATGGCTTTTTCTGCTTTGTTGCTTAATCCCGAAACTGAAACTTTGCCGGAATTTATTCTCAATAAACATTATCTCAGGAAACACGGTCCTAACGCGTATTATGGGCAAACTAAAACTCGTAATAAACAATGATAAACTTAAAAAACTTTGAAGCCTGGTTCATTACAGGGAGCCAGCATCTTTATGGAGAAAAAACATTAAAGAAAGTTGAGGAACATTCCAGGCAACTTGTAAAGGGAATTTCAAGCTCAAAAGAAATTCCCGTCAAAGTGATTTTCAAATCTGTTGTAACAACCCCTGATTCTATTTACAGGATTTGTCTTGAAGCAAATAATTCTCCAAAGTGCATAGGATTACTTATCTGGATGCACACTTTCTCTCCCGCAAAAATGTGGATATCAGGACTAAAAGTTTTGCAGAAGCCTTTGGTCCATTTACATACTCAATTTAACAGGGATATTCCCTGGGATACTATTGATATGGATTTTATGAACCTGAATCAGTCTGCACACGGTGACAGAGAATTTGGATACATTTGTACAAGGATGAATAAACCCCGTAAAGTTATTGTTGGATACTGGCAGGATAAATCTGTTCTCGAAAAGTTAAACATCTGGATTAGAGCTGCTTGTGCAAAACTTGACATGTTCGGAGCGAAGTTTGCACGTTTCGGTGATAATATGAGAGAAGTTGCTGTTACAGAAGGAGATAAAGTTGAAGCACAAATTCAATTTGGCTATTCCGTTAATGGATATGGAGTAGGGGAGCTAGTTAAGTTTGTAAATGCATCAACAAATTCCCAAATAAATAGATTAATTGCGAAATATGAAACAGAATATACATTAGCTCCATCGTTAAAAAAGAATGGAGAAAAACGTAAA
>JARRKK010000092.1:0-13639 GCA_037388105.1 Ignavibacteriaceae bacterium | reverse complement strand
GTTGAAGGTTATGGTGTCTCTACATTAGAGGAGGAAGTGTATATAACAAAGGATGGCTGTGAATTTATTTCAGATCCTCAAAAAGAGTTAATGTTAATTAATTCTGATTAGTTTGAATTGTGAGTTAAAATCTTATATGTGTTGAATTCCTCACCCCAAAAAGTTTGTTAAAACTCACATCCAATAGTGTAAGACTTGTGAAGCAGTTTTGAATATTCTTCAAAGGAAATTTCGATTGCACCGAACATTTTTAAGTGTTCCGTCATGAACTGGGCATCCAGTAAAATGTAATCTCTTTCATTCAAATGATTAATAAGGGCTATCAAGGCTGCCTTTGAAGCTTCTGAAACATAAAAAAACATTGACTCGCCAAAAAACGCACCTCTAAATGTAATACCAAATAAGCCCCCAACCATTTCACCATCAAGCCAGGTTTCCACAGTGTGGACGTGTCCGCGTTTCCTTAACCTTTTGTATGCATCAATTAATTCTTTTGATATCCAGGTTTCTTTTCTATCAGCACAACCCATTATCACTTGTGTAAAATCAGTATCAAATTTTATATCGAAGTTTATTTTCTCTATAGCTTTTCGTGCGGAGCGGGGAAAGTTAAAAGCATCGAGTGGAATTATGGTTCTGGTTTCCGGCATATACCAATTAATAGTCCCTGCTTTTATATCTGCCATAGGGAATGCGCCACTTGCATAAAGACGCAGCATATTATCGGGCTTTAGAAGTTCCTTTGAATCAAAGTGATTTCGTGAATTCATTGGTACAAAAATTTTTCTTTCACTTGGAACAAAATTAATAATTATTTGATTCTCTCTCAATTAACCATTTAAGTATATTTTATTACCTATTGACATAATAAAATCGTTTTTATTTGAGTTACCGCCTATTTAATTTTACTCTTTAATTTCATTGATTGTGAATTCGGATTTAAACACCAATAACTATGAAGAAGATCGCTGTAGTTGCTTTTGGAGGTAACGCTTTGCTGAGGGGTAATGAAATGGGTACCATCCAGCAACAAGAGCAGCACACATATAATACCTGTTTCCACTTATTAAATTTATTTAAGGATGATTACAATATTGTAATAACGCACGGTAATGGTCCGCAAGTTGGTAATATACTTCTAAGAAACGAAGCAGGTTATAATGAATATAAAATTCCCAGGATGCCATTGGACATTTGTGTCGCTGATTCACAGGGAGGAATAGGTTATATGATAGAAAGGCAGCTGAAAAACATTTTAATTGAAAATAGAATCAATAAGAATGTTATTACTTTAATTACACAGGTAGTTGTTGATATTGAAGATCCGGCATTTAAAGAACCGACTAAACCGGTAGGCGCATTCTACCTAAAAGAAGAAGCTGAACTGTTATCGAAATCAAATCCCAATCTCATTTTTAAACAAGATTCCAGGAAGAGAGGTTGGCGCCGGGTTGTTCCTTCACCCAAACCAAAAGAGATACTTAATAAAAGAATCATCAAAGACCTGACAAAACGTGGAAATATTGTAATCGCTGCCGGGGGAGGGGGTGTTCCGGTCTACAGAGATAAAAATAAATTCTTAAATGGGATAGAGGCTGTTATTGATAAAGACCTCGCATCTGCCCTTCTGGCGCGCGAAATAGGAGCTGAAGCTTTCTACATTCTTACCGATGTACCAAAGGTTTATGTAAATTTTAATAAACCGGAACAAAAAGAGTTGGATGTAATAAGCGTATCTGAAGCAGAAGATTATTATAACAGCGGAGAATTTGCATCTGGGAGTATGGGACCCAAAATTTTAGCAGCGATAGATTTTGTAAAGAATGGAGGTGTACAAACAATAATTACAGAGTCGACAATGCTATCAGTCCCAAACTGTGGAACCAGGGTAGTTCCATAAAATTTATTGTGGTTAAACCTTATACACCTTGCAGTTACACTCGTATTAAATTAATCAATATTATTTAAATGTTAAGAATTACATTTCCTTTAAAAAACTATTTGACATTTTTATACTAATAGTTATATTCAACTCTGTTCTGCACAAATATTTAATGAATAACTGTTTTTAATTACTTTTCTTAAAAAATATTTAGGAGGCTATAGTGAAAAAAGTAATGTACTTTACAATCATCATACTGGTTGGCTTCGCAGTTGTAGTTAACGGTAAAATGAAATTGAAACTATCTTCTGATATTTATAACCAAGAGATAGAGTCATTTGGTGATCATAATTATGTTTCCAATCTAAAATTGGAACTCTCCCCGGAAGTAACCGCCCCGGTTGGTATGATGGAATTTTACAAGGGAATGATGTTATTAGGAATACTTGCTGATGTATCTTTTCCTTTTGGCGAAGAAACCGATGGCTTTAAACACATAGCAGGTACAGCCTGGTCAGTTCATGCGGTGTTTAGTTACTTGATAAACGCAGCGTTTCTGTTCGAATTAAGGGCAGGTTATATTAATTTTGGTACACAAACAGAAGAAGGATCTGGACCTGGGTTTACCTACAAATATGAAGACACATTCAGTCAAATTCCGATTCTGTTGGGCGGATACTATCTGTTTGCTACAAAAGGTGGCTTTAAACCATATATAGGATTAGCACTTGCAGTATTTTTTCAAACCTGGGCTGTTAACTGGCAGGAAACTTTTTCATTTGGTGAACCCTATAATCTTGATCAAAGTTTTACGAATACAGCTTTTGGGATAGTTCCAGGTCTTGGTTTCTATTACATATTAAGTTCAATAATGCTCCATGCAGTTGTTGAATATGCATTTATATTTAGCAATTTACCATCGTATGAGGATGGGGGACAGACGTATGAAAGTGATGTAAAAGCAAAATACTTATCAGTATTATTGGGTATATCTTTTCCCTTGGGAGGCAAATAGTTTATTAAAAGAATAAATTGGGCGGAGATATTATCTTTGCCCTTTTTATTTTATAAGATCAGCTAATTCTTCACTTCCGTCCGTTTAATAAATTCTTGTATAACATTATCTTCAGAATTTATTAGTTCCTTCTGACTTCCAACAAAATATATTTTTCCTTCATTCAGCATTGCTACTTTATTTGCAACGTTTTTAACGCTGTACATATCGTGTGTAACAACAACAGATGTAACATTTAGTTTTTCTGTTAATTCTTTTATTAAAGTATCTATTGAATTGGACATAATTGGATCAAGTCCGGTTGTTGGCTCATCGTACAGTATATAATCAGGGTTTGTGATTAAGGCACGGGCTAATCCTACTCTTTTTTTCATCCCGCCCGAGAGTTCGGCTGGTTTCAATTTTTGAGTTCCCGGCAGATTAACCAGCTCAAGTTTTTCCTCAACAAGTTTTGAAATTTCAGAATCACTATACTCGTTTCTGGATTCAGCTAATGGTAACGATATATTTTCCTCAACAGTCATTGAATCGAATAATGCAGCACCTTGAAATAAATACCCAAAATGTTTTCTTAGTTCATATAACTCTTTTTGATTCATTTCATTTACTATATGATTCTCAATTTTTACTGTTCCTGAATCCGGCATCAACAGACCCACTATATGTTTTATTAAAACGCTTTTTCCACAGCCGCTCCGTCCAATTATTACAATTGTTTCTCCAGTCTCAATTACAAGGTTTGTACCTATTAAAACTTTGTTTTCACCAAAGCTTTTGTATAAGTCTTTAATTTCAATCATTATTACTCGTTTGTAGTATAATTATTTTATTCGCCCGAACGATAAACTCAAGAGTTTGTTGTAATGTATATTATAGTTCTATTCACAATATTAAATTGGATTGGTGTAGACGTCTAAAAATTTTCCCGGAGTGTATAAGTTCTTCCTTCATTCAGTTTATGAAGATAATCCTTTAACTCGGAGAAGTAATTAACCATTGATATTGCACTCATATCAGATCCAATACTCCGCTTCAGTAACTCTCTCCAATCTACACTAGCACCCTTTACCATTATATCGTATAAAAATTTACCAACTTCTTTACTTCCATAATAGTTTGATTGGTGTGGATCCTGATTAAGTATTTTGCTTGATATATATTCATGAAATTGAAATAAGAGAACATAGGAAATGGCATAATCATAATATTGTGCAGCATCATTGTTTATGTGAGTTTTTGATGCAGCATCACAGTATCTTTCATCTCGCTCGGATGGTGGAACAATTCCCTGGTACTTAAGCTTTAATTCCCACCACTTCTTGTTGAACTGATCTATCGGTAAATTTTTTGAATAAAGTTCATATTCGAATTCGGTCATTACACCAGCACTCCAGGGAATGAAAACTATATATTCCAATGCTTGCTTAAAGAGAACTGTAATTTCATCAACATTTGCATTCTTTGGTATCAATTTCATCTGTTCCAAAAAAGGTTGTTGAAGAGATGCTAAACCGATTAGATATCCGAATGATTCGTGGAATCCCCTGTTAGCGCCTTCTCTTAAAATAATAGGTACATCTGGATTAGAATAAGATATATAATCCGGCGCCGGGCGGAACAGGATAAAGACTGGATTTTTCCCAAAATGATTGCGGTAATTTTTCGAATCCCAAACTAATATAAAATTCCTCACCTTTTTTAACGATCCACTCATCTGTTTTAGTTTTTAATTCCGCACCAAAATTAACGCCTTTAACATCTATCAATTCTTTCCAATCCTGTCCCCATCTGTTTGGAAGCCAGTGTGCAGGCAGCATTTCAGGTACTTTCTCTCCATATTTATCTGCAAGGTTATAACGTGCCCATGTATGAAGTTCCCGGTACAAGGGCCAAATGTCTCTTATCATCGTCTGACAGACATTGCGCATCTCTTCAACAGTCATTCCATAGTCGGAAACCTGATATGAAAAGTAATCATCATAACCAAGAGCCTGAACCGATTTATTTCTTAATTGCTGAAGATTTGCTAATCCTTCTTTCAATCCGATGCCAACTACTTTGCTTGCTTCCCAGACTTTTAATCTCTCTTTAATACTATTCTCAGTTTTTAATTCTACATCAATTTCATTTGTAGATACGGATCTTCCATCAACAGTAAAATCAAAACCATATAATAGTTCGGTTTGTTTTATATCAGCTGCTATTTTTGCTTTTACAATATCGTCAGCTGTTTCCGGGTTACTTGCTGCAAGGTATAATACCCTATTGAGTTGACGTATCTGAATATCAGTTAACTCATCTTTAAATTGTAGATACTCTGTTGCTTTCTTTATATTTTCTTTACTGCCGATGAAACTCGCATACTGTGCCTGTGCCTCCTGAGCTTTTTTACTAGTAATTGTATCACCTTCAACAATTTTAGTATTGAGCGCCCATTCTCCTTTATTCCATAAGTAAAAATATTTTTGATATTGATTGTTGTAATCATCCAAATATGTTTGAACTTCTTTGTGAGTATCTGATGTTTGTGAGCATGCTATAATTATTAATAACATCATTGTAAATATTGAAGTTATAAATGCAAGATTTACTCTTTTCATTTTTCCCTCTTTAATTTCTGGACTTTTCTTCTTTTTTTGATTTTTTAGAAGTCTTACGCTGTGGTAATGAATTTGAACCATCATGTTCTATTTTTTCTCTTATTGAATTAATTATGAGCTTTAATGAATCATCCAGGTTATATGTTTGCCAAATCAAGAATTGATATCTCCTCTAAGCCACCAATATTTATAATATTACCAATGCATTTTTGATTTTCCATCATTTTAATTATTGCATTAACGGTATCTTCGACATATGTGAATGTTCTGGTCTGGGTACCTTCTCCGAAAACTAGTAAAGGTTCATTTTTCAAGGCCTGTCTAATTAGGCTCGGTACCACCATCCCATATCTGCCGGTTTGGTTTGTCCCGATAATATTAAATAATCGGGCAATAACAACTGGCATATTAGAGGTTCTGTAATAAGCTATAGCAATAAATTCATCCACTAATTTGGAAGCAGCATATGACCATCTTAATTTGGCTGAGGGACCGTAAATAACTGAATCCTCTTCCGTTAAAGGTGCTTTTTCCTGATCACCATATACCTCAGATGAAGAAGCAATGAAAATCTTTTTCTTATACTTGCTAACCCATTTTAATACATTCTCAGTACCTAAAATATTTGTTTCCATTGCACTTAGCGGATTTTCTATTATATACTTCACTCCAACTGCAGCGGCCAAATGAATAACAATATCAACAGTTTTAACCATATCATCCATTACATCATCATTCAATATTGTATCTTTTTTAAAAAAGATCTTGTCCGGATACTTTTCTAATAGATCTGATATGTTTTCAAAACTCCCGGTAGATAAATTGTCTACAATGTATACTACATCACCTTTTTCAACATATTTACGGGATAGATTGGAACCAATAAACCCGGCTCCACCGGTTATTAATACTTTCATTGTTTTTATTCCTCAGGTAATTCTATTTAACTATTATAAAATCGTATTAAAAAATTCTTTTTCATTAACCACCAATATACCATTGTCTGTCAAACGTATTGTTTCTTCATTGCTTAAGAAACTTTTGTCTTCAAGCAAGATCATTGATATGTCATTTCTTGATTTTTCCAAATAGTCGATAATTATACCTAATTTAACTTCGTTTATATTAAAAAACTTTTTTACGCTGTAACCAGAATCGGTTTTTAATTGTAAATACCTATTAATTGCCTGGTACGTTTCTCTATTTCCAAGAATGATTATCTTCTTTGTTTTTTGTGATTTGATTGAAAAAAAGAGTTCATCAAATAAACGATATGACATTTTAACTCCGCCCAATACAATAATGGTTAACATCCAGTCAATTATGAAGGCTACTCTCGAATATCCTTTAAATCTTGTTAAAACCGTTAAAAATAATATAATTGAAGTTGTACTAAGAGTCACACCTTTAAAAACTGCAGACCATCTGATACCGAAAAAAAGCGATTTTCAATTCTATAGACTTTAAAATAATAGAGGAACAAAATTTTAATAATGATAACAAGCGGTAATGATTCAACGAAACGACTCATATCAGATGAACTGATGTTGCCCTCAAATCTGATTACATAAGAGAAAAAGTATATGAATGCAAGTAAAACCAAATCAACTAATATGTGTAGAATTCGTTTTTTATATAAAAAATTTGTTCCTATTGTTACAAAATTATCCTTCCTTTCAGATCGTGCCACCATTTTTATTTTACCAATATAAAACCCGAACAGCACAATTATTAAACAGAGAAAGAAATACATCATAATATATATTGCCAGGGAAATATTGGTAATCAGAAATGTTGAAGTTGCAAGGAGTATAGAGATAAAATATAAAAATAGTACTGATTGCTTTTCGGACATACCCAGCATAACAAGCCTGTGAGAAAGGTGATCCTTACCTCCTTCAAACGGTGACTGACCTCTTAATCGGCGGGTTATTGAAACCAGCATTGTATCAAGAACGGGGATCATCATGATTATGATTGGAAACAATAAACTTGCGAACAAAGACTTGCCTGTACCACGGGTTCCAAGAATAGTTAATGTACTAAGAATATATCCTGTAAATAATGCTCCGCTATCACCTAAATAGATTTTTGCCGGATTAAAATTAAAAATAAGAAAACCTAGGAATGAAGCTGTTAGGATGAAACTAAAATAGCTTAGTAAAATATTTCCTTCGAGAAGAAAATTAATCCCTAAAGTTAAAGCAGCTATTGAAGCTATTCCAGCAGAGAGTCCATCAATATTATCAAGTAAATTAAATGCATTTGTAATTCCAAGTATCCATAGTACAGTTATCACAAAACTTAATGGTCTTGGGAAGAGAGTTGTTTCAACCCCAAAATAAACAACTGCAAGGACAATAGTAATTTGTATAAGGAGCTTTTGATACGACTTTAAATTTATGACATCGTCAATGATACCAAGTGTGAAGACTAATACTCCACCTACAAGTGCAATTACAATTACCGGGGAATCAAATATTTCATTAAATTTAAGAAAAGAAAAAATAACAAATATCAGAAATATTGAGATTCCACCCGTAAGCGGAACAATCTTTGTACCCCATCGATCTGATTTAATCGTTGATTTAAGAAATTCAAATTTCCAATATTTAACAAAAAGATAATTAATAATTATCGACGCAACCACTGCAGAAATGTAGTATACAATATTCGTCATATACTTAATAATCTTTTATCTAGATGCTTAATGTTTACTATCATCTTCTCTGTTGAAAATTCTTAAATTATGAATTGTCTATTGGATTAATCTAATCATTGATTTAGCTTCTGAATAATGATTAACAATTTAATTAAATATTTTAAGATCAAAACTTTTACAGATTATTAATATTACAGAGGAAAAATGATATTTATTGCTTAAAGTTAGAAAATTTTTTGTTCTCTACTTGCCGTAGCTTTATCAGGAAATATTCTTGAAGGAAGTATTTCCTTTTCTAATTGTTTTATTACTTCAACCTGTAATGAGAATTGTTTTTGAATAGTTGCTGTATTTATGATTGAAAAAAACAGAAGCCTTAATTCAATTTTTTGAAATCAACATTTCGTAAAGTTCTAAAAGGTCCTTTCGAAGTCTGTTTTTATCATATTTTTTTAGAACGTTTTCTTTAGCAATTCGACCATATTTTGTCCCAAGTTCCGGATCAGTAATTACCTTTTTCAATGAGGTATAAAATAGGTTTGGATCAGCATCAAGGAGTAATCCGCTTACTTTATCAGTTATAAAATCTTTTATACCACCTACATCTGTACTAATGATACAACATTGCATCACGGCAGCTTCAATTAAACTCACGGGTGTTCCTTCGGATCGTGAAGTAAGGACTACAATGTCAATCCCTGCAAAGAATTCGTTCATTTTATTAACATGTTCAACCCATATAATTTGTTCATAAACACCCAATTCTTTTGAGTATTCTACCAATTCTTCTTTAGATGATCCACTGCCCACGATAAAGAACTTGAGTTTATTATTTAATGCTGGATCCTTTTGAAAATATTTTATTGTTTCTATAAATAGTTCAATCCTTTTCACATAAGTTAATCTTCCTACTATTGCAATCGTTTTTTCACCTTCTTTAATATTATACGTGTCGCAAAAATCCTGTTTTGCCTTTAAAACATTTGTATTTAAAAAAGGTTCAAAATCAAATCCAAGTGGAATTAAATAACATTTTTCGGGTTTACAAATTCGGAAACGAGATGTGAAATCTTCAAAATTTTGTTTTGAAATTGCAATTATTGCTGTTGAAATTCTGGATAAAAAACGTTCGATATTTAATAAAACTTTAGACTTTATTGATGAAAAATGTCCTTCAAATATGTGTCCGTGATAGGTGTGTATAATTACAGGAACTCTACTTAAAAATGCAGCAGTACGGCCTAACATGCCTGCTTTTCCGTGGTGAGTGTGGACAATGTCAGGTTTAAATTTTACTATTATCGTAATCAGCTTTATCAGTGTTAAAAAATCAGAGATTGGATTGATACTACGTTTAAGACTTTTAACCTGAATTTTATTGTACTCAAATCCATGAACGGAAAATAAATATTCCATATTCTTTTCAGATGCTTCAACAACACCATATACTAGTTTTGTTTCATATTCCGGTTCTAATATTCTTGAAAGTAATGTAACGTGGATTGAAGGGCCCCCAACATTCATTCGGGTAATTATCCTGAGGATTTTTTTACTGTTTTTATCCATTTCATTTCAGTTATTCAATTTTTAGCATTAAATATGATTATCAAACGTTGAGAGTAATCTAATGCTTTATATTATTATGCTGATGTGTTTTGAAATATCATTTCATAAATGTGAGTTTAATATCACCAGATGATCAAACATAAACATGCATTTTCAAATCGAAAATAAGCATACGAAACACTATCCCCTTATCATATTACATTCTATTATTACCTTGTTTTATAGCTAGCTTATTAATCCCAAAGTTTAAGCCCAATATAAACCAGAGCATTGTCATAATTTCATGGTCACCAAAATTCCATTCAAAGAATCCTGAAACAATAAAAGAAATGAAAACCCCTATTGTTCCAAGGGCGAATGAAGAAGCGAATGGTATTTCTTTCAACCCGAAATAAATTTTGTTGTTTGCAGTAAAAATTTTTATAAATAAAAACATAACAACAATAAATCCAAAAAGTCCAAGTATCACTAGAATATTTATATAATTGTTATGCAGGTGACCATGAATTTCCTTATCGAAATTTCTTTTATATTTCTTATAAAGAAAAGCTAAGTCAATATCTCCAACTCCGAAAATAGGATGATCCTTAAACATTTCCCATCCCGCTCTCCAGAGTGCAAATCGGACGAAGTTATTGGGTGAATGTATATCGAAGATACTATTTAATCTTCCTTGAATTACATTAGTAGTTATAATCTTGCTATTTTCAATGTCCATACTACTCGGTATATAACCAAGCGAATAGTCCGCTTCTATATTAAGTGAACCGGAAGAATCCAAATCAATCACGTAAAGTAATTTATTCAAAGTTGTTATCAGTAGGTTTCCATCGCTAGCCTTAACCTTGTGTATAGCCTTAAACATACTATTAGTGGAAAGTTCATTTAACATACCATTCTTTATATCATAAACAGATGTTCCATTCCAATCGGATTTAATTACCAGGTTGTTTATATAATTTAGCGATGTGAATTTATCAAACTGATAATTAAAATAATTGTCTACAGATGGCAAATAATTTTCTAATTCATAAATCTTTGCCTCATTTGATTGGGAAACAAAGAAAATGTGTGCACTATCGACTGTCATAATAATATTTTTGTTTAGCATCGGATATCGGAGAGTGTCATTCAGTTCGAATGGGTTCCTGTAAATAGTTAATCCGGAGTCTAAATCATTTACGTATAGATAGCCATTTGCGATATCGAATGATCTTACAAATCCGGGAGATATGAATTCATCAATTTTCTGTAACTCGCTTCCGGGTTTTTTAAAAAGAATAAATCTTTTATCTGCAAGATGAGCCACATAAAAATTATCTCTCCATTTTCTGAATTCTGTTACAGCCTCCGGCATATTTATACGATATACAATTTCATTATTATGAACGATTAGTAATCCATTTTCAAAATCGCTTACAATTATTGTATCCTTTTCAAAGATAGCGTTGTATGCACGTCCCTCAGTTTCGAAGGAATTGATTAATTCAATCTTCGATTTATCAAATGAATATTCAAATACAGTGCTTTCGTTCTTTTCGATTAAAAAGAGAGCTATTACTGCAATACAGCCAACAGCAATCACCTTCCATTGTTTTTTTGTGATTAAAATAGCAAGAATGCCTGCAGCAGTGCCCACCCAACCAGTTCTTTTAAATGAGGCCAATAATGCCAGCAGAGTGATGCAAAATCCTGCCATATAAAATATTCTGTATTTCCAATTAGCTTTTTCATTTAAGACAAATGCGAAGAGTAAAATAACTGTGAAACTTATTAATTCTGATGTAGTAATTATCATCTGGTAAATTGCAGGACCGCTCGATGCAAGGGAATATCTATTATGAATCCAAAAATCGAATGCAAAGTATAAGAACACGGTCCAGCTTATAATGCTAAAAATGACAAACATATTAAAGAGTATCTTTGCTTTATTTATATTTCTGGCTGCCACGGTAAAGACATAAAAAGTTGGGATAATTAATACACGTTTCAGCATAAAATAAAATGACTGTGACTGATTCAGTCCGAAAATGGAAGAAACAATCTCAGCTATTATGAGTAATAAGAAGGGTAATTCAAGTCCGGTTTTAAAAAACTGATTTTCACTTGTATAGAAGTAACGGCAGAGAATTAGTAATAAAGCACCGTAATAACCAACCTGATTTATAAATATTGAATTTGTCAGACTTGCTAAGAAAAGAATAATAAAAAATAGAATTGCGTGATCGATATATTTAACTGTTATTTTATTCGCTTTCATAATTTTCTGTCAGTTACGAATCTCAAATGATTCTTTATTTTCTATCATCATCTGATGATCGTATTTTATATCACAATCACTCATTAGATTATTTATTCAATTCACTAAAAAATTTGCTTAAGATGATGATCCATATGATCGACATAGTCTTTTATAAGGAATAACATTGTTTCCCCGGAAGTTTCATATCCTTCTATTAACCATTTCATCTCTAACTTACCATTATCAAAGTTTGAAATAATCCATAAGAGATGCTTGTTATATCTTTCCCATAAATCCACAAGTGAACCAGTATCCAACTCATTATATTTTTGCACATTTGCCCAGTCATCCTGCTGGTATGAATCAAATTTGAACGGGTCATCTTCAAACTGTGCTTTTACAAACCGATGGTGATTATTAGCAACGGAATCAATCAGATGTCCGAGAATTTCTTTCTTTGACCACTTATTCGGGGCAGGCTTTTTTCTAAGTTCTTCTTCACTAAAAGAAAGAAATCTTTTGGGGACACTATTTATATTTGTCTGTAATCGCTGTGCAACAATTTTCAGTTTGTTATTCATTTTTATTGCCCATTATTGTTATACCTTTTGCTGAATACCAGGGATGCAACTCAAGTGATAACCTTCCGGCTATAACTGCAGGATCTTGTTTGGTTAATTCAATTGCTTCTTCCATTGAATCAACCTTATAAACGAAAATTCCTCTAACTTCCCACTCATCTAAAAAGGGACCTGCCAGAATCATTTTTCCTTCATCAACCAGTTTTTGAATATTAGCAAGATGAGCAGCCTGCACTTTATTTGTCTCTTCCGTTTCTTTCGGTGACCATTTCGGACCTTTTTTAAGAAATGCCATATAATATGTCGTCATTTCATAGCTTGGTTCGTTTGATTCATTTTGTGCGAAAATAGAATTGAGACTCGCCCCTGAAGAAATAAAAATAAATAAAGTGAACGTTATCCATCTCATATTACTTTCCTGTACTTGTTCTTAGTAATTAATTATTACTGCGAGTATAAGAAATAATAAAGAAAGAATAAAAAGGAGTATGAACAGCGGTAAAACAAAACGCAGCCAGCTTGTGAAAGGAATTTTAGCAATTGCGAGCACAGCCATCAAATTACCGGATGTTGGAATAATTGTATTGGAAAAACCATCACCACACGTAAATGCAAAAACGGCAGTTTGTCGTGAAATGCCGATTAGATCTGATAACGGAGCCATTATTGGCATTGTTACTGCAGCTTGACCTGAACCGGAGGGGATAAAGAAATTTAAAGTAGTCTGGAAAACCAGCATCCCCCCGGCAGCAAAAAATTGGTGAAAATTTTGAAGCTAATTAGCTGCGGAGTGAATTATCGTATCAAGGATTTGTCCATCCTGCAAAACTACCTGAACACCGCGAGCAAACCCTACAACTAATGCTGCAACAACCATATCTTCCATCCCTTTTACGAAAGCTCTGCTTGCCTCATACATTGGCATTCTTATTATTGCAACTGAGCAGAATCCTATGAGCAAAAAACCGCCTGCCATCTCATTGATCCACCAGCCAAATTCCTGAACAGCAAAAATAATAAACCCAAATAATCCTTCACTAACAATTAGAACTATTAAATGTTCCTTTTTGAAATCCACTTTTTCAAATGAA
>JARRKK010000091.1:0-8008 GCA_037388105.1 Ignavibacteriaceae bacterium | reverse complement strand
TTTTTATTGGTTGAAAGAACAAAATTGGAGGTTTACACTATTACAAATTGATTAAGAGAGAACTAAGATGGAACTGACAAACGATGAAAAAGAACTTTTACTTAATTCTGCAAGGCAATCGATTTATGCCGCAATTAAAAAATCCCCAAAACCGGAAATAAGTTATGCAGACCACCCTACGCTAAAGCAGATCAGCGGGGCTTTTGTTACACTTAAGATAGAGGGCGAGTTGAGGGGATGTATCGGTTATGTAAATGCGAGTACTCCATTATTTGAAACTGTCTGTGAAGCTGCTAAGTCTGCAGCTTTTCAGGATCCAAGATTCATTCCACTTACTATTGAAGAGTTTGAGAAGATCAACATAGAAGTTTCTATTTTATCACAATTCGAACCAATAACAAGTTATGATGAAATTGAAATTGGTAAGCACGGATTACTTTTAGATGAAGGAGGAAGAGCAGTACTATTACCACAAGTAGCGATTGAAAATAATTTTAACCGGGCGCAATACTTAACTGCACTTTGTCATAAAGCAGGATTATACGGGGAATACTGGAAGGAAAGATTGTTGAAAATTAAAGTATTTACTGCAATTATCCTTTCAGAAGAAAATAAGGAGAAAAGCAATGAATAGTATACGTACTCCCTCAGTGGCGGGACTTTTTTATCCTGCTGATTTGGAAAAGCTACAGAATAATATAGGCGATTTGCTAGAATCAACAAAAACAGAAAAAGAGTATAAAAATATTTTTGGAATAGTTGCTCCACATGCTGGTTATACTTACTCAGGGAGAACTGCCGCTCATGTCTATAATCTCCTCAAAGGGAAAAAATATGAACGAGTTGTTATAATTTCCCCTAGCCACAACGAATACTTTCCCGGTAGCTCTGTTTTTAATGGTAGTGGTTACCAAACACCTCTAGGAATTTTAGAGATTGATGATGAATTTGTAATCAAACTTGTTGAAAACAGCAAAAGTATATTCAGAGGTATTGAAGGGCATCGAAGTGAGCATGCTTTAGAGGTTCAACTACCTTTTTTACAAACAGTGTTAAATGATTTTAAAATAATTCCGGTGGTTATGGGGGACCAAGGAAAGATTTTTGTGGATGAGTTAGCAGAAAAACTGGCTGAGATTGTTGATGATGAAACATTAATTGTAGCAAGCTCGGATATGTCTCATTTCCATTCTAAATTGGAAGCGGATAAACTTGATTCAATTGTAGAGGATCGAATAAACCGTTTTGATTACAAGTTGTTGCAATCCGATCTTGAAAAGAATAATACTGAAGCTTGCGGAGGTGGGCCAATTGTTACATTAATGAAGGCGGCATCTTTACGAAATAAAAATCATTCTTTTGTAATTCACAGAAGTGATTCCGGGGATGTTAACGGTGAGAATGAAGAAGTTGTAGGTTATCTTTCGGCTGTAATTTATGGTGACTAATTTCAGTGGATAAAAAAGTCGTTATTATCGGAGCCGGTAGAGTTTCATACTCACTTGCTTCTGCTCTTTCCAAATCTGGTTACAACATAATTTCAATTCATAGCAGAGATATTAATTCAGCGAGAGAATTGGCAAAAAAATTTAGGGTTAGTCAGTTTTCCAATGGATTAAATAATATCTCCAAATCAGCCCGCATATTTTTTCTTTCCGTTCCCGATGGTCAGATATCTATAGTATCATCAAAACTTTCAAAACAAAATCTAAATTTTAAGCAATCCTTATTCGTTCATTTGTCAGGCGCTGAAAATATATCCGTGTTAGGTACGCTAAAAAGACGACACGCAAAAATTTCCTCACTTCATCCGATGCAGACATTCCCTTCAAAAAAGATAGTTAATCTTAAAGGTATACACACAGCATTGGAAACAAATGATGAAGCAGCGTACAAATTATTACTACAAATATCTAAGGATTTACAACTTGTTCCTTTCCGGGTAGATTCAAAGAATAAATCATATTATCACTTAGCTGGTGTTTACGTCTCCAATTTCCTGGCTGGTAATCTTTATATTGCAGACAAATTATTGTCACTTAATAAGATTGAAGGAGAAAAACATTTCGATATCCTTCACTCAACCATTATTTCAACCATAAAAAATATTGAAAAGGTTGGTCCGGCAAATGCCTTATCTGGCCCTGTTGAAAGAGGTGATCTTCAAACAATTAAGAATCATATTTCATCATTAAAAAAATTAAGGAAGAAACCTTTAAGTAATTACCACTCAACAATACTAAAAAATTACCTTATACAGTCATTAGGCTTGATAGATTTAGTCAAAGATAAAAAGGGTGGATTAGATAATTCACATAGAAAAATTGAAGAAATGTTGGTACAGGAATTGAACAGTTTGTAAAAATCAATTTCATTCTATTTTAATATATTTGAATAATAAAATGATTAGCAGTAAACAAGGAGGAATAATCATCGAAAATAATAGCTCGACAACTGTTGAAAAAATAGTATCGTTGGCAAAACGTCGCGGTTTTGTATTTCAGTCTTCTGAAATTTATGGCGGATTAAACGGATGCTGGGATTATGGCCCGCTTGGTGTAGAACTACTAAAGAATATAAAAGAAGAATGGTGGAAAGCAATGACGTATCGCCATGATGTTGAAGGACTTGACGCTTCAATATTGATGCATCCCAGAGTTTGGGAAGCTTCCGGACATGTTGAGAATTTTTCCGATCCGATGATTGATTGTAAGAAATGTAAATCACGTTACCGGTTGGATGTTCTGGGTGATTCATTTAGTGAGAAGAAACAAATTAAAGCAATTGAATCATTAAAGAATAAGCTTAACGATAAGGAAGATCTACACAAGAAGATAGATGATATTTATGCAAATCCTGGTGACGAGAATCCTTTTAATTTGGTGCTTGAAAACGATCAGCTAGGGGTATTACTTCTCGAAGAATTAAACTGCCCACAGTGCGGAAATAAAAATACATTTACTGAAGCCCGAAAATTTAACCTAATGTTCAAGACCTTTATTGGACCGGTTGAAGACAGTGGTGCAGTTGTATATTTAAGACCCGAAACTGCACAGGGTATTTTTGTTAATTTTTTAAATGTACAAAGTGCATCGCGATTGAAACTACCATTCGGTATTGCGCAGGTTGGTAAGGCATTTCGTAATGAAATTAATACTAAGAATTTTCTCTTCCGCACCCGGGAGTTTGAACAGATGGAAATGCAGTACTTTGTTAATCCAAAAGAGGATACAAAGTGGTACAACTACTGGAAGGAAATGAGATTGGAGTGGTTTAAGTCTCTCGGTATGACACCTTCAAAACTGCGTTATCATGATCATCCGGTTGACAAGCTTGCACACTATGCAAAAGATGCCACGGATATTGAATATGAATTTCCTTTTGGGTGGGGTGAGATAGAAGGAATACACAACCGGACTGATTTTGATCTGGGAAGGCATGAAGAATATTCAGGCAAATCATTAAAGTACTATGATGAAACTATAAAAGAAAAATATATTCCTTACATAATAGAAACCTCTGCCGGAGCAAGCAGATCATTTATGGCATTTTTAATTGATGCATATTATGAAGAAGAAGTAAAAGGTGAATCGAGAGTAGTGTTAAAATTTAATCCACGCCTTGCACCAATAAAAGCAGCTATTTTCCCCCTTGTTAATAAGGATGGATTGCCGGAAATTGCACGTAAGATAGAAGCTGATCTGCGGAAGAGTTTAAAGGTATTTTATGATGACAAAGGTGCTGTTGGAAGACGTTACCGCAGACAGGACGAAGCAGGAACTCCTTATTGTATAACTGTGGATAATCAAACACTTGAAGATCAGACCGTTACGGTAAGAGAAAGAGATACTATGGAACAGGAACGGGTTGGAATAGATCAGCTTGCAGGAAATTTACTTGGCAAACTGCATTATTAATAAATGATGAGAAAATATGCAGCATTGTTAATCATCTTTGCTGCAGCTAGTTATCAGATTAAGGCACAGGATGCAAAATTTGATTCAATCGTTGTAACAGGGATTAAGGAGCTATACAACATTGAATTCGAATCAGCAAACAATACCTTCCAGAAATTAATAACCGATTACCCAAATCACCCTGCTGGAAAATTTTTTATCGCAATGATAGATTGGTGGAGAATACTTTTGGATACTGCCACCGATCAGTACGATGAATTATTTAATGAAAAACTTGAGAGTGTAATCTCTCAATGTGATAAAATTCTTGAAGAGGATCCCGATAATGTTGATGCATTATTTTTTAAAGGGGGATCAATAGGATTTAGGGGACGACTAAGTTCGTTGAGAGATAATTGGCTTAGTGCTGCTGATGATGGTCGGATTGCACTCCCTTTAGTTGAACATGCAGGTGAACTTGATCCAGAAAATGTTGATGTGAGACTGGGTTTCGGTATTTATAATTATTACGCAGCGGTTATTCCTGAAGAATATCCAATAGTAAAACCATTAATGATATTTCTACCGTCGGGGAATAAAGAGCTTGGTATTAAGCAGCTGGAGAGTATTGCTGTAAGTGGCAAATACACAAAGTACGAAGCACAATACTTTCTGATGACTCTTTATTATAATTTTGAAAAAGATTTTCATTCCGCCGAAGGATATTCGATTTTACTGAATGAAGAGTTTCCGAACAACCCGGTATTTGAACGATGGCGTGGGAGGCTTGCATTAAAAAACAATGATCTCGTGTTAGCTGATTCCATCTTCAAGGACATACTATCTAATGCAGAAAAAAACATTCGCGGATATAACTCATTGATTGCTAAAAGGGAGGCAAGCTACTATGTCGGTTATCATTATCGATCAGTTGGTAAGTACGAATTCGCACAAAAATATTTTGAGGAATGCGTAAAATATTCGATAAAGCTTGATAAGAATAAAGATTCCGGTTTCCTCGTTAATTCAACGCTTTACCTGGGCATGATAAAAGAGTTCAATAAAGAATACGCTGAGGCAAAAATGTATTATGAAAAAGTACTCGATATGAGTGAGTTCGGTAATTCGCATTCTCTTGCAAGTGATTATCTTAAGCGAATTGAAAAAAATGAAGATTTGGAAAATAACTAAAAAATTCTAAAACGCTGTAACTAAACTGATCCTATGCAGACCACCTATATTTCCTAAAGATGAGTATCCATAATCAAACCTATAAGAAGAAACCTGGATTCCCAGGCCTAGGTTAAATCCTGCAATACCTGCAGTTGTACCAACTTTAAGCTCTTCCCGTTTTTCGTTGTCATAGCCAAAACGCAACGAAAAGACTTTGCTAAGATAGAACTCAGCACCGACTGCAAAAGCTTTAAAGTGTTGTATAAAATCTTCACGTTTTTCATTTAATTTGTGAAAATCAAGTGAGAGTCTTAATGGAAGATTTTCAAGTCTTTTAGAAATACCTATTGCAACATCTAATGGCAGGTCTTCTCTCGTATCTATGTATGAAGATAACTGTGTGCCAATATTCAATATAGCGGCAGCAAAGTATAGCTGTTTCGACGGTATTGTATATTGAATACCCAAATCCAAAGCAATTGCACTTGACGAGCGGTCTGCAATACTAGAATAGATTAGTTTGGCATTTGCGCCGTAGTAAAAGTTTTCATCAAGTGTACTGGCATAACCAAACAACAAAGCAAATTCTCCGGCTCCAAACTCACCAGTCCGGTTTCCAAATTCATCTGCTTCATCAAAAGTTCCGTAGTTTACATATTGCAAAGCAGCACCAAATCTGCCAATACCCTCAAATTCTGTTGAATAAGCAAGACTCGCCAGGTTTATATCAAGTAAATACTTTGTGAATGAAAAAGATATAGGTGAATTCGTTGAAAGTTTCATCCCGGCAGGATTATAAAAAATAATATCTGCATCATCAAAATAAGTAAGGAAACTTCCCCCAAGTGCTGCTGCCCTTGCACTCGATTGAACCCTTAAAAATTCGTATGTGTTTTGGCTGTAAAGATTGCCAAAGGAGAATAATAATACCGTACTGAGGAGAAAAAGTGTTCTATTCATAAAATTCTATAAAATCTGGTTCAACTATTTAACTATATTCAATAGTAATCGCAAGGTGAATTATTGGGTAATAATCCTAAATACCTTCTTTTGGTTCGGATTTGTAACTCAAGTTTATCAAAAACTTAGAGTGAAATTTTCATTTCCAATTATTCTGCCAAACATTAAGTAGAACTAATTGTCATTAATATTTGTTCATCCACCTTGATAAAATTGCACAATCTATTGATATTCGTATAAGCTATGTACAGATATTTTCCTAATAATATTCCACGATTCGCAACTATTTTATTCATTCCTATATTATTCTCTTTTTCAATAACATTTTCTCAGACAAAGAGTAACTTGCAGGTACTCTACTCACTTAATGATTCACTTACTTCTCGAATAATTAATAGTCTCCCTCCAAACAAGAATAGTATCAGGCTCAAACTTAATTTAGGTGATTCATACTCAATATTTTCGAACCAGATAAGAAGTGGTTTTATTAAGAATGGAATTGAAATAATTAATTCTGAAGCTAACGATACTGCAATAAACGAGATTAATATTGTTATGGAAAATGCAGGTGTTGAATATGGTGATTTGGATAGGAGCGGATGGTTCGGTGGATATTATGCCCCGCGTACAATTTTTATTTCAGGAAATTATTTTTCCACAGCTTCAGCGAAATCATTATCCGAATATTACATAGCAGTAACAGATACAGTAAGTATCGATAGTTTAAGTACACTCGAGAATGAATCATTCGCCTTTACAAAGGGAAAGATACCCACTGAACCACTTTTTTCAAGTATTTGGGAACCTGTAATTGCAATCGGTATTGCTGCTGCTGCGGTTATTCTGTTTTTTTCTATACGCAGCAAGTAATCAATTTTACCTTTGAAGGGTTTTTATTTTTGATTAATATTATAACTCTCTTTTTAGATAAATTTGATTATGTATAAGCTATTAATATTTATTTCGATTGTCATATTGGGATGGGGTTGTTCTTCTTCTGTTGATACCGTAAATCTGAGTCCCGAGGACCGTCTTCAGAACGCCATAAAATTATATGAAGACGGAGATGATGAAGAGGCTGTCAAAGAATTCGAAGCAATTCTTCTTCAATATTCAGGAAGCAGTATTGTTGATGATGCACAATATTACCTTGCTCAAACCCGGTTTTTAAGACAGGAGTATATTCTGGCTGCGTATGAATTCAGTAAACTGATTAAAAATATGCCTGCCAGTACTTTTGTTGCCGATTCACAATTTATGCTTGCTGAATGCTATTATGAGTTATCACCGAATTATAATTTGGATCAGACTTATACTGTGAAAGCAATTGGTGAATATCAAGCATTTTTGGATTTTTTTCCACTTAATGAAAAAGTACATAAAGCCGAAGACAGGATTAAAGAACTGAATATAAAGCTTGCCGAGAAAGATTTTACAATTGCAAATATTTATGAGAAGCTTGATTATTATACTGCTTCAATGAAATATTATGATCAGGTTGTAGAAACTTATCATGATACTAAATATGCACCAAAAGCTCTGTTCAGAAAAATTATGCTATTGATGGAACGTGAACGAGAAGACGAAGCATTAACAGAGATGAAGAAGTTTATACTCCTGTTTCCCGATGATGAAGAAGCAGGTTATATCGGGGAATTAAAAAGTTCTTTAGAAGAAAAAATTTCTTTTAATTGATGAGCAGGGCAAAGAAAGTCAGTGAAAGTAAAATAATAAGTACCGAACTTGTACTGCCGCATCATACCAATCAGCTTGGTAATCTTTTAGGCGGGCAACTTATGCATTGGATTGATATAACTGCCGCATTAAGTGCCGCGAAACTGAATAATGGAATTTGTGTTACAGCATCAGTCGATAAAATTGATTTTCATCATGCGATTAAATTAGGTGATGCTGTAACATTAAGAGCATCAGTTAACAGGGTTTTTAATACATCCATGGAAGTAGGTGTAAAGGTTGTT
>JARRKK010000090.1:0-10023 GCA_037388105.1 Ignavibacteriaceae bacterium | reverse complement strand
TGAAGAGTTGCAGGCAATAAAATTAAACTTTCTTTATTTAAAACTCATCCATATAAAGAACAAATGTTAATTTAATACCTACCCTTAAAACTTAACCTAATAGAAATACAAGATATTTTAAAAATCTAAAAATTATTTACCACTCAAATTAGCTTCCATTTAAATTATGTTGTAAAAACACAATCATATTACAATATTAGTTCAACAATTATCAAAATCTAATTAGATTAATTCTATTGAATAGACGAATCATTAAGATCTTCCTTGTATTAATTCTTTTTTGTTGGACCGATTTAAATTTTGCCTGGGTTTATCCTGAACACCGCGATATAACTTTAACTGCAGTCGAGAAACTTCCTTCTGAGTATCGGGAACAGCTTGATACACTTTGGTCACAGGCAAGAATTGGATATGAATCCAGATTATCTCCTACTGTAATTGACCCTGCGTTATTAATTAATCCAACATATATTGATTTTGCAGCCTGGCCCGCAATCGCCGGGGATCATTCTTGCTCTGCAGAGAATATGTTGTATAATATTCTTCAAACCGATTGGATATTAGAAGTAGCCCATATTTCGGCACAATTGAAAATTGACCTGGAGTTTGCATCGAACAGGAACGACAGAATAAATTCCTTAAGAGATTCTGACCTTCGCTTACAAAGCGTTGACCCTGAATATGCAACAAGGGCCGGTTCAAACAATGTACATTTTCTGCTGGCATTACCGGATGCAAATATAGATGCATTTAAATACGTTTTATCTTCTATAACCGAGGGTGCAGAACTGAATGCTATAGGTGCTTATGCCTGGTTCCATTACAGCGCACTATCCAAAGCAACATTGCTGGCAACTCATAATTTTACTCAGAAAGAGCGATCTGCTCTTATCTTATCCGCATTTGCTGATGAAGCATTTGCTATTCATTTTTTAGAAGATGCTTTTGCAGCCGGTCATGTGGCAGGAACATGGGGCGATGCTTCTCAAAGAAAAGGAACTCACGATTACTATAATGAATTTGGGTTGAAGACCAATCTTTGGAATGGAGAAAATGTTGTTTTAACAGGTGATGCCTGGATGCGACCGGAAGACGCAGACAGGGCATCCAACGCAATTCGCTTAAGCATTGAACAACTGATAGATGCTTATAATGGAAATTATCCTAACATTATTTATACTAGAGATGAAAATATACCTGGTCCCAAAAAGTTTAATGTGTGCGAAAACAATTTTGTCCCTGACCACATACAAAACCCCGATTTTGAAGCTCTCCTGAATGAAGTATTCATATTAACTCCCGTTCCCGCACTACAAAAAGATTTACTCGGAGACCTCCCCAGATTTCGGGCAGAAGTTGGAACATTCATTGGTCTTTCACCTGCACTTCGCGGATCATTAATTTTTGGTGCTTTTGGTTTGGGACAAGAAACACTTGGTGTTCTTGGTGGACTTGAGTTTGGAGCTCACTTCGGTGTAGGGTTAGATGGAGTAATAAATGAGTCCGGTGATGGACTCGTATTTTTAGGAATTGGCTGGCGGCAGGATGGCTCCTCTTCTACAGGGGTTATTGATGATGCAGAAATTTCAAATTATGGAAATTTATTGGCAGCAATTCCAGGACGCTCAGCTATTGATTTTCGCTTAAGACTTCCTTTTTATATCATACCGGGTGATTTATTACTAGCAGGACCTATATTATTCTTTATTGATAAAAAAGCATTAACTCATATGGGTGTAGCTGCTGTAAATGGTGGATTAATTGGTTGGCAGGCAGGAATTGAAACTTCATTTGGAAGATTTCAAATTGTACTTGGAAGAGAAATAGCAGTCTATTTTTTCGGTCGGACTAAGGAAAAAGATGCGTTATTTAATATTTCGCCTGACCAAAATGGATTAGAGAAACTTTACATACTTTCTTATGAATCAACACAATTTGAATTCCCGATATTAGAATACAGACCCTTCAGATCTTTTTCTACGGGCCAAAGTTCTTCTATGTTGATACAATTTTACGGAGGATTTGATGTTCCCAGTAATGTTCAGGATAGAACTACTACAGATGGAAATGTTGATTATGTACCACCGCTTAAAACTTATTGGTATCTGGGAATGAGATTAATATTCGATTGGAGACACTATTTTTAGATTTAAAATTGGAAATAAAAATATGTTGGGTATACAGGCTACACATAAAAAAATTTTATAATTTATTAACTCTAATTCTGATTTAAAAAGCGGAGGAATAACAATGGGTAAAAAAGTTGAAGTTGCCGGAATAATGGGCCCAATCTGGTTTATGGGATGGTTGTTCACTATCGGTTTTCTTAAAGTTTCATTCTTTAAAGGTTTACTTGCGATATTTATCTGGCCCTATTATATAGGTGATTTTCTTGCCATTACTGCAATGAAGTAAATAAATAAAAGTTAGTCTATTATCTATATAAATATGAAAACCATGGGATGATATCAGGAATGAATGGCATCTGACATAGTGTTCCACATATTAGTAATCTGTGGGATAATAAAACATAGGTTAAAAATAATGTACATAACAGTTATTATTAATAAATTACTCATTCCTCTCGCACTAATAAATTTACTCACCTTGCTTATCGGCTGTTCTGAACCGCCACAACCTGTGAGCGGCATGAACGGGATGGTTGTTTCTACAAGTTCTTATGCATCGAAAGTTGGGGTTGAAATATTAAAAAAAGGCGGTAACGCAATTGATGCAGCTGTTGCTGTTGGCTTTGCACTGGCTGTAACGTATCCTTCTGCCGGGAATATCGGTGGTGGAGGTTTTATGGTGATTCACCTTGCAGATGGAAAAAATACTACCATAGATTTTCGTGAAAAAGCACCTTTATCTGCTTACAAAGATATGTACTTAAGCGAAGCCGGTGAATTCCTTCCGGAACTTAGCCAGGAAGGTACTACATCTGCGGGAGTTCCGGGAAGCGTTGCAGGACTAATTTACGCACTCAAGCAATATGGAACGTTACATCTCGCAGAAGTTATACAACCCGCAATTGACCTGGCAAAAAACGGCTGGAAGCTTGAAGAAAGGGATGCCCGTTATTTCAAAAATAATATAGGAGAGTTTCAAAAATATCCATCCTCATTAAAAGTGTTTTCAAAAAATAGTGAGTCTTATGTGGAAGGCGATATTTTCATTCAACCTGATCTTGCATGGACTCTTGAACAGATAAAAGAGAATGGCAGGGACGGATTTTATAAAGGTAAAGTTGCAGAGTTGCTTGTTAAACAGGTTAATTCTATGGGTGGTTATATTACCTTTAAAGACCTTGAAATATACGAGCCTGTGGAAAGAGCACCAATTACAGGAAACTATCGAGGATACAGAGTTGTTTCAATACCTCCTCCAAGTTCCGGTGGAATTGCTTTGATTGAACTACTCAACATACTTGAAAATTACGATCTTAAAAAGGATGGCTGGGGAAGCAGTAAATACATTCATCATCTTGTTGAAGCAATGAAATATGTTTATGCAGATAGAACCTACCATCTGGGTGATGAAGATTTTTATCCTGTACCAAAGGAAAAGCTTATCTCTAAAGTTTATGCTAAAACTATTTTTGATAAAATTAAAAATTCAAAAAATAAAGCAGTACCATCCGGTGAGATAAAGAGATCTGATTTTTCACTTAATCAGGAAAGCACAGAAACGACTCACTATTCAGTTTATGATTCTTATGGAAACGCAGTGAGTACAACCACAACAATTAATTCTGCATTCGGCTCTAAAATAGTTGTTGAAGGCGCTGGCTTTTTATTAAATAACGAAATGGATGATTTTAGCGGCAAGCCAGGTAAACCAAACCAATATGGTCTGCTGGGATCTGTTGCAAACTCAATCCAGCCGGAAAAAAGAATGCTTAGCTCAATGACTCCAACTATTGTTTTAAACGAAGGAGATCC
This sequence comes from Ignavibacteriaceae bacterium, assembly GCA_037388105.1. Lineage (GTDB taxonomy): Bacteria > Bacteroidota > Ignavibacteria > Ignavibacteriales > Ignavibacteriaceae > BMS3ABIN03. The sequence goes on along the minus strand of JARRKK010000090.1, from coordinate 6,082 downwards.
ATATATAATTATCGGATCGCCGGGCGGCTCTAGAATTATAACCTCCGTACTGCAGGTTATCTTAAACTGTATCGATTTTGACATGAACATAGCCCAAGCAATCGAAAAGCAAAGGATACATCACCAGTGGTTTCCCGATTCGATTTATTATGAGCAGGAAGCATTATCTGATAATGTAAAAAAGGAACTAACTTCAATGGGTTATGCATTTGTAGATTATGGTTCACAGACTATTATACTTGGAATTACAGAAGGAATCATGATAGACCGGGTAACTAAAATTATTTACGGCGCCTCAGATCCTCGAGGCGGTGGTTTAGCCGTAGGATATTAACAACATAGTTTTCCTAAACTCGTTTCAGGATTTTCAACTCATTTTTTGCCGTTTTTAATTTCCCGACTTTAACAAATTGACAGACCAGTCTGTTTAAAACAGGCGTGATCTTTCTAAACACTATATTTCAAATCGTGATATATTATTTTTACGGACAAATTGATGGTTTGGATTTAGGCACCACGGTAGTGCTTTTCCAATAAAGATGACAAGAACATTCATCATTGAAGTTGTCCACTTAAAAAAATGCTGTCTGTTTATTAGTATAATCTTTGTAAAATGAGATGATTATGGAAATTAGTATTAAAACGTGGGCAGTTATTGCATTACTGGGTTCCGCACAAGGAATAATCCTTTCAATTCTTCTATTCACAACTGACAAATCAAAAAATAAAGCGAACAGAATACTTGCTGTTTTAATCTGCCTCTTTTCGCTTCGACTAGGAGAATTTACAGGTTACTGGACACCCTTTTTTAGTAACCATCCCCATTTCTTATTTATAACAAGCAGCTTTCCGTTTTTATTTGGAGCGCTGCTTTATCTCTATGTAAAACGGATATCAGACAGAAGTAAAGTTTTTAACAAAATTGAATTGTTTCATTTTCTACCTTTTATCATTCATCTAATATCTTTACTTCCCTTCTATCTTCAAAGCTCAGAATACAAACTCTCTGTTTTAATGAACTCAATTTTTACCAGCGATCCTGTTCTGCCTGCGAGATATTTTATTGTCCGTTCTGCACAGGATATTTTAATGTTAGTTTATGCATGGATGAGTCTAAGAACGCTTAAAATTCAAAATCTAAATGTAAAAGGAAAGCAAATAGTTAGACAAACCTGGCTTAGAAACCTTGTAATTGGCTTCGCTGTTTTTATTTTTCTTGATGTATTGAATTTACTTGAGCTATTAGTCTATAAGTACAAGTTTGTCACTGAAATTGAATCGATCCTTATGATTTCTTCCACTTTGTTGATTTATGTGCTCGGATATTTTGCTATTAAGAAGCCGCAATTACTATCCGGAGAATTGAGCGATAAAGGGACGACTAAATATGAAAAATCAGGACTTGGTGATGAACTCGCAGAAAGTTATTTGAAACGTCTGATCGAATCGATGGAAGTAAATAAAATTTTTACTAATAATGAACTGAATCTCTCACTGCTATCAAAAGAATTAAATATACCTCAACATCATATTTTTCAAATTCTAAATGAAAAGCTTAATCAAAGTTTCTTCGATTTTGTAAATAAATATCGTGTTGAAGAAGCAAAAAGATTAATCAGTTGCCCGAATCATTATAATTATACAATCCTTGCAATTGCATTGGAATCAGGATTTAACAATAAGGTTTCATTCAATTCTTCGTTTAAAAAGCATACCGGTCTTACTCCTTCAGAATTTAGAAACGCCAATAAACCGCAATATGCGTAAATAGTTTAGCCATTATTTCAGAATTAAGGTAAAAGCCTATCGGCATTGACGATTCTTTCCTTATAATACCTCAATTTGTACTCTAAGATTTTAATTATTTAATGAATATAAAATGGTAATAATTTTCGGCAATGCATTAATCCGCAAGATATATTCCGGATTTGTTCATATCTGTATTATAGCTTTTTTAGTTGTTCTACCCAATTATAGTTATTCACAAAATTCTAATCCTAGTTATGATTCTTTTAAAAAAGCACAAGAGATAGTATACGCGGGAATTCAGGCAATTGGAGGATTTCAAAATATTGGGAGTATTAAAGATTTTAATATTTCTTACAAACAGTTTGAATCACTTCGCGGTCAAAATCTCAATCCAGAAGCACCCGACGTCTTAGTTGAAGGTAGTGAAGCACATTTAATGTATGATGCTAAAACAGGTTTTAGCCGCAGTGAACAGAACCTGCAGAGACGGGGTCGATTGTTCAATCCAATTATAGTGATAAAAAAAGATCAGGGATTTTTTTATTGGCCGGAAACTCAGGAATTACATCCATCGATAAATGTTGAATTAATAAAGAAATTATTCAATTTTAGATTCACATATCCACAAAGACTTATACCTTATTTATTATTACAAAATTGTATTGCAAATAATGAAACACTAAGGTGGCTCGGACGCGAACCTATTGACGGAATCGACCACGACATTGTTTCATTTACAGATTCTGAAGGTTTGTTCCTGACGTTGTATTTTAATTCTGAAACACATTTACTAAAAAAATCCGAAGAACTTTTTGATGACTTTATTTCAGGAGATGCTATAGGTGAAGTTTATTTCAAGGATTATCAGTTAGTAAACGGTGTGCAATTCCCAATGGAGTTTATTTCCCGGGTATCCGGTACAATCAGTAAAAAAATGCTGGTTTCTAACATCGCAATTAATACTGATTTTTCTCCCGATATATTCGAACTACCCAAAGATATAGTGCCTTCAGAATACCCTAAAATATTTACTCCGCAAAAAATTGCAGACGATGTTTATTTTGTACCTTTATTTAATGGTACAGGTATATCATACAATAGTATGTTCGTTGTCTTTGACGATTATGTACTTGTTATGGATGCACCTCTTTCAGACCTGTTAAGCCGCTATTATAGTGGACTAATCAGCAGGATAGCACCCAACAAACCTATAAAGTATTTAGTACCAACGCACTATCATATCGATCATTCAGGGGGAATAAAGAAATTCGCTTTAGATGGCACAACAATAGTAACAACTAAGGGAAATAAAAAATTCTTTGAGGATGTTATTTTTTTACGAAGGTCGATAAAGCCAGCCAACAGAACGAATGATAATAACATACATTTCGAGATAGTTGAGAAGAAAAAAGTATTTAAGGATAATAATCATATTATAGAAATATATGATGTTGGTCCAAATGCTCATGCCGATGAAGTGCTTATAGCTTATTTACCAAAAGAAAAAATATTATATGTAACTGATCTCTTTTGGGGTACACTTACAAATCACCTGCCCCCAGCGAGGATAACTTTAACTGAATTTGTAAATAAGATTGATGAACTAGGTTTAGAAGTAAAAATAATTGCTCCGGGTCACGGAAAAGTGAGTTCCGTTGAAGATTTGGAAGAAGCGGTAATAATAGTAAAGGAGTAGGAATTTGAAATCAACACAATTAACTACAGTCTTGATTATAGTATTTACAATAGTTCTTTCGGGATTCAATGGCGATAAGTTTTCAGATAATATTGAACATGGTTTTGTTGATAATAATGGAGTTAAAATTCATTACGCAGTTATTGGAAATGGTCCATTGATTGTAATGCTTCACGGCTTCCCCGATTTTTGGTACACCTGGAAGGAACAAATGATATCGCTTGCTGATCGTTACAGAGTTGTGGCAATCGATCTACGCGGATACAACAAAAGTGATAAACCAAAAGGTGTAGAAAACTATAAAATGAAATTACTCATCGGTGACGTTGCTGTGGTGATAAAACATTTCACCGATGAAAAAGCGGTAGTTGTGGGACACGATTGGGGAGGTGCAATTGCCTGGCAGGTTGCAATGTGGGATCCCGAGTTAGTCGAAAAATTGGTTATTCTGAGCACACCACATCCAAATGGATTAATAAGAGAAATAAAAAATAATCCTGACCAACAAAAAAACAGTGAATATGCAATTGATTTTCAAAAGGAAGATGCATATAAAAATTTAACTGCCGAAGGTTTAGCAAGCTGGGTAGAGGATGAGGAGGATAGACAAATTTATATTGAAGCATTTGAGAGATCGGATTTTGAGGCGATATAGATAGTGACTTTACGTTGGTCTCAATTCCGGGTGCTGGTCATTTTGTACAACACGATGCAAATGAATTTGTTACAAATAAAATTAAATTGTGGTTAAATCATTGAAGATTTTTTACAACGCATTTTTAATTAAAAGAAATGAGAATAATGAATCCATTAAAATTTATAATCCTATTTGGTTATACAATTCTTTTATCTACTTTATTAGTTTCCTGTAAACCGGAGCGAAAGCAATCGGAATCAGATCTTAACTTAGAAACTGAACTTAACTCAAAAGCTCCTGTGGAAACTAATATACTAGGTCAGCTTATCGGAACCTGGGATGCTGAACAATCTTTTAAAAACAGGGATGGTTCCTGGAATGATGAAAAAAAGTACGCAATATGGAAATGGTATTACATTCTTGATGGTCATGCAATCCAGGATAATTGGATATCTGTCGATTCATTGAACAACGAAAATATTATAGGCACAAATATTCGTATTTATAACTCAGAGGAAAATCAATGGTATATGGCCTGGATTGATAAATCAAATAGACGATTAGCCACATTCACTGCGATAAATGATAGTGGAACAGTGATAATGGATGGCACCAATGCAAAGAGACAGCATATCAGGAACACATTTTTTAATATTTCTGAAAATGAATTCGACTGGAAGCAGGAGTGGACTTTTGATGAAGGAAAAAGCTGGGTTATTGTTACAAAAATATATTGTAAACGTAAACTATAATTTGCTTATAATCTGTTATTGTAAGAATTCACGGGAATTTTACAACACTCTATAGTCTCTGGTGACTTCAGTCAATTGAAACTTTCACCCCGTTTCGCCAAACGGTAACAGAAGAATATTGGGAATATGATCAAGTGTGGGGAAATACACTCAAAAATCATTTCTTCATAAAAAACACCGATTTATAAATTGTGATGTATATCTCATGCTCATCACAAAAGTGTTGAGTTAGATAGAAGAAAGAGTTAAATTCCGACAGATTTTATTGCTAGGAGATATACTATGAATGATATAAATTATCCTTCCATAAAGGAACAGCTGATCGAACGAAGAGATTTACTGGAGGAAGCTATTAACAATTCCAACGGTAACGGAAATCTGACCAAATTATTAAACGAAGTGGACACGGCTCTCAATGAAATGGCAGAAGGAACATATGGCATTTGTAAAGTTTGTAACGACCCGATTGAAACAGACCGTCTTCTTGCAGATCCACTATTGACTTTATGTCTTCCCCATCTGACCGAAATGCAGCAGCGCGCACTGGAAAATGATCTTGAATGTGCAGGTAAAATCCAGCGCGCTTTACTACCTGAAAAAGAAATTAAAACAGATTATTGGGAATTTGCACACCATTATCGTCCCGCAGGTATTGTAAGCGGAGATTTTTGTGACCTGATCCCTGCCGAAGACGGATCTTATATTTTTGTACTTGGAGATGTTTCAGGAAAAGGTGTTTCTGCTTCATTAATGATGTCCAACCTGCATGCACTAATACACACACTACAAAGTTTTAATCTGCCACTTAATGAAATAATGGAGAGGGCAAACCGTTTGTTTTGTGAGAGTACTTTACCAACCAGCTATGCTACAATGGTTCTCGGCAAAGTAGTGCCTGATGGAACACTTGAGATTAGTGTTGCGGGACATAACCCGCCTCTTGTTCTTAAAGATGGGTTTGTGACATCCATTGCAGCAACAGGAGTTCCCGTTGGATTATTTTGCAGTGCTCAGTATGATACTGAACAGTTAAACCTCGCAAGGAATGATTTTCTTTTCCTGTATACAGACGGCTTATCAGAAGCTTCAGTTAATCATATCGAATACGGAACCGGTAGAATACAAAAACATCTTGAAAGTTTAAAAGGATTATCCGCAACTGAAATTATCACAGACGTATTGCTCCAGCAGCAAATTTTCCTTGGCAAAGAAAAACCTGATGATGATGTTACTGTGGCTGCAATAAGA
>JARRKK010000089.1:0-8048 GCA_037388105.1 Ignavibacteriaceae bacterium | reverse complement strand
GCCCATCTTGCAGAATATGATGGAGCAAAGGTAGGTGGATTATCTAGTGCTTCATCTTTCAGTTTTTATCCGGGTAAAAATCTTGGGGCGTACGGGGAGGCAGGAGCTGTGTTAACAAATGATGATCAACTTGCCACTAATCTGAAAATGCTACGCGAACATGGCCAGTCCGAAAAATATTGTCACCAATCGTTTGGACATAACTATAGAATGGAAGGGATTCAAGGCGCTGTTCTGGGTGTCAAGCTAAAATACTTAGCCGAATGGACCGAAGCACGAAGAAGAGTAGCCGAGAAATATCGAGAACTACTAGGTGATTTAGAAAACATAAAATTACCTATAGAAATGCCAAATGTAAAACACGTTTATCATCTATTTGTTATTCAGGTTAACAACAGCAAGTCTAATAATCGAAAAGAAATTAGAGATAAACTACAAAACTTCCTTGGTGAAAATGAAATCGCTTCAGGATTGCATTATCCCATTCCATTGCATCAACAAAAATGTTTCAATCATCTTAATTATAAAAAAGGTGATTTTCCTGTATCTGAACAGCTTGCAGAAAGCGGTTTATCACTTCCGATGTTTCCAGAATTGAGTGATGATAAAATTCAATTTGTATCCGAAAAAATTAAACAGTTTTTTACTAATTGAGTATCTTACTTTGAGACAGAGAGTACAAAAATTTTTTTCTCTGTCTCAGTTGTTATCATTGCTTTTAATTTTTTGAAATCCTATCTTTGGCTAAGGACACGAGAACAATAAATTTATTAGCCTGAAATCCCTAATAAGAATATTAAACTATTTCAATTGGATTGTCTCATTATACAATCTTAAAGGGCAAGCGCTTCTCATTTTGAAACCTTAAATAACATTCAAACCTTTAGATATCTTCAAATACTGATGTTTTTAATGTTTCATAAGATGGCATAGTTTTAGAGTTTTTCGGAACTCATTTTTGAGGGTAAAAAAACACTTTATGAAAAAAATTCCACTGTATAAGTATCTCTTCGGTATAACCGATGTTTTTGTATTGTTTGCTTCATTTTTCGCAGCAATGTATTTACTCAGAAGCGATTCCACCATTAGTATAATTGAATTTACTAACCTTGCTCAGGATCTTATTTTAAGTTTCTTCGCGGTCTCTGTTGTTTTTATAGTTATCTTCTATTACAACGGGCTATACAGATTAAATATTATTCTAACTCGGGCAGCACATCTCGCTCATATATCAAAAGCACTATATTATGGTGCTCTGAATATTGTTTTAGTGTCCTTACTTATAGGCTCATCAAGTATTGTTGATTCCCGATTACTGATCTTTTTAGTATTCCTAATTGCCTATCCGGCTTTATATTTAGTTCGCACAGAACTTCTAAGAAGATTATACTTGTTTTTTAGTAAAACAGGATTCCGAAGAAATATTCTAATACTAGGTGATGGAAAATCGGGTAAACTATTAGCAACTAAATTAATGTTTGAGAATCCTATTGGATTAGAAGTAGTTGGCTTTGTTGATAATGATAAACCGGTTGGAGAAGAAATTGTAAGTGGTGCAAATGTAGTGGGTTGCTTCTCCGAGATTGAGAGCTTATTGAATAAATATCATGTAGATGAATTAATTGTTGCAATTGACAGCGGAACCCATGATGATTTTTTAGACATACTTGATACTTGCAAAAAATTTGATGTGAGCGTTCGCATAACTTCTGAATTATTTGATGTAGTCGGAGAAAAGATCTCTACAGAAAAATATGCGAACATTCCAGTTATTGATGTTTCTTCACACTATAACAATGCTCTAACATTAGGCGTAAAAAGAGCATTTGATATTGCTATTTCTATCTTCGCTTTAATAATTCTTTCGCCGATTATGATTGCAATTGTTACCGCAATAAAATTATCGTCTCCTGGTCCCATTCTATTCAAACAATTTCGGGTCGGTAAAGGTGGCAAGGAATTTGAGTTTTTCAAATTCAGATCGATGAAAGTTTTAACTGGGAATGAAGACGAAGTTAGAATGAAGCAAATGATTGAATTTATGAAGGACGATAACGCCGATTCCGGAACTAAGATTATAAATGAAGACAGAATTACCTGGATTGGTGGTCTCCTTCGTAAAACTTCTCTTGACGAGTTACCCCAGTTACTAAACGTGTTAAAAGGGGAAATGAGCTTAGTTGGACCTAGACCATGTCTACCTTATGAATATGAGAATTACGACGAATGGCAAAAGCGCCGTGTTGATGTAATTCCCGGTTGTACGGGTGTTTGGCAGGTTTGGGGACGAAGTTCAGTATCATTTAAAGAAAGTGTGGTACTTGATCTTTATTATATCAACAATATGTCGCCATGGTTTGATTTCCAGATTATGTTGCAAACCTTACCGGCAATAGTTACCGGTAGAGGCGCCAAGTAGTAGATATAGTGTGATTAAGTCGTCACACATTTTATGGTAACTTGGTAGCGCAGAAGGAGGCTATTCATGATTGTAGGTGTACTTGGTCTCGGGTATTGGGGACCTAATCTTGTCAGAAACTTTCTTGCACAAAATGAAGTTTCAAAAGTAATTGGCTGTGATAGCAGAAGTGACAGACTGAAATTTATTGCAGAAAGATTTCCCGCCGTTGAACTAATCAGCGAATGTGATGAACTTATGAATGGTAATGCAGATATTATTGTTATTGCAACACCTGTAGATACTCATTACAAGTTCGCTAAAAAAGCTCTTGAGAGTGGTAAACATATTTGGGTTGAAAAACCATTTACTTCCAGTTCTGCAGAAGCAGAAGAACTTATAGAACTTGCCGATAAAAAAATCTGAAAATTTTTGTTGATCATACTTTTATTTACAACGGCGCTGTAATAAAAATGAAAGAGTTAGTAGATAAAGGTGAGCTCGGTAATATAATATATTTTGATTCAGAAAGAATAAATTTAGGTTTGTTCCAAAGAGATGTAAATGTTGTTTGGGATTTAGCACCTCACGACCTCTCTATTATGAACTATATTTTACCCAATCATGAGATAGTTGCTGTTAGTGCTAACGGAATAGCAAATTTTAATGGCAGCGAAAATTTAGCACACTTGTGTGTTCAGTTTAAAGAAAACACTTTTGCTCATTTTCACGTTAATTGGGTATCACCATTAAAGATAAGGAGAATGATCGTCGGTGGAGATAAAAAAATGTTAGTTTATGATGATATGGAAAATTCAGAGAAAATAAAGGTTTATGATAGTGGCGTTGAATTCAGTACAACTGAAAGCATTCATGAAGCTCTTGTTCAATATAGAGTGGGAGATATGTTTTCACCTAGGACTAATGTTACTGAAGCTCTGGCATTAGGAGCAAAAGAATTTATATCAGCTATAAAAGAAAATCGAAAACCATTAACAAGTGGAGAAGATGGCCTGAATGTAGTAAGAATTTTAGAAGCAAGCGACAAATCCATTAAAAATAATGGAGAGATTGTTGAGTTAAGTTCTTCAGTATTAATTTAAAAAAATTAATTACATGATTTGAAATGGAAAAGAAAAACATAAATAATGTTAAACTTGGAAAAGACGTAAAGATATTTGATTTTGTAAATCTTTACGGATGTTCAATAGATGATAACTCTAAAATTGGAACTTTCGTTGAAATACAGAAGAATGCAACGATTGGAAAAAATTGTAAAATATCCTCACATACATTTATATGTGAGGGTGTGCATATTGAGGATAATGTTTTTATCGGACATAACGTGACTTTTATTAACGATAAAAATCCACGATCTGTAAATTTAGATGGCAGTATGCAAACCGAAGCTGACTGGGTTGTAGAGGAAACTTTTATTAAAAAAGGTGCATCTATTGGATCATCAGCAACAATAATGTGTGGAGTTATAGTTGGTGAAAATGCAATTGTTGGGGCTGGAGCGGTTGTTACAAAAAATGTTCCACCAAATACCGTGGTTGCCGGTGTACCTGCAAAGATAGTGAGAGAAATCGCTGTTGAAACAGACTAATATTGTTTAGATATTAAAATACCACGTGGGATGCTATGAAAGAAGTAAGATAAGGGAATAAACCAATGACAGGAAGTAAACTACACCAAGAATGAATTTTATTTTACTTTTTAGTACTCGTTTTTCTATCCTACTTACCCCCTTGTTTATATTACTCATTTGATTATTTCCCTCATCAATGCGGGAACCCACATGGAGGATTCTTTTTGGATTCAGCGAGACAAAATCAATAGTTTGCGAGAAAAATTTCATAAATGGGACTTTTGAATTAATACATTAATGACAACTATTATTAGAAATATTTATGCCATACAGATAATTTGATTATTGAGAATAAACAAGTATATACCGAGTTCACACTGTAATTATTACATGTAATATTTTAGAGATGTGTAAAATTTTTTAATATGTTTTTTCAAAACAGATTAGAAACGAACTAAAAATGAAGGTCTCTGAGTGGTAAAAGCGAGATTTTCCTAGTATACCTGTGTTTTAAAGATTGAATGAACTGACGTAAAAAATCACATTATCTTTCTCTTATTATTTCTATTCTTCTATTCAGTCTTCTGCCAGATTCAGTATTGTTATCTCCGATTGGAGAATTATCACTCATACCATAAGTAGTAAACCTGTCTGCCGAAAGACCTTTGAATTTCATAAATTCTAATACAGCATTGGCTCTTTCCAAAGACATTGTTCTAATGAACTGATCGGATCCTTGACTATCCATGTGGCCCTCAATTCTCCAACGTGAGTCTGGGTCTTCATTAATTATTTCAAGTGCTTCATTCAATTTTGCAATACCTTCCGGTTTTATGGTTGCAGTATTACCATAGAATAATTCTTCTGCTGATATTCTGATTTCATCAACAGTAACGATTGAGATCTTATCTGGACAACCATCTTCGTCCTCAAATCCATTTACGGTTTCTGGCTGATTTGGACATTTATCAACTGAGTCGGGTATAGCATCGCCATCATTATCATAATCAGGGCAGCCATCTTCATCAAGAAATCCATCAGGGTCTTCCGCAACATCAGGACATTTATCATTTACATCTAATACTCCATCCAAATCATTATCCGGATCAGGACACCCATCAGTATCAGCAAATCCATCAATGTCTTCAGCAGCTAAAGGACATAAGTCCAACGAATCCGGCAATCCATCTAAATCATTATCAAATTCCGGACATCCATCTTCATCTTCATACCCATCAAAATCTTCGGGTACATCAGGACAAGCATCAAATTCATCAAGTATGCCATCCTTATCTTGATCACCAGGAACAAAGGGAGAAACAGATATTCCAAGTGACAAAGAATAATATATATCGTTATTATTTCCTGCATAAAGATCATCCAAGTAATCGGTGGATGTGACATGAATTCCACCTGAAATATTTACGCTAATTATTTCTGTAAAAAGATATTTGAATCCTAATACTGCATCCCAAACTGATCTTGATTTAGGGTAAGATCCTTCTCGGTTACCTTCCAATTTTACTTCATTTTCATCTTTGGGATCAAACCAAATATTCGAAAACCCTAGCTGTACAAAAGGAAAATACTTATCCTCAATTGAATAGCTGTAAAATCCAGCGATTCCTGCAATAAACATATGTGTGACAAAAACGGGGGGAATTTCCTGGTATCCATCCCGGCTCAGCACTGAATCTCTATCATCTTCGCCTGAAACTTGTCCTCCGCCAAACAATAATTTTAATCCAAAAATATTATCACTGCTGGTGGGGAAATAACGCTCTACAGAGCCGAGAACGAAAGGTGCAATTCTTGTACGAAGGTAATCGGTATTTCCAAAAGTTGCCCCGCCTTCTAAACTGAATACCCATCTATCAGAAAAAGCGTGTACTTTTACATTTGAATTGACTTGACCAAAAGTTGATAGTTGAATTGCCGTAATAATTAGTAAAAGTAAGCTACAATATCTCATAAATCAGAAAATTAAAACATTACACAATTTTTGTGCTAGTTTGAACAGTTAAGTAAGGGTTAAAATTCTGTCAATCCGAATGTTAACCATTTGAAAACAATTACACAATTACTGATCTTCGGAGTTAATTATAATTAAAAATTTATTTTTTTACAGTAATGGAATTCTCAATTATTAATCTCTAATTTCCATGTAATAATTTGGTTGTTAATCTCATTCTCAATCATTTAATTCATAATTAACCAAAATTTATTTGAGGTCCAAAACATGTTTGAACAGCAGATATATGTGGAAAGAAGAAAAAAACTTTTAGCAAATATTAATTCTGGATTGGTAATATTCCTTGGTAATAATGAAAGCCCTTCAAATTACTTAGGAAATACTTATCAGTTCAGACAAGATAGTACATTTCTATACTATATAGGATTAGACTTGCCCGATTTAGCAGTAGTTATCGATGTTGAGTCAAATACTTCTACATTATTTGGAACTGATTTTTCAGTAGATGACATTGTTTGGATGGGACCACAACCAAAAGTCAGTCAATTGGCAGAATCAAGCGGAATAAATCAAAGCGAGAAATTTGAAAAATTACACAGTTATTTAACAGAAGCTATAAAACGTGGCAGAAAGATTCATTTCCTCCCTCAATACAGAACTGATCATTTTTTTCTGATGGGAAGTTTATTGGGAATAAAACCTGCGAGAATTAATGATTATGTTTCAACATTACTCATTAAAGCAGTAGTTAAGCAACGATCCGTAAAGGCTCAAGAAGAAATTGAAGAGATTGACAAAGCAGTTGACATTGCATATCGAATGCACACAGCAGCTATGAGGATGATTAAACCGGGTATGAGTGAGAGAAAAATAGCTGGTATGATTGAAGGAATAGCTTATTCAATCGGAGCTGGATTGTCATTTAGACCAATTGTTTCTGTAAATGGTCAAACCTTACATAATCATAATCATAATAATGTAATAGAAAAAGACTCCCTTCTGGTTAATGATTCAGGTGCTGAAACAGTAATGCATTATGCAAGCGATATAACAAGGACTATCCCCGCAAGCGGTACTTTTACAGGAAATCAAAAAGAAATTTACCAGATAGTATTAAGCTCTCAGACGAAAGCTATCGAAGCAGTCTATCCAGGCGTTGCAAATAGAGACCTACATTTGATATCTGCGAAAACGATAGTAGAGGGTTTATCTACACTGGGTGTGATGAAGGGAAATCCGGATGAAGCTGTTCAAAAAGGTGCTCACGCTCTTTTCTTTCCACACGGATTGGGTCATATGATGGGATTAGATGTGCATGATATGGAAGGGCTAGGAGAAAATTTTGTGGGATATGATGATAAATATTTAAGGAGCGATCAATTTGGATTAGCTTACCTGCGATTAGCAAAAGCTTTAACTGCAGGAAATGTTTTTACAATTGAACCTGGAATATATTTTATTCCTGAACTAATTGATAAATGGAAAAGTGAAAATAAATTTCCTGAATTTATAAATTATAACAGAGTGGAAGATTACCGGAACTTTGGAGGAATAAGGATTGAAGATGATATTTTGGTTACTGAAGACGGGTATCGTATCCTTGGAAAAGCAATTCCAAAAACAATTGAAGAAGTAGAGGAATTAGCGTCTAAATAGTCAAAGAATCTTACTCCCTTTTTAAACCGGACTTATTTAATTAAGTCAAACTGTTATCAGCTAAATTAATTAAATGTCACATTCTATTTTTCCTCAGCCAGAATAGTTAATCAGCTTTTTACCTACGATGTCTTTAATACCAAACCCACTCCTTTTATACTTGTTGCCGAAAAAAAGTTTTATATATTAATTATTAATTTTCAACTTATCATCAGTTTCAACAAACATTTTGCATTTTAATAAAAATTAATTTAGGAATGTGTGAAATCAGTTTAATCGAAAAAAGTATTATAAAAACTCTGGCATACCACGATATATTTGATTATCCACTAATGTTAGAGGAAATATTTTTGTGTTTAGATACGAACGGTATTACAAAAGACAATTTACACTCAGCTATAGATGCTTTGTTAAAAAAGAATATTGTTTAC
>JARRKK010000088.1:0-8062 GCA_037388105.1 Ignavibacteriaceae bacterium | reverse complement strand
CAGGAAAACTAACCCATCACCGGATTCATTTATTACGCCTTCGATGCCCAATCCAAATCGAACATTTAAGTCTAATCCACCAACAGCTCCCGCAGTTGTCTGATCTACTCCAAATCCACCATTCAAACCATTTGTCCGCAAATCACTAGCTACACCAATAAATAATCCGAGTTCAGCTTTAAATCTCGGCAACTCCCCTAAACCGGTAGCGAGACCGGGGACGGGTGTTTGAACTAGTACTTCAGCTAATAACGGGATTACATTTGGATCGTATTCCCTTGAGATGTTGTAATTGTTTTTACAAACATTAAAACTATCGGGTACATTTTCAAAAGTCAGTGTATCAATTTTATAGTTAAGATTTATCTTACCAATAGCAACGTCAAGAAATTGTTCAATACTTAATTGAACAACACCTGCAGCATTTTCAGCATCCTGTTTTCTCATATATGCATCACCTGTAATAATCATTCTCTTTCCATCCCAGGTAACAACTTCCAAACCGTGTTCGTTATAATAATCGTGTGTTCCTTTTCTTTGTGATGCATTACCCCAGGTTCCTGCTGTATGCCCGGCTGCAAACACATCTTCAAGAAAGTGCAATGCAAAAGCTTCATCGGCAAGAGCACTTAAAATCAATGCAGAACGTTCATCCTCTGTCAAATTTTCAGAGGCATATCTAGCAGCTTTCATCAATGCACTGTCGTGAAACCAGGCATACGCACCAATTGCATTTAATTCTGCACCCGCCATTAAGCATGCTGTTAGGTAGAGTTCTGCATTAGTATTTGCATCCGGTCTTGCCAATAAAAAATGAACGTTATTTGAACCTGCACGTGTCGCATATTCAGGATCAACTCTTTGAAACTTAATATCCGAATCACGAATTGCATTTATTTTAGCACTCCGATCCTTTGCATTTGCAAGATTAATTTTTAGTTCCGCTGCTATATTAGCGACTTCTAAAATCCATACAGTTTGGAGCACATTGTAAAGCAAATTTTTTGGTGAGCAGGAATGATCTCCCGATATCGCCGGCCAGGATGCATAATCAAGTTGAGTTGGATTAGTGGTTTGAGTGGCATCGATAACTGATTCAGTGAGTCTATCTTCATAGCCTTTTCTTGCCTGTGCCCAAAGCTGGTCAAGTTGAGATCGATATTCAGGGCTTAGATTTTCAATTGCCAAAAGTGCAATATCCCTATGTTCAGGATATATCCAGGCATGCAAATTTGTTTGGAACAGAATAAATATAGAAGCTAATAAAATGAACATTTTCATTGTTCCTCATCTGGAATGATTAAACATTATTGAAGAAAATGTAATGAGAATTACTTAAATAATGGTAATTATTAGATTTAATTTTTGTGTCCGGAACAGGACTTGAACCTGCACTGGCTTGCGCCAACTAGCTCCTGAAGCTAGCGTGCCTGCCTGTCGGCAGACAGGTATACCAATTTCACCATCCGGGCAATTCAATTAACAATTTATAATGTAAAATTAAGAATTATATCTCTAATCCTAATTTAAATCATCATTTCAATATTTTCTAATCTATCGGGTTAAAACCAGAAATGAATTGAAGCACCATTATTCAAATCAAACTTGTTGATGGTTTCAGGTTAAGGAACTGCACAACTTTAGCAAAGATATCAATTCGTACCTTGGTAAAAACGTATTCTATTTCCTAATAAATTTTAATGCTACTATTCCTCCAATAAAACCAATTCCTAGAATAATTAATAATCTCCAGAATATTTTATCGACTATATCATTTGCAACTATCGAGGACTGACTTACTGTTTTATTTACAAGTAAATCAATTCTATCAAGTGTTTCTATTCTCTGTTGATAAATATTTTTCAGTACAGCAATTCTTTCATCCGCAATTTCTTTGAGTACAATTTTTCGCTCCTCAGCTATTTTAGTTAGCACAATCAGCAGTTGCTGATTTAATTCTGTTAGAGAAGATTGTTGTAATTCTTTTATAAGCTCTGGTGATTCTTCCATGACTTTACTAATCCGTTCTGTAGAATTAACAATCCTATCAAAATTATTAATTGTCCTCTCTACTGTTGTATCACTCAACAAATTATACATCTCTAATTCCATTTGCCATTTAGCATGTTTTGGCAGGAAGTTCGTATAGAATGTAATTTGTTGCCTTATATCCTGTACACCTTCTGCAATACTACCCACAGTTGTTCCTAAACCATACTCTTCACTACCCAATGCTTTTGCCATAGTATCAAATGTAGATTTTCTGTAAAAATTTAAATCTTCAATAGGATTTTGATCAACCCATTCCTGAAACAACTTTTTATTTTTTTCGAAATAACTTATCTCCCTTATATCGCTAGCGATAGTCACAAGTTCATCCATTATTTTCTCAGATGCTTTGACAGCAATATATTGTTGATCTCCGAATACATCACGACCGTTTCCAATTGTAAAAAACTGATCCATTTGCATACAAAGAGCGCGAACGTCCGTCCCTGCTGCAACAGGATCCGGCATCGTCAATGATTGTAATATTTGAGGTATAACATTTATTTTCCATTCCAAAGCATTTCTTTTTACAACAGTACTATTTGTTTCCGCTATTATTTTATCAGCAGACGCTTCAACAGTCTCAATAAAAAATTTACCAAATTCATTTAATCGAATGGAAAGTTCTGTTGGAGTCATCTGAACTCCCTCCATCTCGTTCATCATTACAGATTCTTTGGTTGTGGAAATACATCCATTTAGAAAAAGGAGTATGATTGAAACTAAGGCAGTTGCAAAACTCTTTAACATTTTCATAATCCCTCCAGACATTAAAAAATCTTAAGAATTTACATATAATAAAAATTTTTAAAAATATTCCTTAATTCCGAATCGATTATATTGAATTGTGAATAAAAAAAGAATCCCTGCATAATTTACAGGGATTTATATTCAGTTTTGAAATGACATTTAATCAAAGCCAGAAACGAATTCCCAAACCACCATTCAGTACAAATTCTGTATCAGGAATTAAATCCATAATTGGGACTACCTCAGCAAATATATCTATTGGTGCAGAACTGAAAATGTAATCCAGTCCAATTGGTATTCTAACTCCAACATCCGGATCATTCGCGAAGACAATTCTACCACCAATTCCATAATACAAAGCCAACTGTCCCGATGATGCTTTAGTGAGTGAACTATGCCAAACATAATCGGCTTGAAGAAGAAGATGTCCCGAACCTTCGAATGACCAGGCTGCACCAAAATCAAATGCATTTGAACTTCCAGTCCACAGCTTTGCACTAAGCCCGGTAGGTTCACCAAGTATTATTCCCAATCCAAAACTTTTTTGTGCATACGAAGTGCAAAATGATAATCCCAATAATATCAACAAAATTTGCAAACGAATTTTCACTTTTATTGTCCTCTTTTTATTATTAGATGATTAATTATCAATTTCAATTTTTAATTGCATTTAGATGAATGATTAATTTATTTATGTTTTTTCTTTTCTAATAGATTATCAAACTATTCAATTATGCTATACTCAGAGGCTTCCACTTCCTCACCCGGATTCTTTATGTCAATAACAACCTTATGAAGTTGCCCTTCTGTAAATATGAATTTTCCTTTATCCTTATATTCATTATTTACAGGCATTCCCTCGTCTCGTCCAACATCAAAGGTTTCATGTCCCGTATAGGCTGCATAAACAGTTGCTTTTATATCCATCTCCCCAACTTTTATATCGTTAATAAAGAATTCAACTAATGATGGACCATTTAGGCGTGCTTCTTTCATTGTATGTTTTAAAGTAATTTTTATATCACCGGGTGGAATTGAAACATTCCCTTTAAAGTCCTGCCAGTAAAGACCAAGAGTTGAGTAGCTGTATCTTAATTTTCCATCCATTATGAATAATGCTTGTCCGCCCATATGATCACCAACAGCGTAAATAACACCCTCAGTATTTTCATCAGCAGTTATATAAGCATTGATTTCGTAGTTAGTTGATTTAATATTCGGTCCGGCTAATTCAGGAACCCTGTAAACATTTGTATTAAGTTCCCAATGACTTTTTGCTGCAGCCTGCGGGTTTGATTCGGGTTGGAGGGCTCTGCCTAAGGAGCCACCAACAGGATAAACATTGTACTTTTCAGCTTCTTGCCAGAATATTTTCTCAAGCTCTTTTACTTTTTCAGGATACTGATCTGCAAGGTTTATTGATTGAATCGGATCTTCTTCAATATTATACAATTCCCATTTTGTGTTTAAAGGATCAAAATTCGCGAGTGCGGTGGGATCTACAGACCATGGAATTCTGTAAGGAACACCGCATAAAGTCCATCCTTCATGATACAATCCCATAAACCCAGTCATCTCAAAATACTGGGTGGGGTGTTTTGTTTTAGCTTCCGGATTATCCCAGGAATAAACTAATGAGCTCCCTTCATATGGTTTTCTCTTTTGTCCGTTAACAAAATCAGGTGCAGGTATTCCGGTCACCTCAAGTATTGTTGGAACTATATCAGTAGCATGTTGAAATTGATTTCTCCATTCTCCTTTAGCTTTAATCATCTTTGGATATCTAATAGCAGTTGCCGAAGCTGTTCCACCAAAGTGAGATGCCATTTGCTTTGTCCACTGATATGGTGTCGATGTTGACCATGCCCAGGCAACTGAAAAATGGTTTGCCAGATTCGGTCCTCCCCATTCTTCTATGCCGCCATGTTTTTCTAATAGTTCAAGCTGTTGTTCCATAGTAAGCGGCGGAAATCCGTTTTGCATTAACAGCTCTGAAATTGTGCCTGTCGGAGTTCCCTCTGCAGTTGCACCGTTATCTGCCATAAGGTATATGATAAGTGTATTATCCAATTCTCCCATTTCCTCAAGATGCTCTATGACACGACCTACCTGAAAATCTACATGTTCAAGAAAGGCTGCGTTAATTTCCATTTGTCTTGAAAGATATTTTTTCCCTTCTTCAGAAAAAGAATCCCATGCTGGGATAGTTTCAGGTCTTGGAACTAATTCTGCATCTTCGGGTACTATGCCTAATCTTTTTTGTCTAGCAAAAACTTCCTCACGATAGGCATCCCAACCCTGATTGAATTTACCTTTGTATTTATCCCGCCATTCTTTAGGAACCTGAAGAGGTGCGTGTATTGCGCCAGGTACAAAGTAGACAAAGAAAGGATTTTCTTTTAGCGCTTTCCAGTTATCTAACCACCAGATGCACTTATCTGCCATTCCATGCGAAAGATGAAAGGTCGATCCATCCTCATTTGTTTTTGGAGTTTCGATTGCTGTATTGTTTTCGTAAAGCAGCGGATGGAACTGGTTTGTTTCACCTCCCATAAAACCATAAAAATATTGGAATCCCCACATACCAATTGGCCATGCCTGGAATGGTCCCACGGGCGAAGCTTCTTCCATAGGTGTGTTATGCCATTTGCCAAATGCTGCTGTTGAATAACCATTATCAGTTAATATTTTAGCAATGGATGGAGTAGAGTAATCCATCTGAGAATTATACCCAGGATAACCTGTCGCAAACTCTGAAATTATTCCTGTACCAATAGTATGAATATTGTAGCCTGTTAATAGAGCTCCTCTTGTCGGGGAACAAACAGCTTGCACAGTCATATGAGTGTAGCGAATCCCCTCATCTCCAATCCGGTCGAATGTTGGAGTCCTCATAGCACCTCCAAATGAGCTTGCATCTGAATACCCCGCATCATCCAGCATTACTATTAGTACGTTTGGAGCTTCTTTAGGAGCCTTCTTAGGTCCTATAAAATCTGGTTTAGAATCTTCCAGAGTTTTACCTTGAACTCCTTTCCATTCTTCCTTAGGATAAGGGATTGAATTTTTATCCTGTTCGGTTGAACAAGAGGCAATGAGTAATAGCAGAGCAATACCCACCAATAATTTAAACAGATTTCTCATAACGTTCTCCTTTTTGTTCTAAAGTATTTATAGAATAACAATAATTCTTATTTAATTTAAAAGTAACTGATACGCTATTAAAAATGATTTAAAATTTTCTCCACTTTCAGTCACCAGGCCCATATTGAATCCACCCTTTAGAGAGTGACGACCGCAGAATGGATATACTATGGTAACTCCAAACTTTGAATTCCGTTTTAAATCTTCCTCTAATAGATTGGAACGACCACCCCAGAAAAAGTTTACATTTAAAGCTGCCCAGAAGCCGGGTATAAATCGCTTTACGAGATGCAACTGAGAAGCATATATTGGCTCCTGTTTCCTGGTCTGACCAATGAACTTATCGTTATTGGCAAAGATCCACATTCCTGCTTCCAGCTCAAGTAACCACTTTTCTTCAAGTGGAATCATGTAACCAAGCTCTGATTTAAATGCCCACCGATTAGATCCTATGTTTATAAGCTTATCTTGTTCGTATGCTCCTGTAGGGGCAAGTATTTTTAAGCTCGCTCCAAGTATCTGGCGCGGATTGTTTCGAAGTTCCTGAAAGCCTTTTAAGTCCATAGTAGGTGCGCCAATGAGGTTAATGGAAATTGTAATGCCGATATCGGCGATTCCGGAATTTACGCGCCTTCCAGGCAATTCACCTAACGGACCTAAGATATTTCCGGTTGTTGTTGCCCACGTATACGGCAATTCGATTAGGAAATTTGTTGTTCTATCAAATAAACTAAATGTCTGAACGTATCCAATAAATGCAACGTGAATTTTTGAGTCCACACCAGATATTGGTAATGAAGGGTCTGTAAGGATATCACCAAAAGAGTATTTATATCCAAGTACTGCTACCATAGTTCCATTAGGGGCTGGCCAGTAAGCACGCGGGGTGAGCTCTTGTGCTGATGTAAATGATTGACTAAAATAAAACAAACAGAAATATGTTATTGATTTTTTCAAATACGATTTACCCCTGAATATTAAAATGAAAAAAATCATTACTGAAAGCTAACAATATCAGCAAACTTATTAAAGCTTATATGGGTTCAAAATCCTTTATTTTTTTAACAATTTTGTATATCTATAAAATAAAATATTTTAATCCTAGATTTAGACCCCAGGCATCCAACGTTCTACTATATGAAATAGTTGATTCAGTTATATTACCTTCAATACTTGTTGTTGTTTGTACATTTTCAAAATTACCGGAAGAAGCTATGTATTGAAATCCAAAGCTGAAATATACAGCGCTACTAAGCGGATATCTTACGGAAACAGAACCCAGGTAAACCGGACTTGATATAGTTTTTCCTTCAATTTTCACATATGTATCCGTAGAATTACTTAGCATATTAATTTCCGGGGAGGATACATTCTGATAGCCACCAAGTATACGAATATCGCTAATAAATTTTTCAGGAAGTGGAAAAGAAATTCCGATTCCGGCTAAGAAACCATAAATTTCCCATGCCTCAGACTCACCAGTGAAGGTAATCCCTGGTGTGGAAGTGTTAATTGAATTGGCCAGATTTGTAACATCTGTGCTATTTGAATTTCTAAATGCGGCAACAGATATTTCAAGCAGGTTTAGAAACCGTATACCACCATTTATTTCGATTATATATCCTGTCTTTGCGTAGCCGGAATTTTGATCTTGAGGATTATCATTCGCAAAACTACTTAAAGGAAAACTGATACCAGCCGTAGCTCCCAGATAGACTTTCCCCCCAACAGTACTTAATATGCCCTGTGCATTTAAGTTTGATGAAATTAGAATAATTGTTGATAATAAAATAATCCTGAACATTGATCCTCCTATTTTTAAAAATCTAATCTAAGAACTAATGAATCATAAACATTTAAAATCAAGTTTGAAGAACCTAAATATACATAAGATAATTCTTTTCCAATTCATCCGTTTATTTAAATTGTTGAGATAGTTATAGATTTTTATAAATCATGTGGAAAGTCCTCCGGGATTCAAGAATGTCTTCCCATTTTTCGATAATTTCCGGAAATGGATCGAGTACAGCATCCTCTGTAGTTCAGCCAAATTGTTTCTGCTTCTCAGTTAATTAAACCTTTACATTATAAAAAAATGATGGGTTTAGAATTGAAAGGA
>JARRKK010000087.1:0-8154 GCA_037388105.1 Ignavibacteriaceae bacterium | reverse complement strand
TTTACAGTTCCGATTTTTTACAGCCCTGGTTCACAAACGCCTGACAATACAATTATTGCATTTATTATTGCAGATTCAACTGCAATTGGTGAGAACGGAACAATTGGTTCTATGGGTTATGTGGATAATTTATCTTTTACAGGACCTGCTACTGATGTTGAGCAGATAGCGGGGGTACCACAAGATTATATGTTAAAACAGAATTATCCAAACCCATTTAATCCTTCAACAAAAATTGAGTATTCTGTACCTGAAGAATCTTTTGTTGAACTTATAATCTATGATATTCTTGGTAATGAAATTGTCACTCTTGTAAATGAACAACAGGCTGCAGGTTCTTACAGGGTTGATTTTAATGCTAATAATAAATCTGCTGGATTATACTTTGCAAGATTATCAGCAAATGATTTTACAAAAGTTATTAAGATGACTTTGTTAAAATAAATTTCACATCCATTATCCCCTCCGTTTAGGAGGGGAATTTCTTAAGTTACAGCACCACAAACGTTTCTATTAAGTCTTATTTAACTTATCTTTATGAAAGATTTCTTTCAATGATTTTACAAAAGCAATAATGTCTTCACATCGTAAAAGAATTTTATTCTTCATTTTTTCTATTCTTCTTTTTGCAATTCTTTACCAAGCTTGTTCCAGAGAAAAAGAGAACCCCGATAAATCTTTGATTGAACAACCGATTGAAGAAAAAGTATCGATTAAAGATCAAAAGTTTTTCGGCATTGAATCCGGAATTGTAGAATATGAAATATCTGGCACACAAACAGGAGACAAAACATTATACTTTAAAGATTGGGGTAGGAAACAAGCAGAGTTTTCCGTTTCGACTATTAAAGTTGGAAAGTATTCCAAACGGGCAAACTTGCTAAAAATAAAAACGGGTAACTGGGAGTATATCTTAAATCTTGATTCTAAAACAGGTACAAAAAAAGAAAATCCGGTATTGGAGAAATTGATCGAGTTCAGAGATCAGATTAGTTATGGTGAATTTGGTGAGCAGCTTGCATTAATAAACGGTGGAATAGAAACAGGTAGTGATATTATTATGGGTAAAAAATGCAGAGTCTTCGAATTCAAAAGTAAAAACCTCAAGCTTTGGTTATGGAACTGGTTAATACTGAAATCTGAAACGCTGACAGGTACAATAAAGATAAACGTTCAGGCAATAAACATTAAAGAAAATGTTGCTATAGCCGATAGCATTTTTATTCCGCCATTAGATATTCTAATTACAGAAGTTGATCTGAGGAGTCTTAGGATGCAAGAGAACGAAAACCAATTCTGAACTTATGATCACATTTCTTTCTTTGGGCGGTGCAGAGGAAATTGGTGCGAACTGCCACTATCTTAATGTTAACGGAACCGGGATAATTCTTGACTGTGGTATGCATCCAAAGAAAGTGGGATTGGAGGCATTGCCAAAGTACGAATTGCTGGAAGATAAACCTCTGGATTATGTATTAATTTCTCATGCACATCAGGATCACCTTAATGGGCTTCCGTTTCTGATAAAAAAATTCCCTCATTTAAAAATCGTTACCACTCCACAAACTCGCGCAATAGCTGAACTAACTTTGCATAATGCAATAAGAATATTGAAGAATCAAATCACGGAGGATTTGTTCAGTATTTATTCACATGAAGAGGTTGATCTGTTAATAAAATCAATTGCATACCATTCGTTCAACGAAAAATTTAGTATTCCCGGTCTAAATTCAGCTAGCGATTCTGAAGTCACAGCAGAATTTTATGATGCAGGACATATTCTGGGTTCAGCAGGAATTATGATTCAAGCGAATGACACAAAAATCTTTTATACGGGAGATATTAATTTATCTTCACAAACGCTTCTTATGGGCGCTAGCCTACCATCTGCAAAAATAAACACACTTATCCTTGAGTGTACATACGGCGCAACAGATTCATCATCCCTTAATGATTGGGAAAAAGAAATTGAACTCTTTGTTTCATCTTTAAATAAAGTACTCAACAACGGTGGTTCTGTTCTATTACCGGTTTTTTCACTTGGAAAGCTTCAGGAAATGCTTGCAACAGTACATTTACAAATACTGAAGGGAAAATTAACTAATACATATATTTATACTGCAGGACTTGGGAAAAAGATTAATAGAATTTATGATTATAACAGGTTTACAGTAAAAAGAAATGAAACCGATCTTATTTTACATGATATAGATCAAAAGGATCTTTATGATGTCAATAGTACCGAAACATTGTTCAAATATCCCTCTATAGTATTTGCATCAAGCGGTATGATGGTTGAATCAACATTATCCTTTATGCTTGCAAAAAGATGGCTGAGTCAACAACATTCGGCTATTTTTACCGTCGGCTATATGGATGATGAATCGCCGGGTTATGTAGTTGCAAATGCAAGCAGAGGTGATAATATAAAGCTACCTAATTCGGAAAAAGAATTTGAAGTTAATTGCCAGATCAAAAATTTTAATTTTTCTGCACATTCTAAAAGAGATGAACTCCTAAAAATCTTAAAGAGGCTAATTCCTGATAATGTTGTTCTTGTTCATGGTGATATCGATGCGATAGATTGGATGGGAGCATCAATTCTAAAGATGAGAAGAGGAATAAGAGTTTACTCAACACACGTAGGTAAAGAATTATCATTTGCTTAATAGAATGGATATTTGATATTTTTAATCATATCATTTTAGATTTTCCGATTGGGGGAAAATGTATTACGAACGAAGTTATTTTTTATTAACTCGATTTTTACCTTCAATTTTTGGAGGTATAAAACTTTTCGATCTACTAACCTGTTTAGATCCTAAAATATAGGGAGGAAGTTATGTCCAAATTAAAAACAAAACTATCTGATAAGATTGATGCGTGGCGTCCAAGAACTACGAAGCTGTTAAAAGAATACGGCGATATAAAGGTTGGTGAAGTGACCATTTCCCAGGTAATTGGTGGCGCAAGAGGGGTAAAAAGTTTAACAACGGATATTTCGTATTTGGACCCGTTCGAAGGTATAAGATTCCGCGGTTTTACTATACCCGAAACTTTAGAAAAATTACCAAAGGTTCCAGGGGGTGAAATGCCATATGTAGAAGGATTCTTTTATCTGCTTCTAACGGGAGATATACCACATGCCGATGATATAGAAGATGTTGCAGAGGAGTTTAATAAACGTCAGCACGTTCCGCAGTATGTATTTGATGTTATTCGTGCTCTACCACAAGAGTCTCATCCCATGGTAATGTTTTCCGCCGCCATAATTTCGTTGCAGATTGAATCTGAATTTGTTCAGGAATACAATGCCGGATTAAACAAGATGGATTTCTGGAAACCGACATATGAAGATGCAATGAATCTGTTATCAAAATTGCCAAGAATAGCTTCATTCATATATAGGTACAAATACAAAGATGACGATATTATTGAGCCGGATACAAGTTTGGATCTCGGCGGTAACTTTGCACATATGATGGGTATGAAAAAGCCTTATGATGACGTAGCGAGATTATATTTTATTCTGCACAGCGATCATGAAAGTGGAAACGTAAGTGCTCACACCGGCCATCTAGTTGCAAGTGCACTGTCGGATGTTTACTACTCAATTTCAGCAATGATTAATGGACTGGCCGGACCACTGCACGGATTAGCAAATCAGGAAGTGTTGCGCTGGATACAGGGTGTGATGGATAAAATGGGAAGTAAAGTGCCAACTGAGGAAGAGATGAGTAAGTTTGTTTGGGATACACTTAATTCTGGTCAAGTTATACCTGGATTTGGCCATGCTGTTTTAAGAAAAACTGATCCACGCTACACTGCACAGAGAGAATTTTGCTTAAAATATTTGAAGGATGATCTCATATTCAAATATGTTGATATACTATACAAGGTTACACCACCTATCCTGGAAAAACAAGGTAAGGCAAAAAACCCGTGGCCCAATGTAGATGCACAGTCCGGTGTAATTCAGTGGTATTATGGATTAAAGGAATATGATTTTTATACGGTTCTTTTTGGAATTGGAAGGGCTTTTGGCGTGCTTGCAAATATTGTTTGGGATCGTGCTCTTGGTTATCCAATAGAACGTCCAAAATCCGTTACAACTGCAATGCTTGAAGAAGCTGCAGGCATAAAAAATTAAATTCGACAGTAATCGGTAATGAAATCAATGGGATGCCTTGACAGCATCCCTTTTTATCATTGGGCAGCTCAAGATTTTAATTTGCGATTGAATGCATTTTGTATAAAATAATTGTTTACTTAACCTAATATGTGAGGCCACACAAATAATCAAAATTTTTACATAAACTCACTAATAAATCTTTATTTTAAACCTGTCAATTTTAGTAACATTCAAATAATTATGACAGAACATCAATTAAAAGAAAGAAATGAAATTCTCACCTCCATAAAAGATAAACTTTTCTCTGGTAAAGCCGCGTTTGATTCGGATGATCTGAGATTTCTTTACGAACAGTTCGAAGAAGAATTAACAAATGCACTTATAAATGAGACTGTTTGCAAAAACGAAGAAATTGCACAGGTCTGGCTTGAAATGCTTGAATCAATTTCATCTGGAGATTTTACAGACTCTTTATTTTCATTATTAAACAAGGAAAAATTCTATGAATTAGGTGATCATCTTGTGGAACAGAAGGCTCAACAGCCTGATAATCAAATCTTAGATTTAATTATCCACGCATATTTAAATCTGTTTCGCAACTCTTCGCTTCTCCGAAAAATTTATAACGAAAAGAAATGGGAATTGCTGATTTATAAATTAATCAATGCAAGTAATTACAACGTAAATATCCTTTTCAAACAAAGAGTTAAACAATATAGAGATAAGAGCTTGTTCAAGGTAATTAAGGGCAATCACGTTGATGCACTTAGTTGGAATAAAGTTAATAACGATGTAATAAAATATGCAAGCGCATTTTACAGTTTGATAAAAAAGTATAACTCAAACAATAGTAAAATCGCTTTTTTGTTGGAAAATGATCCGCATATGCCATTACTTGATCTTGCTTGCTTAACAACCGGCATTGTAAACGTGATGATTCCCGCCAATTCTGTTCTTGATCATATAGAATTTATACTTAATCAAACCGAATCCCCATTAATAATTGTACACGATGAAAAACAGCTGATAAAAGTAAAATCGGTAAAGAACAATTTAAAATATTTAGACAAAGTGGTTTTGTTATATGGAAACAGTTCTGAGGATTGGATTATTTCATTTAATGAGTTTATAGAATTAAGTGCGGAAATAAACGAAGATGATTTAAGTAAACTAACAGACAAGATAACGATGGATTCACTTGCAACAATAATGTACACATCCGGCACAACAGGTGAACCAAAAGGAATAATGTTTTCGCAGATGAACATTATTTATAAACGATTTTGCCGTGCAATGGCTCTTCCGGAAATTAACCATAAAGATCGATTCCTTTCATACCTTCCGCTTTTTCACACATTTGGCAGATGGCTTGAGATGATGGGTTGTGTTTTTTGGGGCGCTGAATACTGCTTTATGGAAGACCCCTCAGTTGAAACAATGATTGCAAATATGAAACTTGTACAACCAACAGTTTTTATAAGTATTCCAAAAAAATGGTCGCAACTTTATGAACAAATAGGTTTAGATGTGGATATCGAAATTGCTGCAGATGAGGTAATAAAAAATATTATTGAAAAAAGAACAGGCGGCAAGCTTAAATGGGGGCTCTCTGCTGCAGGTTTTCTTGCCCCGGATATATTTAAATTTTTTCAGCATTATGGAATTGAATTGATGAGCGGTTTTGGAATGACCGAAGCCACAGGCGGCATCACAATGACACCACCGTATAAATACATAGAAAATTCTCTTGGCCCCGCTTTACCAGGAATTGAAATAAAACTTGGGAAGGATGGAGAAATTTTAATTAAGGGACCATATGTGATGATGGGATATTACAGGAAACCTGATAGTGAAACCTTTTTGGATGAAGGTTGGCTTCCTACCGGAGATGTAATGAAAATGGATGATCAGGGATTTATTGAAATAATCGACAGAAAAAAAGAGATATACAAAAACAATAAAGGGGAAACGATTGCACCACAGAAAATTGAGAACTTTTTCAGAGAGTTTGAAAATATTAAACAGGTTTTTCTTGTAGGTGACCATAGACCGTTCAATACAGTACTTATTTATCCGAATCAAGAGAACGGTTCATCGCCGCTTAAGGAAATGAAAGAGAAACAAAAACATGAATACTTTTCATCACTTATTGTAACTGTTAATAAATTTCTTGCTCCATTTGAAAGAATACTAGAATTCCGAATAATTAACCGGCCATTTTCAATCGAACACGGTGAGTTAACTCCCAAGGGTACCTACAAAAGAAGAGTGATAGAACAAAACTTTGCTGATGTTATCGAAACGATGTATGAAGAAAGTTATATAACTATAATAGTTAACGATATTGAGGTTCGTGTTCCAAATTGGTTCTTGAGAGAAAAAGGGTGTTTAAGCAGGGATATTATCGCTGGGATGGATGGAATTGAAATACCAAAAATAAATTCAGCTCTGGCACTTAAAAGACTAAAACCCGATAATAATATTTTTACGATAGGCAGTTATAACTATGAGATAAATTCTGAGCTGATTGATATGCAACCTTTCCTTAGCAATCCAATTTACTGGATTGGAAACAAAGAATTAATTGATTTTTCCGGAGCGGCTATTTACCAATGGTACCGACGACAATTATCAAACCCGAAAATTAATTATCATTCTTCAACTCACAGGGTGACAGCTCAACCAGATTGGAATGAACTTTTAGGAAGATTTTCAATTACTGAAGAATATAATTTACACGGACTTAACATGGCAGCTTTGATGCTGCAATCTGATAATAAAGAATTTCAATTGACTGCAGCAAAATATTTACGGAGAGTTCTTAGTGATGAAACAAATTATAACTATCAGTTTGCTTTAGATATTGTCGGGAGACCGAACCTAACAGATTCAATTGATACCCGGCGTGAATTATTTAAAGCAGCTATCACGAAACTTGACATAAACGATTTTGCAAATTTACTCACTCGTTATATTAAAGAAGATTGTGAATTCATCAATGAAGATGTAACTAATTCCATTGTTAGTTTAAGACAAGGTAAAGAATTACTGGTTGTATTTGAAAAACTAATCCAATCAGAAATAGATAATGTAGAGGAAAGAAAATCATTTAAGAACTCTCCGTTGGATTCACTTTTCAATTTGCTGCAAACCCACAGCAAACATCATCCAACAAATTTCAACCGTATCAGGGGCTTTATTATGCGAAATTCTGTATTCAGTTCATATAAACCTCTCAGGCAAAAAACCGAAATAGTCTTTAATAATTTGCAACAAGGTTTGCGGGAATGGCTTGGCCAAAATCAAACAGTTTCGGTGGACATGGAAACGGGGAAAGAATATGGGTGGGAAGAAGTTATAATATTTGAAGAAGGTATCGATTTAGAAGATAGAACTCGTATAAAAAATGCGATCATAAAAACCTCGGTCCTCCGTGAAGCCATTTTTTTACTTTCAAATGGTATATTTCTCCGTCTGGACAATATATTACCCGGTGGTGTTTGGATAAGCCTTTTAAAAACTAAGGCCTATAAATCAATATACAGGGTCTCTCTTCAAACCAGGTTCCAGGGTGCGTTTGACATTACTCTTCATCTTGCACATAACTTACCTCCTGCACATATAAGAGAGGAAATTAAATGGCTGATCTTGCCTACAACAACAATCTCTGGAGAACAACTTTTGCCAAAATTTGCTGGGTACTGGGAGGAATATGAGTTATGGACAGAAGAATTCGTTCCCAGAGACAGTGTTGATTTATTTATGAAAAAATCCGTGGTGAACAATGACGAAAGACAAATGCAAAGGTTGCGGTATCTGTGGACTTACTTTGTTTGGAATGCTGCTGCAGCCTACTTGAATTTTTGGAAGTTATCAAATTACCAAATTGAATTAGCGGAACCTCAACCCATGTATATTTCTATTCCTACGCATGATTACCAGACAGGCACGTTGCTATATTCTGTTTCAAAAAGAATAGAATCAGAATCAGTTTTGAGCTTTCTGAAAAACTTTTATTTCTT
>JARRKK010000086.1:0-8184 GCA_037388105.1 Ignavibacteriaceae bacterium | reverse complement strand
CGCGAGCCATGAAAGTTCCTCTACCATGACCTCCATCAAATCCGCGTCCGTCAAATTCCGTTGCATCTTGACCGGAATGATCCCATTGTTCCGGGAAAGCATGATGTGTTCCGTCGTCATGGCACCATGCACAGTTATCAGTGCTTAAAGTATTAGCAATATTAAATTTATTCCCGGTGTGTCCACTCCCAGGACCGTGACAGCTCTCACATTGGATATTTGCTCTTGCCATCGCGTCTGGATAGGCGGTTACGGTTGCATCATACACACCCGGGTATAAGGAATCGGGAAAAACAAATGGGAAATCATCAAATCCATCATTTGCTGCATCAGGATCATAACCAGTTGTGTGGCAACTTATACATCCTTCTCCATAGTGTGAGCTCAAAGTACCTTCCAGACCTCTTACAAGCATATTAGAGTGTCCGGTTTCTAACCATTTATCATATTTGAAATCCCATTGTGCATTATTATGACAGGTTATACAATTAACACTGCCACCTTCTACTCCCCAATATTTTGCGACGCTAATTCTTAAAGTATCTGCAAACATACCATCCGCAAGTTCCACCCTATATACCCCAACAATATCCGGTTTGAATGAGATCACTTGAGTTGAGGCATCCATATTCATGGAAGATCCAAAAACCGCAATAGAACCCGCCGGTTTTTCAATAAGTGTCCAAACAGGAGTGACAAATGTTGAATCTTCAAATTGTCCTTTTAAAAACATTTTGGTTTCAGTACCAACATTTATCAATCCATTATATGCGCGATCGAAATATTGTGTTACAGAATCTCTTTCTACATCACGCGGGGATACACCATAAGTTGTTACTTTAATTTCCTGAGAAAACAACCAAGAAGTGCTAAATAACAACATCATAATTAATATTGTTAACGATTTTTTCATAAATATTTCTCCTTAATTTGGATATAAGACATATATATGCTATAACAAGTAGAAGGCCAACAAATTAATTGATTTATTAACTAAATTCTAAACATTCATTCTCAAATCTGAGAATTAAGATTCTTTTTCTCTCAAATCTGAGAAATGAAAATAACTCGCATATACAAGTTGTGTATACTGGTGATATTTTTTTACAAAGAACGGAACGTTTAAATAAAATTTTTGAAATAAAAACAAATAATACTTATTGATTATTCAGATCATGTCCTACTCAAGTTATCTATCTGTTTGAACATTCTCATCCATTCGTAGACTTTTGTAAATTATTTTTATTTTTGAATAATATTAATTGAAATGAAAAATATCTATGACAATTCAAGAATTAATAGTTTAATGATATGATGTTGAAAATAATATTCTTACAACTATTTAATTAAAATTTGTCTGTTCCTTAATCGATGAAAGATTGTTAAATTTTACAGTACAAAAACAATTGGCGGAAAAGTATAATGCAGAAAGTTAGTGATGGGTAACAGGGATTTCAAAAGATATGTGATTGTAAAAGATTCAGGAATACATGGTAAGGGGATTTTTAATACTGTAAACATTCCTGAAGGTGCTAAAATATTAGATATAAAAGGAGAGATAATTAATGGTTATGAATGCGAACGACGTGAAGAGGAAGAAAACAACGTCTACATTTTTTGGAATGGAGATGATTGTTATATAGATACGAGGAAAACCAGAAAGATTAAATATATAAATCACAATTGCGATTTCAACTGCGATATTGTTGAGAATGATAATAATGGGCTTGCGCTGGTTGCCTACAGGAATATAAAAGCTGGAACCGAACTAACCATCGACTATGGCTACGATGAAATATATGAAATGTGCAATTGTGAAGTTTGTGTTTATGATGAAGACCAGACTGTAAACAAACCTTGATTTGTTCATTTATTAATTGGTTGAGTGCGCAATTTTTCTTAAAATACCCTTTAGCAATTCGTAAAACTTATTAACGGTCTTAATATTTACTTTTTCGTCGGGCGAGTGAGCGCCAAGAATGGTGGGTCCAAAGGAAATCATATCTAAGCCAGGTTTTTTACTTTCCAGTATGCCACATTCTAATCCGGCGTGAATTGCCTTAATATGAGGCTCTTCATTAAATAATTCGCGATAAACTTGTGTAGAAATTTTTAGTAGCTTTGAGTCCATATTCGGTTTCCATCCTGGATAACCATCTCCAATTTCAACTTTACCTCCGGCGAGCTCAAAGATAGAAGATATGCTCTTCTTAACATATATTTTTGCACTTTCAACAGAACTTCGTTGACTGGTACCGATTTTTAATCGTCCATCATTAACTTTTAAAGTTGCAAGGTTTGTTGACGTTTCAACCAAATCGTCTAAATCAGCACTCATCGAAATCACACCATGCGGTAATGCCATTAGAACGTGAATAATTCTCTTAGCAAATTCTTTGTTGTAAACCAGATCAATTGCAGAATCGGATTTCTTTAAGACTACCTTTAGACCGTCATCAACAGACTTTAGCTCATGCAGCATTTCATTTTGAAAATCATTTATCAGTTTAGAAGCAAATTCAAAATTTTCATCTTTGATTAATAAGATAGCTTCAGCTTCGCGGGGAATTGCATTACGCAAACTACCTCCATCGAGTGATGCTACACTAAAATCAGTCTTCTCTAATCTATTAAGAGCTCTGCTAAGAATTTTTATTGCATTACCTCTCCCTGCAATAATATCCAATCCGGAGTGCCCACCTTTAAGACCAGAAATAACAAGTTTATACACACTTTGTGCCGGATCACATTTTTCAGTTTGGATATCAAAAGAGCCAATAGTATCAATCCCACCCGCACATCCAACATAAAATGCACCATCCTCTTCAGAATCCATATTTAACAAATAATCTCCGGTTACAAATCCTTGTTTCAAATTATTTGCACCTGTTAATCCTGTTTCTTCATCAACGGTTAAAAGAATTTCTAAAGGTCCGTGTACGACATCCGGATCAGTAATTGTAGCAAGTGCAGCTGCAACACCTATTCCATTATCACTTCCAAGAGTAGTCCCATCTGCAGTTACCCAACCATCTGATTTAATCACTAAAATGGGATCATTTTCAAAATCATGATCTTTATCCTTATTTTTTTCACAAACCATATCCACATGCCCTTGCAGCACAACTGTAGGTGAATTCTCGAAGCCGGATTTGGCAGGAACAGAAGCTAATATATTTCCAATTTGATCCTCTTTAAATTCAATATTCAGCTCATGTAACAAATTTTTCAGATGCTTCCTTATTTTTCCCTCTTTTTTTGAAGGACGGGGAACCTGTGTTATTTCATAAAATCTTTTCCATAAATGGACTGGTTCTAATTCAGCAATTACGTTATTGGCCATTAAAAATCTCCTGTGAATTTCAACTTTGCTTATAAATAAAATTAAAGTTAAGAAATATAGAAATATGACAAGGCATTAACAACGAATCACAATACATGGATTCGTTTTTTTATACACTCAGGTAATTATTTGTGTATGAAGTGCAACTTCTTCCAAAACAGAAGATACACGCAGGCAATCTTTGAATCTCCCGTTAAATATCATTGCCTTCCCTTTAACGTGCACCTCAAAAACTTTATTCCGGGCTTCATCAAATGAACAATTTACTGCTTTGATAATTTGTAGAATTACTTCATCAAAAGTGTGCCAATCATCATTGTACAAAACTACCTTACTCTCAAGCCCAATCGAAACATCTTCTTCTTCAATTATATCAATTACTGGTGTATTTTTTGTAGGTAAATCCATAAGAAAAAGTTAATTATTCTCAATATCAAAATAAACTTATTTTGTACATAATGTAATAATTAATCTAAAAAATCAAGTGAATTGATTTTAGACAAGTCTGTCTTTATATTTTGTACGTTAAATATTGTTAATAAACGGAGGAAAAATGAAAATTGCAGTATGCGTGAGTCACGTTCCGGACACTGCAACAAAAGTAAAGGTAGGAGAGGATGGCAAGACTATACACCCTGACGGCGTTACATATATAATTAATCCATATGATGAATTTGCAGTTGAAGAAGCTTTAAAAATAAAAGAACAAATTGGTAATGATTCAAGTGTAAAAGTATATTCTGTTGGCTCTGATAGTTCGAAGGATTCAATTAGAAAGGCACTCGCAATGGGTGCAGATGAAGGTGTATTATTAAAGGATGAAAACAATCGGGATTCGATTGGAATTGCGATTGCTCTTGCTGATGAAATAAAAAAAGATGGCTGTGAAATTGTATTTTGCGGTAAACAGTCAGTTGATTATGACAATAGTATTATCGGACAACTAATAGCTGAAATTTTAGATTTTTCTTGTATTTCTGTTGTTGTAGATTTAAAAATTGATGGTACAAAAGTTATTGCCGAACGGGAAATCGAAGGCGGGCGAGAAGTAGTAGAGGCGGAACTTCCTATAGTTATTTCTGCACAGAAAGGACTAAATGAACCGAGATATGCTTCCCTTAAAGGTATTATGGCTGCAAAAAAGAAAACTATTGAGGAAAAACCTGCCGCATCCGGTAATAATCTAACTGAAGTTGTTAAAATGTATTTACCTCCTCCCAAAAAGCCTGGCAGAATAATTGGTACAGATAGTTCAGCAGTACCTGAATTGGTAAAATTATTGAGAGAAGAAGCAAAAGTTTTTTAAGGAATTAATATGGCCGATAAAATTCTTGCAGTTCTTGAACAAAGAGATGGATTATTGAAAAGATCTGCCTTTGAGACTGTTTGTGTGGTAAATAAAATTGCAGAAGATCTAAATTTGGAAGCTGAAGCAATAGTGATTGGGGATGAGATTTCAAATATTGAGGATATAGGAAAATTTGGAATTAACAAAGTAACCCATTATAAAAACCCAGAGTTGGCTAAATATTCTTCAAGTGCTTACAGGAACATAGTTAAAAATTATGCTACTGAAATTGATGCGAATTATTTGTTGTTTTCCAATACCGCATTGGGTAAGGATTTAGCACCAAGATTAGCTATAAAACTTAACGCTGGTTGTGTTATGGATTGTGTAAATATTGATTCTTCTTCGGGAGAGTTAATCTGTACACGTCCTGTTTATGCAGGTAAGGCATTAGTTGATATAAAATGCAATTCTGATAAAAAAGTAATTACAATTAGACCTAATGTATTTAAGGCACAAACCTCAGATAAATCTTCGCCCGTAGATATCCAAGTAAAAGAAGAAGATTCTCCTGATCTTGGAACCCGGGTAGTTGAATACAAAAAATCGGATGGGAAATTGGATGTTGCAGAAGCGGATATAATTGTTTCTGGTGGCAGAGGAATGAAAGGACCGGAGAACTTTCATCTTATTGAGGAACTGGCTGAATCACTTGGCGCTGCGGTTGGCGCTTCACGAGCAGTAGTTGATGCTGGTTGGAGACCACATAGTGAACAAGTAGGACAAACGGGAAAAACTGTCTCTCCTAATCTTTATGTTGCGTGCGGAATATCAGGAGCTATTCAGCATCTTGCAGGAATGTCATCCTCAAAATATATTGTTGCGATTAATAAAGATAAAGATGCTCCAATATTTAATGTTGCCGACTATGGAATAGCGGGAGATGTTTTTGAAGTGATTTCGGTACTTACTGAGGAAATTAAAAGAGTAAGAAAAGGATAAGCTTAAAAGAGTTGGAAAAAATACAATGTGAAATATTGGGATTATCTTCAAGTCCGTCAACAGGCGGTGCCTATGCTATACTTTTAAAGGAATTTGAAGGAAATCGCCGTTTACCAATAATTATCGGTGCTTTCGAAGCACAGGCAATAGCATTAGAAATCGAGGGTATAAAACCCCCAAGACCGCTTACACACGATCTTTTAAAACAGCTTACTGATAATCTCGGAGCAGCAATTATAGAAATAGTTGTTGATGAACTGCGAGAAAATACTTTTTATGCAAAAGTAATCCTTGAAGCATCAGGTCTGGTTCAAGAGATTGATGCAAGACCAAGTGATGCAATTGCATTAGCAGTTAGGGCTGAGGCACCGATTTATGTTGCCAACTCAGTAATGGAAGCAGCTGCATTTGTACCTTCTGATGAAGATGAATCAATTGAAGTTTCAAGTATGAATACTGAACCTGATAAAGGTAGTCCACCAAAGACTAAGGAAGCTAAATTAGCTGTATTACATGATAAGCTGAGAGAAGCAATTGAGAGTGAAGAATATGAACGTGCTGCAAAAATTAGAGATGATATAAAAAAACTTACTATTGATAATTAATTTATTCCGTTTCCACCTGAAAAACTTCCTTGCCAATTTTACACTCTAAACATCTTTCTTTAACACAGTAATTTCGGAAAAGTTCTATCATCCCCTGTATATTTACACTTTTAACATTGTGATCATTCAATCGTAATGTGTCCATCACCTGATTTACAACTTGATTGCTGCTCTTTTGATGAAAATTAAGATAAAGATTTTTAACCCTCCTTGCTACATCGTTATTTTTAAATATTTCAAAATACACAGCAAATATTGGCAGTATAACATTAACAATTATTTCATCAGCCCTTGATAAACCAACAAAATATTTTAATTCTACCTTGGCATCCTTTCCTATAACAAAATGGGAGCGCCAGAATCCCTCTCCTTCCACAATGAGCAAATTTCTCGATATTAAAATGACCTTCTTCGGATTATCATTTTCAGAAAAACCAAGTAAAATTTTTTCAAACAGATTATCCCTTATCAATCTGTTTAATATTCTACTTCCCCCGGCAATCCTTACTGTTGGAAAATTCTGGGGTCTTAATTTAAAAAAATGCCACTTCTCATTATTGAAATATGTGCCATCATACTTGTCTTTAATGCTGGACCATATTTCAGTAATAGTACGTAAATACCCGGCAGTTTTTTCATCGAGTGATGAGTAGTTTTTTAATAAAATTCCGCTTACGTTAAACAATGAACTTTCAATAACCATCTTAAAATCATCATCTCGATCAAATTGATTTAAAAACTCAAGATTCACTGCTGCAGCCAGTTTACCCATCATTTCTTTATTTTTTGAATAACCTAAAGCTTCAAAAATCATTTCATAAATTAACTGTTGCCAGATATAAGTGTCATTAAATTCATCTGTGGAAAATTTTTTATTCCTGAATTCTTCACCGAAATCGTAACGAACTATGGGTTCCCGAATATTCATTTGTTTTAAATATATCATCTCTTTCAATCGTTCTAAAATTCTTTTCTCTTTTCGGTTGAACCTTTCAACTCCTAACTCTAAAATGAATTTTAATTTATCTTTCTGTAAGACATCATTATTATATTCCGCACAAGGCATGGAGAATCTCCTGCTATTTCTTTCAGATATAATTGCATCTCTTATAGCAGATTTGGAAACATCATTTAGAAAGTCAAATAAACAAACGGAGTGCACTTTTCTTCCATCCTGTGTAATTACATATGGTTTGAATCTTTCATTTGAAAGAACAACATGAAGGATTACTTTGTTGTATTTTTTGTGAAGATAATGTCCATGTGACTTCCAGTTTGAGTGCCACGTATCAATTTCAACATCACCCTTATATGTGATATTGCCAATCTTAATTCTGGAATTCAAAAAATCTGGTCCAGCTAAGTCTTTGTTATTCTCACCTGCATCAAGTATTTCAATTTCCAGATTGTTTGTATTAAGTATTTTTTTAGAAAAATTTTTCTCCCGCCAAATTTCATAGAATAACTTTTCACCAAATCTATTTTTCTTAAACAAATGTGCCTCTCACAAATACTGTTAAATCCTAAAGAGCAGATGAAGGAATTTTACAAATAATTTATAACTTAAGATGAAATCTAAATTAAGTAAATAGATAATTATTTACCTTAACTTATTCATCTGGAAAATATTAATGAAAAGAATGAATTTTCAGATGTAATAAAAATAGAGGATTAATTAATTTTTTGGTTGAGGATAAATTTATTAAAGACTAAAGTGTATTAGTAAGTTTCATTTAAAACCGAGTCAACTCTCTTATTTAAATTCACTAATTCCTCAGAAGCTTTTTCTGCAAAATCTTTGTCACTGCTTTTGTATAGAATTCCCCTGCTTATATTTATCAGAAAATTACTCCTATTAGCAGATTCAAATGCAACAATAACATCTTCAAGTTTACCACCTTGCGCACCTACACCCGGAAGTAAAACGGGTAATGAGCCAAAT
This sequence comes from Ignavibacteriaceae bacterium, assembly GCA_037388105.1. GTDB lineage: Bacteria > Bacteroidota > Ignavibacteria > Ignavibacteriales > Ignavibacteriaceae > BMS3ABIN03. The sequence continues at coordinate 4 of JARRKK010000086.1, read as the reverse complement.
GACT
>JARRKK010000085.1:0-8953 GCA_037388105.1 Ignavibacteriaceae bacterium | reverse complement strand
CGCCAATCCTGAATAAAAATAAACACCACCAATATCACTAACAGTAGAGCAATGATTAACGTAACTACTATATCTCTGATTCCTGCTGTAATGGGTAAAGTGGAATCAAGTCCAACATCATATCTAACACTTTCAGGAAAGTCCATTGCAAGTACATCCATTTCGGTGATGATATTTTGAGCCAGCTCAACTGCATTTGATCCCGGAGCCTGGTATAAAGCGATAATGGCACAGGTTTGACCATTCATTCGTGGAATCATATTATAGGTTTCCACTCCGAGGTTGACTGTTGCAACATCACCAATTTTTACCTGTGAACCATCTGAGTTTGTTCTAATAATAATTTCTTCAAACGCTTCCGGTGAGTTAAATCGCTCAGGTAATATTACTGTGTAAGTAAATTCTGTTCCTGGTGGTGATGGTTCAGCACCAAACTTTCCACCTGGCACAATAACATTTTGCTCATTAATAGCTTTTAGAATTTCCGGGACAGTAATGCTCATGCTCGCTAACTTGTCAGGTTTTACCCAGATCCTCATTGAGTAATCGGCAGCACCCATTACATCAACTCTTCCGATTCCTTTTATCCTGGCTAATTGATCTTTAATATTGATCAATGCATAATTACCCAGAAAGTCCTGATCATATCTTCCGTCGGAAGTTAATGCGATTGCCAGCATAATATTGGGTAATGATTTTTTAGTAGTCACACCGAATTTTGTTACATCAGCAGGAAGCTTCGCGGAAGCAGCGGACACTCTGTTTTGCGTAAGCACAGTATTCATATCGGGATCTGTACCTACATCAAATGAAACCTGGATTACCATTGATCCGTCATTGGCATTTGTAGATTTCATATAAATCATATTATCTACACCATTGATTTCCTGCTCTAAAGGAGTAGCAACTGATTGCTCAACATTAATTGCATTCGCTCCGGTGTATTTAGCTCTTACCTCAACAATCGGTGGAGTTAAATTGGGATATTGCTCAGTAGCTAGACCGAGCAATGAGACAAGCCCAACAAACACTATTACTATAGCTATTACAATTGCAACAACAGGTCGGTGTACGAAAAAATTTCCTTTGTTTTCAGCCATAGTCTTTAATCTTGTCCAGTAGATTTACTCTCGTATGCAGTAACTTTTGGTTTTATTTCCATGCCGGGTTTAACTTTTTGCAATGCATCTATCACTACCATTTCATCGGGAGCAAGACCATCATTTACCAACCAGAAATCTGATACACGTGAGCCAACATCTATTTGTTTAGTTTCAACCTGGTTATCATTGTTTACAACATACACAGAATATTTCCCTTGTATTTCCATTACACATCTTTGAGGAACAAGAATTCCATTTTCGATAAAATCAGTCTGAGCACGAACTTTGGCATATTGTCCGGGTCTGATAAGCCTTGTGGGATTTGGAAACGATGCCTGAACCAACACCGCACCTGTGGTTGGATCAACACCTCTGTCAATAAAATTTAGATGACCTCCTTCTTTATGAATAGAGCCATCAGATAATATTAATTGCAAAGGAGGACCCTCTGTTTTTATTTCTACTTTATCACCCTTTTCCTCAGTCTCTTTGATATACCTTCTGGCAAATCTTAAATAATCTCTTTCTGTTAAAAAGAATTCAACTAAAATTTCATCTAATTCCGATACAACATTTAAGATTACAGGATTCGGGCTTTGTCCAACAAAATCACCAACCTTCGCTCTCGTTTTTCCAATGATGCCGGTAATCGGACAATAGATTTTAGTATAGCCAAGATTTATTTGTGATGCTTTAAGGTTTGCTTCGGCAGCATCAACTCCGGCAACTGCTGCCTCATAATTTGTTTGAGCAGCATCAAGATCACTTTGACTTACTGCGTTGACCTCTGCTAATGGTTTGTAACGGTTCAACTCATTTTCTGCATTTGCAAGGATAGTCTTGGCTTCAGCTAATCCGCTAAGTTTTGCAGCTACATCCTGTTCATATAATTGGCTCTCGATTCTGTAAAGAAGCTTACCTTTTTCAACCTGTGTTCCTTCGTTAAAGTAAATCTGTTCCAGATAACCTGCTACTCTGGCTCGAATGCTTATATCCTTTTTACCGTAAACTTCACCAACAAATTCCTGATATACAGGAACACGTTCAGCTTTAGTTTTATACACGAGAATTTCAGGCGTTCCCATTTGCTGTTGTGTATCGGTCTCACAACCATTTAAAAATAGAAGAATAGTGGTTGAGAAAATAAAAAATTTTTTCATAATTCGTATTTAATAGTTTTAAATTTTCAGTTGGGGTGGTTGAATATTGTAATGATTTCAACATAAAATTTATACAAATTAATTGAACAAAAGAAACTTTGAACCGTTATATTTATTGGTAAATGTAAACTATGCAAAACTGTACTTTCTCCGGTAATGTGTATTTTAAGTATATAATTTCTACACTTCTTTAATTATTATGCGAAGTCTGATTGTTATCTGTTGTTTAATATTTGCAGTTCAATTTCAAATCTTTTCTCAGGAAGAAATTAGCCCCGATACTACTGGCGTTCGTGGTGTAAACTGGTTTGCTTATCCCTTTATATTCTATACACCGGAAACAGATTGGGCATTTGGCGCTGGTGGAATACTGTATTTTAAACTTTCTGATCAGTTGAAATCTAAACCGTCGAGTGTGACTGCTTCAGGATATTACACTGTAAATAATCAGTTCGATATATCGGTATTACCAGAAATTTACCTCAATCAGGATAAATATCTTCTCTCAACAAAATTTAATTATTCGGAGGTCTTTGATTTCTTTTATGGAATTGGACCAACTTCACCGGATATTGAAAATAATCCATACTTCCAAAGAAACTTTATATTAAATGTAAAATTTCAATTGGAGGCATTTAAGAAAAATTTTAAACTCGGACCAATCTATGAATTGAGAAGTATGAATGTTCTTAAAAAAGAAAATAATCCATTTTTAGATTCCAATCTCGTTAGAGGAAGTAATGGTGGAACAACATCCGGTTTTGGTATTATTGCCAGCTATGATACAAGGGATAATATCTTTTACCCTTCTCAAGGGAGCTTCTACCAATTTAGTGCAACGTATTATAGCAAAGCATTCGGTAGTGATTTCGATTATGACAAGTATATACTTGATGCTCGAAGATATTTGAGTTTCTTTCCCAAACATATATTAGCATTACAAGCATATGTGATGATAGAATTTGCATACCCGCCTTTTTATGAATTAGCACTACTTGGAGGGGATAAGGTTATGAGGGGATATTTATATGGCAGGTACAGAGATAGGTTGTATTATGCATTTCAGGCTGAATATAGATTACCATTTATTTGGCGGTTTGGTTTCGTTGTTTTCGGTGGACTGGGTGATGTTGCATCTAAGATGTCAAAGATTGCGATTGCAACTATAAAACCTACTTATGGTTTTGGTGTTAGATTTAGATTAGATGAGCTGCAAAAACTGGATTTGAGAGTTGATTTTGGTTTTGGTAAAGATACAGATGGTATTTATTTTAGTTTAAACCAAGCCTTCTAAGAGTAGTTTTCATAAGACTCCTTATGTCATAATTATTTCAACCTAGTAATGTAATTAAAGTAGTTAAATAATGTTTAGAAAGATCTCCATTTTCCTTTTTACATCATTGATAATTATTAACTGTGGAATCATTTATGCACAGGAAGATGATTCTTCCAATACAAATGGAGTATCATGGTTTCCGATTCCATTTGCTTTTTATACGCCCGAGACCCGGCTCGCTTTTGGAGTGTTGTTAATAACAGCATTTAAATTATCTGAATCGAAAGAAAGCAGTCCATCAAGTATATCAGCTTCAATATTTTACACACTAAATAATCAATACGATTTTTCTCTTTCTCCTGAATTATTTCTGAACAATGATAAGTATTTCATTGCAGCTGAATTGAATTATGCAAAGGTTATTGGTAAATACTATGGTATCGGCAATGATACGAAAGACATAGACAACCCGGATTTTGAAGCAAGAAATTCTCTGATGCTTTTGAAATTCCAGTCGGAAATTTTGCCCTCTCTGAGAATAGGTGGTGTATATGAGTTAAGAGAGGCTGAGGTAACAAATCCCATGCAGAATCCATTCCTGCTATCCGGAAACACTTTTGGTGCAGAAGGCGGGTTGACTTCAGGTTTAGGATTGGTGATAACTTATGATACCAGAAACAATATTTTTTATCCTACATCCGGTGGCTATTACGAAATGGTTACAACTGTATTTTCCGGTAAAATTGGGAGTGACTATAATTATACTAAAACATTAATTGATTTGCGAAAATATTTGGAAATCAATAATAATCAATTATTAGCTATCCAATTACTGTATAATTTTGTAACCGGTTCAACGCCCTTTTATGAATTGGCTTTGTTAGGAGGTGACGAAATTATGCGTGGCTATTTCAGTGGTAGATACCGGGATAACAACTATTTTGCTGCACAATTAGAATATCGTATCCGGGTGTGGTGGCGGTTTGGAATGGTTGGGTTTATTGGTGTGGGTGAGGTTGCTAATAAAATATCAACATTCGAGATCAGTCAATTTAAATACTCTGTTGGCGGAGGTTTACGTTTTAGGATTGATGAAACTGAATTGTGGGATATAAGAGTGGATGTAGGATTTGGAAATAACTCTAGTGGATTTTATTTCCAATATAACCAGGCATTTTGAGAATGATCTGTTTTCCTCTGCAGTTAATCTTGATTAGACATTTTAATAAGAATATTAAAATCGATTTCGTGCAAACAACCTAAAAACTCCAATTATTCGAAGGAATTCAGGGATTGATTTGTACTATTATTTCGCTTAAATTGATGCCCTTATAAAAAGTAACATACTAATTACCGGGAGGCAAGATGTTAAATTTTCTCAAAACAGTTTTGACAGTGGTTGTAATTTTGGGGATGATTGGCTGTTCATCGATATCAGTATCGTCAGATTATGATCCTAAAACAGATTTTTCTCAGTATAAAACTTATGCATGGGGAGATAAACTAGATCCAAATGATGCTTTAGAAAAAAATCAATTGATTGAACAAAGGGTATTTAATGCAATTGATACATCGATGATTGCAAAGGGATTTAAAAAAACTAAAACAGATCCTCAGATTTTAGTATATCCACATGCTGGAACACAGGAACGTGCATCAGTAAATAGTTGGGGATACGGATATGGCGGCTGGTGGGGTGGAGGTGCATACCCATATGGTGCAGGTGGAATAGATGTAAGCTATTATACTGAGGGCACATTATATATTGATATTATCGATCAGAAAAAGAATCAGTTGGTATGGAGAGGTGTTGGGCAGGGCATTCTCGGTGATCCGTCCACTCCTCAGGAAAGCACTGCAAACGTTGATGACGCGGTATCACAAATTTTAGCGAATTTTCCTCCTTCTGCTAAAAAGTAAATATTTTATAATTAGCATATTAGAATCTGCAATAATATCTAAATATCCTTTGTTACGAGCGGTTTTTTAAACCGCTCGATAATTTCTAAACCATTCTAAAAAATTAGTGCAGACAAGTTGTAAATAGTTATCTTATTGTCTGTAAATTTCAATTCTTCATAAATAACCAGAGCACAACACCAAGAATAACTCCTCAGGATTCATTTCTTTGTCTTAATATTAGATTGGTACACAAAATATTTTAACTCTGCAAAAAAGTTTTTCAATTTCCATTGCGTCTCAGCAAATATATTTTATCATGATCATGTCATTATCATAAATCCAATACAATTTTAACGGTGGGGGCTATGCTTAAGAAGAACCACACAGTTATAGGTATACTTATCTATTTCTGTTTTCTACCTAATTTTGCTGCAAGTCAAACAATTTCAGAACTTGTTCAGCGGGGGATGAATAACTATCATGAAGGAGAATATGAAATTGCTCTCGGTTATTTTAATGCAGCATTAGAGATAAAAGCATTTATACAAACAGACATACAAATTGCAAGTATTGCAGATTCATACTATGAAGTAGCCAATAGTGGATATTATACCGGAGTCTCAATTAAGCAATATGCCGGTGTTTCCCCGATTGATCATGTAATAGTTCAAAAGCGAGAATTTACCGGAGTAAGCCCGAAATATTATGTGCAGGAACCGATTTATTTTCAAGAACCTAATCTAGCTGTGATTTACAATTATAGAGCAATGAATTATTTGCAGCTTGGTATAACCGAAAAGGCATTTGATGACTTTGACAAAGTTTTACTTCTTGATCCCTTACTTAGTGAAATCTATTTCAGAAAAGCAGTGGCTTATCAGGAAGCGATTGGAGCTGATGTATGCGGAGAGTTATTAGAGGCTATGAATATGGGTTACAAATTTGCCAAAATTTATTATAATATGCTTTGCAATAATGATTAATAGCTAATCTATAAAATATAATTTTTCGAGATATTTTCTTTATCTATATCACTAACCCCATAACTATCATTTTATATTTGATAATCTGTAAAATTTTAAATTCTTGATGGAATATCAATAGATTTTTAATTCTAAATAATATTGGTAAGTAAATATTCGTAACATAAAATTAACACTGCAAACTTCAATACAATTTGTATTTTACAAGTCGCCCATCAAGTCCGCCGTTTGAAAGTGGCTTTTTCCAGGATGGTTTTAAGCCAATGTTTTTAATAAACTTTCTATCACTAAAGTAGATAAATGCTGTTGAGTCTTTACAACGCTGCTTGAGAAAATCACCAAGCCTTTTATAGAAGGCGCTAAGGTCTTCTGGTTTCCCTATCCTTATTCCGGAGGGCGGATTGCAAATTATAGTGGCACCATCAATTTTATCGATGTCAAAAACATCATAGTTTTTAATATTAATTGCATTTTCTTTATCAATCATTTTACAGTTTGTAAGTGATGCATTTACGGCGTCTGCTGAAATATCACTTCCGGAAATGGTGTTTTTTCTAACAGGACGTATTTTTCTGAATGCATCTTACTTAATCTTCTTCCAAAGAGAAGGGTTAAAATCGGGAAGGTTTTCAAAACCAAATTTATTACGTAAGCTAGCTGCAGGAGTATTGGATGCAAACATATATGCTTCACAAAGTAATGTGCCCGAACCGCAAAAAGGATCATACAAATCTGATTTACAATCCCATCCAGAATAATTAATAATTGCAGCTGCTAAAGTCTCAACCATTGGTGCTTGAATATTTTTTTACGGTAACCACGCCGATGTAAAGAGCCGCCTGAGGTGTCCAAACTGATTGTTGCTTCATTTTTTTCAATATGAAGATTAAACCATACATCTGGTCCTCGTGTATCAATTGAAGGACGATTTCTTGTGCGGTTGCGGAAATAATCAACTATTGCATCCTTTAATCTGAGAGATGCAAATTTAGAATGTTTGATAGAACTATTTGTTACCGATGCAAATACAGCAAATGTTTTAGAAGGATCAAGGAAATCTTCCCAATTTATTTTTAAAGCTCTTTTATATAACAACTCATCCGAGTGACAGTTGAATGAAATCAAAGGTGCAAGGACACGGTTTATTAGACGGGAATAATAATTAATCTTATATAATGTTTCTGTATCTGCGGAAAAATAAATTCCCCTATACTTTTGTGAAGTTTTCTTCGCTCCAAACGATTGAACTTCTTCTTCTGCTATATCTTTTATATCATCCGCAACCTGCGCAAAATACCGGTTTGTTTTTTGGTAGTTGTACAATAATTTGTTTCAATATTTTAACAGAAATGATAGAACGAATCTGGTTTCAGAGTCAGTAATTCTTTTCATTCACTTAACGTAGCTACCATAATCGCTTTTATTGTGTGTAAACGGTTTTCAGCTTCATCAAAAACGATTGAGTGTTCCGATTCGAATACTTCTTCGGTTACTTCGATTCCATCTAAGCCATATTTCTGATATATCATCTCACCGATTTTTGTTTCCCTGTTATGAAAAGCAGGAAGACAGTGCAGAAATTTTACATTTGGATTTCCTGTTAATTCAATAACATCTTTATTTATTTGATATGGTCCCAAAAGGTTTATTCTTTCTTCCCAAACTTCTACCGATTCACCCATCGATACCCAAACATCGGTGTAAAGAAAATCTACGCCTTTAACAGATTCTTTAATGTCATTTGATAAAGTTATTTTGCACATATTCTTACATCCATTCCCATCTTTGCACCACCTACCAAAAGTGAATTTGCAACATTATTACGTCCATCTCCCATGTAGCAGAAGGACATATCAGATAACTCTTTTTCAGAATGTTCAAGCATTGTCATAAAATCTGCTAGTATTTGAGTTGGGTGAAACTCATCTGTTAATCCATTCCAAACAGGTACACCGGAATATTCATCAAGTTCTTCAATTGTTTTCTGTCCGTATCCTCTGTATTCAATTGCATCATACATTCTTCTTCCTTTTAATCTTTGCACTTCTACACCATTTTTCTTATCTGCTTTTAACTGCTTTGCAAAATTTATTAAATATTGAATTTCGTCCGGTGAAAAATCGAGTAGCTTTAAGAAACTCCTCCCGGTTAGTTTAATTAACATTACATTTCTCCAATGATTTAAAGATTACTTTTAGTCGTATATTGAATGTTGTATCGCAAAAATACTTGTTTAATAGTAGATTCTAAAATTGAGTATAACCAATAATTCGAGTTTGAGTAAACTTAGAAAAACAAAACAACGTTCTGGATATAAAACGCTTTTGAATATTGTTTCAACATCATTTTTTCTGATCGTTGGTATTGTTCTGCTCGCTTTCCTACTTTTTTACATATTTAAAAATGATATCAGTAGAGCGGTTATAGATAAACTAAGTGAATTACAGCAGGGCGAATTAACATTCCAGGATATTTCCTTATCACCCTTTGTTCAGTTTCCAAGTATTTCAATCCGAATGGAGAATTTAT
>JARRKK010000084.1:0-26899 GCA_037388105.1 Ignavibacteriaceae bacterium | reverse complement strand
TTATCATAATGGCCTGGTAAGCCCTTTTTGGACGGTTAGCCTTTATTGATTCTTACTGATTATTATAACCCTCTTTAAACAACAAATACTTTGGCAACATCAAGAATTAATTTTGGTTGGTTAATTAGTGCTGCAGTAAATACTCTCCCAAGTGATCTTTTGTTAAACGGAATTTTATTAATTGTTTGTGCAATCTTGTTAAACTTTTCATCTGAGAAGTTAAATATACCTTCTTTAATTTTATTAAATATAATATGCCTGTTGCCTAATCTATCACTCCAGGCGTTATCATAAGTTAACAGGTGATCAAGATTATTCATTTTTATCGCTTCTCCCGCTATTCTACCAGCAATGCTTCCACCTATCATTCCACTTGCTATACCGCCTCCGCTTAAGGGATTAACCTGTCGTGCGGCATCGCCAACTAAAACAATCCCGGGAGCGGATATTTTATCCAAAGTTACAGTGCTGGGAACACCTCCGGCAACAGTCGTCAGTATTGGTGCATCCGGATAATATTTATTCATAAATGAATTAAGGAATGATTGTGCAGAACGCTTTTTCCCTATCATCCCGCTAACACCAAGTCCAATATTGGCTACATTATCACCCTTAGGAAATACCCAAAAATATCCTTCCGGTGCAACATTTTCGCCAAAATAAAAATATAAAGTATCCTGCTCAACTGGAATATTTGCGGCAGTAATTTGCATACAGCATTCCATTTCTCTGAAATCAATGTGTGTTTTTAATCCTGCCCATCTCCCTACTCTCGACTCAACACCATCTGCGGCAATAACAATCTTTGCTTTTTGTTCATTCAGTTCACCATTGTACTCATATTTAACTCCGGCTACCCTATCATCATCAAACAATAAACCATTTACATAAGCGCGGGTTAATATTTGTGCCCCCTTATTAGCAGCAGTCTTCGCAAGTTCGTAATCAAATATCCTTCTTTCTACAATATAACCCTCATCCTTAGCATCGAACTTCAGAACTACCTCGGTTTCATCCGGTGATATAAATGAAAACTTTGTGATATGCGCTTTTATCCAATCTTCATTTGAATCAATGAATTCCTCTACACCTGCTTTACTAATAGCCTCTCCACATCTAACCGGATAACCAACATCCCTATCTTTCTCTAACATAAGAACGGAAACTCCTTGCTCAGCAGCATATCTTGCAGCCATTGATCCTGCTGGTCCGGCGCCAACCACTATTATATCGTATTCGTTTCTCAAATTGTTAGTTTTTATCAGTAAGTTTTTATTTAAATTTTGCCCTAAAAGTCTCTAAATATGCTCACATCATGTAGAATGTTAAATAATATTTAATTTGAAGACTGGAGATTGAAAACTGCGGACTTATTACATCGGGACGCCCTTTCGATTAAAAACAAATACCTCAATCGGACAACTCCATATACACTTTGAGCAGTTAGTACACCGTGCATCAATTATGTTAATTTCAGCTTCTTTAAGCTCTATTGCATCCTCGGGACAGACACCCACACAGCAACCACAAAAGTCACATTTATCAGGTAGAATTTCGATCATCAGCAATCCTGTTTTAGCCTTGCGGTATTCCATAAATCAAAATAAAAATGAAAAAAATAAAATTGTTTAATAAAATAATTTAATCAATTGTAGTGAAACTTCGCTAAGTATTGCAAAATAACATTTAGTCATATAATGAAAATTGGGAAATTCGTATAAGTAGATTTGATTATTATAATTATGGATTTGCTGGAATTGTTATTTGCGCGGAGGTTTGGAGTTAAAGCTGATTTTAATGTCTGCAGTTTTATTTTATACTTCAAAAAGGATATTGTTTATATGAATTACATATAGACAAAGAATTTATCATGCATTTAATTGAGTTTTATTTCACTAAAACTTTCTTTAACAAGTTTCTTATTCTTTTCTAACTCTTTATTAGAAATCATAAGCTGCAAGGCATCGTTTTCAGTTTCAGAGGATTCCATTCTTTCGTGATTTTTCTTAATCTGTTCATCTATCTTGAACAGTTTAAACCTTAGCACAATATCCCTTACATATTTATATAAAATCATCTCCGGTGTAGTCCCGGGATGATTTTCTTCCCAATTACTGCTTATCGAGTGTTTTTCAAATACAATCTCTCTTACATAGGCTTCCAATTCATCATCACTTATACTTTCTAATAAGCTGCTTGCAGAAATTGATTGATTATTCTTAAATTCCATAAAAGCGATATTTGCTAATTTACGATGAACTTCAATCGTAAAATCATCAGCACTGATATTCTTAGACATGAAGCTAATTACCTTTCTATCACAATCAAACAGCAGTTTGATTAATTCCTTCTCCAAATTGTAAAGTACAGGATCAGATTTCTTCTTTTCAACTATTTCAGGCAAAACTTCAGCTTCTTTTTTCTCTTTGTTGGATATAATTACTTGGGCAGGTTTTCTTTTAGATTCACTTTTAAGAACTTTGTTCAGCTCCGATTCCAACAACATTTCCCTTAAGTTGAACTTTTTAGCAATCTTCTTTATCAGCAGATTTCTCTTCAGTTCATCATTTATAATTGCAAGTGGTTTTACCAGTTCACGGATTGCCGCTGCTGCAGAAGAAGGATCATCAAATTTTCCAAGCGAATCATAATAACGTGATTCAAACTCAATAAAATTTTCGGCTTTTTTTAACAGATCATCAAATTTATCTTTTCCGTATTTATTAATGTATGAATCAGGATCTTCACCTTTGGGAAGCGAAACAACTTTTACTTCTATATCTAGTTTAAGTAACATCTCAATACTCCTCATTGATGCTTTGATCCCGGCAGTGTCGGAGTCGAATAATAAAACAACATCCTTTGTATATCTGGCTAGCAGTTGAACCTGCTCATCAGTTAATGCCGTTCCGGAAACTGCCACAACATTCTTAATGTTGTTTTGATATAGTGTAATGAGATCCATATATCCCTCAACCAGAATCGCTTTACCAAGTCTTCTTATTTCATCCTTAGCATGTGAAAGACCATAAAGAACTCTGCTTTTTCTATAGATAAGTGATTCAGGTGAGTTAATATATTTTGCTGCTTTTTCATCAGGATCCATCGTTCTTCCGGCAAATGCAACTACTCTTCCATTGGGTGAAAAGATAGGGAAGATCAATCTACCGGGAAGTTTGTCATAGTACTTTCCATCATTATTTTTGCCAATCAATCCAAGTGCTGCGGCTTTATCTAAATCAATTCCCTTACCTTTTGCAAAGTTGATAAAGTTTTCCCATCCCTTTAATGTATATCCTAATCCGAATGCGCGTAATGTCTGTGTTTTTACATTTCTTTCTTTAAGATAATTCCTTGCACCTTCCGATTCTTTATCATTTAAAAGATTATTTAAAAAGTACTTTGCAGCCTCTGTATTTATATCGTATAACACCTCTTGTTCTGACTGTTCCTCCTCTTTTCCTGCTTCATAATAATCTAAAGGAATACCTAACTGCTCCGCTACTTCCTGAACTGATTCAACAAAAGAGATCTTTTTATATTCCATTAGAAACTTAAAAATATTTCCACCTGTGTGACAGCCAAAACAATGAAATATCTGTTTCTCGTCACTAACGGTAAATGACGGTGTTTTTTCCGAGTGGAATGGACAAAGCCCAATGTAGTTTTTGCCACGTTTGCGTAACTGAACATATTCTGAGATAATATCAACTACATTTGCAGATGCCCGGACTTCTTCTATTTTAGATTCTGAAATTCGCATACTTTAAAATACTGGTAATACAATAATTAATAAGGTCAAAACGTGGAAACTTTTTCTATGATTACGCTTTACTTTATATTTGGAGTTACAAAACAATCAACTTCAAATAGTGCAAAATACCTATACTAAAAATAGCATTTTAATTTTCCTGCCTGCAAGTAATTTTAGTGAAGAAGAGTATCAAATTATTAATCGGGTTTTTGCCAGGGCAGGTAAGAAGGTATTTATTTCTTCAGATTCTTACTCCGTTTGCAAAGGAGATAGGGGTGTGAAGGTTAAAGCTGATATCGATTATTTCAATGTAAATGAGAAAAATTTCTCTGCTATTGTGCTTATAGGCGGAAAAGGAAGCAAGGAATATTGGGATAACGAATACCTGCACAAAATTGTTAAAAAGTTTAAAAGTTCAGGAAAAATCATCTCGGCAATATGCACTGCACCAATTATACTAGCACGAGCAGGTCTACTTTCAAAGATTTCAGCAACTTGCTGGTCTGAAGATAAAAATGAACTGATTAAATTAGGTGTGCAGTATCAGGACAGGAATGTTGTGGTCGATAGTAATATTATTACAGCAGACGGACCACGTTCTGCAGAACAATTCGCCGAATCAGTAGTAAATATGACCAAAAGTAATTAATATCCAATCTAAGAATAGACAAATTAAAAGAGAAAATATTTTAATCAGATGATTGAAACGTTAATAAAATACTGCAATAGCTTGACTGAATATTCACGTTATAAAACAAGGGAGGTTTACATCGGTGATATTCCTTTGGGAGGAAATAATCCAATTCGAATTCAATCGATGACGATTACCGATACGATGGATACTAAGGCAACGGTTGAACAAACAATCCGGATGGTTGAAGCAGGGTGTGAATACGTTCGGATAACGGCTCCGGGTATAAATCAGGCAAAAAACCTGCAAAACATAAAAGATGAACTTCGAAAAAGAGGATTCAACGTACCTCTGATTGCTGATATTCACTTTACGCCAAACGCCGCAGAAGTCGCTGCACGAATAGTTGAGAAAGTAAGGGTTAATCCAGGTAACTATGCAGATAGGAAAAAGTTCGAATCGATTGAATACTCCGAAGATGCTTATCATAATGCAATCGACAAGCTTAGGGTTAAATTTTCACCGCTTGTAAAGATCTGTAAAGAATACGGCACAGCAATGCGTATTGGAACAAATCATGGTTCATTATCAGATAGAATAATGAGCTGGTATGGCGACACTCCGCTCGGAATGGTTGAGTCGGCACTGGAGTTTGTAAGGATTTGCCAAGAGTTGGATTATTATGACATAGTTTTATCTATGAAGGCAAGTAATCCAAAAGTGATGGTACAGGCATATAGACTGTTGATACAAAAGATGGAAGAAGAAGGAATGAATTATCCACTTCATCTCGGTGTTACAGAAGCGGGAGGCGGAGAAGATGGAAGAATAAAATCAGCTGTTGGGATTGGGGCATTACTAGAAGATGGAATTGGAGATACTGTTAGAGTATCACTCACTGAAGATCCGGAACACGAAGCACCGGTGGCTATTTCCTTAGTTAACAGATACGGTAACAGAACACCACATGATCCAATAAAACCAATTACAGAAACCTCAACTAAAAGGTATGGATAATTGTTTCCCCGTTCTAAATGTCGATCAATACTTAACTAATAAGCAACTCTCACCTACCCTCAATTTTATATGTCTTGATCTTAATTCATTAAGCCTAGAATTTATAAACAAAATTAAAAACGATAATAAAACGGTACTCGTCATTGAGACATCTAACTTACACGGAATGGCAGAACAAAGAAGATTATTCTTTGAGTTTATTGAACATAAAATTGTTAATCCGGTTATCATAAAAAGAGATTACAATAATACAACACTTGATGAATTCAGACTTTTTGCATCAACAGACTTTGGCGCATTACTGATCGATGGATTGGGGGATGGTGTCTGGATTGGTGGATTAGATTTTATTAACAGCGACGGAGACTCTAATGATATAAAAAGTAATAAGCTTACTTTAGTAAAAGAATCGCTACAAAAATTTATTAACAGAACCTTGTTCGGAATATTGCAAGCTTCCCGTGTTAGAATTTCAAAAACGGAATATATTGCTTGCCCATCATGCGGTAGAACTCTTTTTGATTTACAAGAAACAACAGAATTTATTAGAAAAAGGACAGAGCATCTAAAAGGGGTGAAAATAGCTGTTATGGGATGTATCGTTAATGGCCCCGGAGAAATGGCTGATGCCGATTATGGTTACGTGGGCTCAGGAGTTGATAAAATAACGCTT
Organism: Ignavibacteriaceae bacterium; assembly: GCA_037388105.1. Lineage (GTDB taxonomy): Bacteria > Bacteroidota > Ignavibacteria > Ignavibacteriales > Ignavibacteriaceae > BMS3ABIN03. The sequence continues at coordinate 20,824 of JARRKK010000084.1, read as the reverse complement.
TACAGAGAAAAAGAAATAGTTAAACGAAATATTCCAGCTAACAAAGCTGTTGATGCACTAATTGAACTGATTAAGGAAGATGGTATTTGGTTCGAACCTTCAGAAAGATTTAAATAGATGCCCCGTGGAAAGGATGTTGAATATATTCTTATTTACTGTTATATTTAATTCCTTAAATTAAATGGAGGAAATATCAGAAAGAAGTTTCTTGGAAAAGTTCAGATGGGGAATTGTAATGATATAATTAAATACCTTGAAAATTGGGCTCCAAAAGAAATAGCCTGGGAAAAAGACAATACTGGATTACAAATTGGATCACCTGAAAGGAGAATAAAAAACATCATGCTTAGCCTGGATCTAAACGAAAACGTTATAGACCAGGCAATAAAAAAGAAATGTAATTTTATTTTCACACACCATCCGCTGCTGTTTAAACCTCTTACGAGAATTGATACTTCCGTAAACTCAACCTCACTTTTAGTAGAAAAACTTATTAAGAATGATATTACCTTGTACTCGGCTCATACAAATCTTGATTTTACCAAAGATGGTGTGAGTTTTCAGCTAGCAAAGAAATTAAAACTTCACGACATAAATTTCCTTACTAATTTATCGAGTAAACAGGTCAAGTTGGTAGTATTTGTACCGGAAGATAGTCTTGATAAAGTTTCAAGTGCTATTCATCAATCTGGTGGTGGAATTATCGGTGAGGATTTTAATTGTAGTTATAGGATAGCCGGAACCGGTACACTTAGCAGATCTAAAATAAATAACTCGACAATCGGCAGCAGAAGCAAACCTGAATTTATGGACGAGATAAGATTAGAAGTACTGGTAGATCAATGGAAAATAGATAGTGTAATAAGAGCAATGAAATTAGCTCACCCTTACAAGGAAGTTGTGTACGATCTCTATCCGCTTAAAAATGCAGATATGAATTACGGACTGGGTGCGATTGGTGTATTGAGCAAACCAATGAACAAGGAAGAATTTTTCAACCATGTTATAAATTGCTTAAGAATTAAAAATTTTAGGTATTCGAACGGAAAAAATAAAAAAATAACTAGAGTAGCTGTATGCGGTGGATCCTGTGGTGAGTATTTGAATGAAGCGTTAAAATCAGGTGCTGATGCATTTATAACTGCAGATGTAAAATACCATTCCTTCCTGGAAGCTGAAGGTAAAATTCTGTTTATTGATGCCGGACATTATGAGACAGAAATTCATTCCTTAGATGAAGTACATAGAAGATTGGCCAACTTCATTTCAAACAAGCAAAGCACAAAAGTTTATAAATATACTGGTTCTGCGAACCCAATAATTTTTTATAACAACTAAGGAGCATAATCAAATTGTATAATAGATTGAAGATATTATATCAGCTTCAAATGATTGATGATCAATTGGATAATTTAGAAGAGCTTAGAGGCGATCTTCCAAATGCAGTTAAAGAACTGGAAGAAAAGATCAAAAGTTTTAAAGAAGAGATTGCCGATATGGAGAAGGAACAGAAGAAGTCGTTAAAAACGCGAAGCAACAATGAGACGGAAATAGAAAAGCTTGCAGAGAATCAGAAAAAATTTAAATCTCAACTTTACCAAGTAAGAAACAACAAAGAGTATGACGCACTCACTAAAGAGATTGATCACACTGAAGGACAAATTAAGAAGCTAGAAAAAGAGAACGACCAACTTGCCGACCTAAGTAAAAGGCTTACAGAACAGATTGAGGAAATTAAACCAACCTTGAAGGAATTGAAAGTAGAGCTTAAAGCAAAGGAAGCCGATTTAAAGGAAATAATTAAAGTAAATGAAAAAGAAGAAACTAAGCTGCGGAAAGAAAGAAAAGAAATTGAAGCTGAGGTGAAGAAGCAAGACAACTCAGCCTATAAGAGAATCAGAAAAGCGAAAAAAGGGAAAGCCGTAGCAACTATTAAAAGATCTGCTTGTTCAGGGTGTCATAATATAGTCCCTTCTCAACGTCAGTTAGAAATTCGCCAGAATAATAGATTATTCTTTTGTGAATATTGCGGTAGAATATTAGTCTCTTCAGAAATTTCAGAGGATGTAGAAGTTTAATTTTTACTCTGTCAATAATTTACTACTGAATTATGTAAGGTAAATTATTATATTTACCTTAATGTAATATTGTTGTTGTTTATCACTCAATTGTAATTGGCAAAATTGATGGTCGAATAAATCGACTTTCAATTTATAGTTGATAAGAATAATAAAATAAATCAGTCCGGGCAATTGCTTTCTGCCCCCGGCAGAAGGAGGAAAGTCCGAACTTCGTAGAACAGGGTGCCGGGTAACACCCGGGGATTTTAAGATAAATCTTATTATCACTGCAAGTGCCACAGAAAACGTACTTCCCGGTAGTTTCCGGGTAAAGGTGAAAAGGCGGGGTAAGAGCCCACCGCTTCGATGGTAACATCGGAGGCATGGTAAACCACACCCGAAGCAAGGTCAAATAGGAAGATTTTTTTCCGGTTTTAGTGGAAAGCAGAGTTGTTCGCTCTGATAATCTTCGGGTAGACCGCTAGAGCTCAATAGCAATATTGGGTTAAGATAAATAATTGCCATCCGGCGATTGTCGGATTACAGAATTCGGCTTACAGGGCTGGGTTATTTTATTTGTTCTTCACATAATTTTAAGTTGTTGATAATGCCGGAAAAAATTTGGAATATTAAAGAAGTAGAAGATGAATTAGCAGTTAAAGACCTGGCAGACTCACTTAATATTTCAATTGTGTTGGCCCGCCTGCTTGTGGAAAGAGATATTAAAACTTTTGATCAATCAAAAAACTTTTTCAGACCTTCAACGGACTATCTCCACGATCCCTTCCTTATGGACGGAATGGAAGCAGCTACTTATAGACTCATACAGGCTCTTACTGAAAATCAATTGATCACTATTTACGGCGATTACGATGTTGATGGAACATGCGCCACAGCAATCCTATATATGTTTCTAAAAGAACTCGATGCTAAGGTTGAGTTTTACATTCCAAAAAGATTAACAGAAGGATATGGAATTTCACTTCAGGCTATAGATCAAGTTAAAAGCAGAAATACATCGCTATTGGTTAGTGTCGACTGCGGAATTACTGCTATTGAAGAAACTGCATATGCAAATAAACTTGGTATAGATGTTATTATATGTGACCATCATCAACCCAAAGATATAATACCTGATGCCTTAGCTGTGCTGGATCCTCTTAAACCATCCTGCAATTACCCGTTTAAGTATTTATCGGGAGCTGGTGTGGCTTTTAAACTTGCTCAAGGGTTAGCTGAGCGAATCGGTAAAAGAGATATGCCAAATAAATATCTTGATCTGGCTGCATTGGCTGGTGCTGCAGACATTGTCCCTCTTACTGACGAAAACAGGATTATAGTTAGCGCGGGCCTGAACCAAATCAATGAGTCACCCAGACCCTCCTTAGAGGCACTGATGGAAGTTAGTCATCTCAAACCCGGATGTTTGAATTCCGGACAAATTGTCTTTACAATTGCACCAAGAATTAATGCAGTAGGCAGATTGGGGGACGCAGAACGTGCAGTTAAGCTTTTGATTACTGAAGATAAAAATGAAGTTCTTGAACTTGCACGTGTACTGGAGAATGAAAATTATGAACGAAGGAAAATTGACGTTGATACTTTTGAATCTGCCATTCAAATTGTAGAAGATACTCTTGATTTTGATAATGATCGAGCAATCATACTCCACAATGAAGAATGGCATCCCGGTGTAATTGGAATTGTAGCATCGAGATTAGTTGAAAAATATTACCGACCTACAATATTGTTTACAACTATTGACGGTGTTGCCAAAGGTTCGGCAAGAAGTATTTCGAACCTGGATATTTATGAAGCAATACAAAAGTGCGAAGAACAGCTAATTCACTTCGGCGGTCATCGGGCCGCAGCCGGACTTGCAATTGAAATTGAAAACCTATCGGAATTTAAAACCAGATTTAACGAAATTGTACGTTCATCTCTTACTGAAGAAGATTTAATGCCTGAAATATCAATTGATTCCTCGCTTAGCTTCTCAGAAATTACACCAAAATTTTTAAGAGTGCTTGATCAGTTTGCCCCATTTGGTCCGGGGAATATGAGACCTGTTTTTGTTTCGGAAAATGTAACTGTTTCAAACACACCAAGAATAGTGGGTAAAAATCATCTTCTATGCAGTTTAAAACAGAATGGTTCAGGAAAACTTTTTGATTGCATCGGATTCAACATGGGAGAATTTTACGATACAATAATAAATTCGCATGGCGACTTAAATATTGTTTACACAATTGACAAGATGGTGCGTAATGATAAAACCTTTCCTCAGTTCAGATTGAAGGATATTAAAACAACAAAATCTTTACAGGAGAACCAATAATGTCCGGGCATTCAAAGTGGTCAACCATTAAAAGGAAGAAGGGTGCTGCAGATGCCAAAAGAGGAAAAATGTTTACTAAATTAATTAAGGAGATAACCATATCGGCAAGGGAGGGCGGCGGAGATCCATCTGCAAACCCACGATTACGTCTTGCAGTTGATAACGCTAAAGCTGCAAATATGCCAGCTGATAATATAGACAGAGCAATTAAAAAAGCTACTGGTGAGCTGGCTGGTGTAACTTACTACGAACTTACATATGAAGGTTACGGTCCGGGAGGTGTTGCAATAATAGTTGAAGTAGCAACTGATAATAAGAATAGAACTGTTGCTGACGTGAGACATCAATTTACTAAGTACGGTGGCAGTATGGGTGAAAACGGATCGGTGGCTTGGATGTTTGACCGGAAAGGTATTATTACTTTGCCAATCCAGAATAAAACTGAAGATGATATAATGAATATTGTTTTGGAAGCTGGTGCAGAAGACCTTCAATCGGAAGATGAATTTTTTGAAGTTCAAACATCTCTTGAGTCATTTGAACCAGTAAGGAAAGCCCTCGTTTCTGCCAACTTAGAAATTGAAAATGCCTCTTTACAATGGGTTGCAAAGAATACTGCTAGCATAGACGGTGAAGAAGTAGAAAAGGTGATGAAGTTAATTGAGGCACTCGAAGAAAGCGATGACGTTCAAAATGTATACTCCAACGCTGATTTCGGTGAAGATATTCTTCAACCATAATCATAAGTTATACTTACTTTCCTGTGTATTATAATGATTATACTTGGTATTGATCCCGGAACCAATGTAACTGGTTATGGGATAATAAAATATCAGAATAACAGTTTTTTAAAAATTGCCAGCGGGACAATCAAACTTTCCTCCTCCAATCCAATCCCCATGAGACTAAAAATAATATATGATAGTTTGGACAAATTAATAAAAACATATAAACCAGATGAGTTTGCTATTGAAACCGCATTCTTTGGAAAAAATGTTCAATCTGCGATGAAGATAGGATATGCGAGAGGTGTTTCGATATTGGCCGCGAGTCATAACAATGTTCCCACGAGTGAGTACTCACCCAGAGAAGTAAAAAAATCTGTTGTTGGTAGAGGTTCAGCTACAAAAGAACAGGTGAGTTTTATGATTAAATCTTTACTCGTTTTAAATAAAGAAAAAATGAAAATGGATGAGACTGATGCTCTGGCAATAGCACTTTGTCATGCATTCAGAATGAAATCGACACAGAGAAAAAGCATGAGTTGGAAACAGTTTACAGATTCGTTTCCTGAAAGAATAATTAATGAATAAACAAATAATAATATGATCGGATATCTCAGCGGAAAGGTTATTTCTTCTAAACCAACACATTTGTTATTGGATGTTAACGGTGTGGGTTATGAAGTAAGTATATCGATCAACACATTCGAAAAAAGTTTGAACTTTTAATTTCAATCAGTGGTATTGGACCTAAACTAGCGTTAAGCTTGCTCTCAGGTATTGAAACAACTGACCTTAAAGAAGCAATTGAAATTGGTGATGTTTCAAGAATTGTGTCCATTCCCGGTATAGGAAGAAAAACAGCAGAACGATTAATTCTTGAACTAAAATCTAAAGTCGGGGACGTTATTGTAGCTGGTGAGCAGAGTGTACATCGTGGATTAAAACAAGAAGCCGTTGCAGCATTAACAACGTTAGGATACAATCATACAACTGCTGAAAAAACTGTTAGACAAGTTCTTTCATCAAACAACACAATTACTTTAGAAGAAGTCATAAAGAGTGCCTTAGGTGAGTTGAATAAATAACTCTTTAAAATCTCAATAATCAAGCACCAAGGTTCAGATAAAATCCAATAAACAAGCACCAAAAATCAAATAAATATCAAATCACAATTATCAAACTCTTCAAACATTGGTATTTTAAAACTTGATTATTTTTTGTTATTTGAAAATTGACATTTGAGATTTACAATTCTCTCATTTAACACTAACTGTTAACTCAGCCATTCCCTCAATTCCTGCATTAAGTACATCACCCTTATTTACCTTTCCGACTCCTTTTGGAGTTCCCGTAAAAATCAAATCCCCCTCCTCCAAAGTCATCAAGGAAGAAAGATATTGAACTAGTTCAGAAGGTTTAAATATCATCTTTTTTAGTTTATCTTTTTGTCTTACTTCATCATTAACCTTTAGATAAATTTCTTCATCTAATGAAAGATTAAAATCTTCTTTCAAAACAAAGCTTGATAATACCGCTGAAGTATCAAAACATTTTGCAATCGTCCAGGGGTGTCCTTTACTTTTTAATTTTGATTGGATGTCTCTAAGAGTCATATCGAGACCAACACCGTATCCGATAATAGATTTTTCTGCATCTGTTTCCGAGGCATCTTTAACATTCTCACCTATAAGTAATACCAATTCAACTTCATGATGCATCTCATTTGAGTACGAAGGATACTTAATTATATCTCCCGAGTAAATCACAGCGGATGCCGGTTTTATAAACACTACCGGTTTTTCCGGTATCTCATTACCTAATTCAACAGCGTGCTCGGCATAGTTTCTACCCAGGCATACTATCTTGCCAATTGTAACTTCATTTGTATAATTTTTAATTTTTACTGATTTCAAATTTTTATTGTGAGATATGAAAGAAATAAACGATTCAGAATATCATGTCTTCTGCTTTTTCTTGGTAGCTGCAGGAAAAAGGATGTTGTTTAGTATTAATCGGTAACCTGGCGAGTTTTTGTAGAGTGCCAGATCGGTTGGCGGATCACCAACTGCATGCTGATAATCTTCAGGATCATGACCGGCATAAAAAGTAAAGGTTCCTCTTCCAAAATTTCCGTGTATATATTTTATCTGGTCCGTTCCTTCTCTTTCAGCAAGAATTATTACAGAATTTTTTATCCTGCTTCTTCTGAACATTGTTGTTTGTCCCATAAAGCCTCGAATAACGCTTACATGATCCTGTGTAAGCATTGTTGGTACAGGGTCATACTTAGCCGAGAATTCAAATAAAGTAAAGTAATCATTACTAAAATTTCCGATTTCAATGGGTTGTATATCAATATCGCTGTATTCGTATACGTATGGGTTCATCTCTAAAATAAAATCTGTAAAAGCGAGTGTGTTATTATAATCAAGTTTGTCTTTTGCATCCGGATCGACAGCATCTCCATCATACATCTGTGCGACAATATCAACGTTGTGTGCTGCAAGTGCAATATCGTAACTATCTGTTGCTGAACACATTGCAAACAAGAATCCTCCCTGACCAACAAAATTTTTAATTGTTGCAGCTACATCTTTCATCATGTCAGAAACTTTTGTGTAGCCGTTATTTTTTGCATCTTGTTCATACTGTATTTGCTGATCTATATACCATTGCGCATTGCTAAAGCTCGCATAAAACTTTCCATATTGCCCCGTAAAGTCTTCGTGATGAAGATGCAGCCAGTCATAGTTTTCAAGCTCGCCCTTGAGTATTTCATCGTTCCATATTTTATCATACGGAACATTTGCATACTCAAGAACCATCGTAACTGCATCGTCCCAAGGCTGAAAGTTTGGAGGAACATAAACTGCAATCTTAGGTGCCTTATCCAATCTGATTACATCCATATTATTTTCTTCACTCTGTACAAACGCATAAATTTCGGCAGATTCAGAAAATGATATCTCTTCAAATGCTACTCCTTCCAATCTACACTTTGCTGCGACATTTTCATTATAATCAAGAAGGAATGATCCACCACGGTAGTTCAGTAACCAGTCTGCTTTGTTGCCGCTAACCAAATTATTAAAAGTTATACCGTAAGCCTTTAAATGATCAGTTTGATATTGATCCATAAAAATTAATATTTTGGATTGCGCGCCAGTCAGGGAGTAAAGAAGGCCGGTGATTAAAATTATATTTCGGAGAAAAGAATAGATCATTCTTTTATGATGCTTAATACTTTCGTTGGAAATGTTATGCGGACTTTTTATCTACTTTAATAAACAAAGGTTCTTTCCCATTCGCAACAACGTCTTTTGTAATTATACATTTCTGAATATTCTTTTTTTCAGGCAAGTCATACATAATATCTAACATAAAATCTTCTATTATAGAACGTAGTGCTCTGGCACCTGTTCTTCTTTCCATTGCTCTTTTAACTATTGCTTTAATAGCAAACGGATCGAACTCAAGTTCAATACCCTCCATCATATACAACTTTTTATATTGCTTTAAGATGGCATTCTTCGGTTCGGTGATAATATTTTCCATCGCTTCTTCCGAAAGTGACTGGAGCGGTGCAACAATAGGAATTCTTCCAATCAATTCAGGGATAAGACCATATTTTAAAAGATCCTCTGGTTGGATATGTTCCAGTAAATCATTATCCCCCTGAAGCTTTTTTAAATCGGATGTGAAGCCCATCTTATTTTTGTTGATTCTCGTAGCAATTAATTTTTCAATTCCATCAAAAGCACCACCAAGTATAAACAAAATGTTTTTTGTATTAAGATTTATAAGACTCTGTTCAGGATGTTTCCTTCCACCTTTGGGGGGGATTCCGGCAATAGTCCCTTCAAGAATTTTTAGCAATGCTTGCTGAACACCTTCACCTGAAACATCCCTTGTTATAGATGTACTTTCGCTCTTACGGGCTATCTTATCAATTTCATCTATATACACTATTCCTTTTTGTGCCCTATCAAGATTATAATCGGCTGCCTGTAGCAGATGAACCAATACTGTTTCAACATCATCACCAACATAACCGGCTTCGGTAAGAGTTGTAGCATCAGCGATTGCAAAAGGTACATCAAGAATTTTGGCCAATGTTTGAGCCAGAAGTGTTTTACCCACACCTGTGGGACCAATTAATAGTATATTACTCTTTTCGATTTCCACATCATCCAGTTCAAAAAATGTGGAACGTGCGTTAATTCTCTTATAATGATTATAAACAGCAACCGAAAGAACTTTTTTTGCTCTTTCCTGTTCTATTACATATTCATCAAGCGATCTTTTTAAAGAGTGGGGGGTGTGTGTGTCTTTGTCGGCTGACTTGTTATTGTTATAAGCTGCAAGGTTATTTTTTAATATGTCAACGCTGCTTGCAATACAAATATCACAAATATAAACATCAGGTCCGGCAATCATACTGCCCACTTCATTACCATCCCTACCGCAAAAAGAACATTTAACTATTTTCTGATTCTGTTTTTTAGCCATTGTTTCGTTCCCAACTAACTTTCTCTCTTAATTTAATAATTTCACCTCTTGCTTCATCAAGATAAATTGATGCCGGAAATTTTGCAAGAAGCTTTTCGTATGATTCAATTGCTTTGGTATCATCGCTAATACCATATTGGTAAATTTTACCTAGTAAATATAGAGCTTTATCCGCATAGATGTTTTTTTCTCCTTCTTCCACTATATCGCTACACAGCTGAATGGATCGTGTGTAATTATTCTGTGCAATTTCCATTTCTCTAAAAATTCACCCTTGGCAAATATCATAAGATTTGACGAATCATTCTTCGATGTGTTCAGTATTAATGATAACTCAAGGGCATCGTTTGCATTATTATCTTTTAGATCTTTCATTACATCTGATAGTAATGCCCTTGCCTGATCGAACTCACCGAGATAGAGCTTTATTCGAGCTAATCTATATTTTGCATCATTTATCTGATTAATATTAACTTTAGCAAGAACCGTTATCTGTGTAAAATTCCTTTCTGCCTCCGCCAGATTGCCGTTAATTATTGCAATTTCTCCAAGTTCAGTATATGCTTCAAATGAACTTCTTGATAGAGGCGCTTCCTCAATTATTTTATTAAAATATTTTTTCGCTTCATCCTGTTTCCCTTGTAAATAGAATTTTAATATGCCTATTCTTAACAAAGCCTCATAAGCAGCTTCGGTATGATTGTAAAGTTCAGACACTTCGGTAAAAGCATCAATTACAACTTCAACATCAGTAGATTCAAAGGGTATTGCTTCAAAATATGGCTTCCAAATCGGCAGCTGTTTCGAATATTCTTCCATCAATGTTGCTTCCATCGATTTTGCATAGCCTAGCTTTGCCGATGGAATTAGTTGTGCGTTCGGATAGAGTTCTATTATCTTTTTATAAACTAACCCTGAAAGACTATAGTTATCTTCCCTATATAAAAATTCTGCAAAACCATAAAGTTCCATCCCCTGTTTAGATTGTTTGTTGTCAAGTTCCAGATACAGCTCATATGCTTTTTCAAAATCCTTATTTTCAACATATAATCTGGCTAATAAATACATAATACTTAGATTATCTTCACTAGCAAACCTCTCAACAACAACTATAGTTGCTTTTAATGCATTTGGTTTGTTAGAACTTGCAATGATTTTGGTTTCTACAGTCTCCAGCTGCGCCGGATTTAACATAAGGATAAAACAATACTCTTCTGCTGCCTTTTCAAATTGCATGGTAATTGAATAAAGTAAGGCAAGATCATACGAGAAAATGGTTTTATCCTCGGCAATTTCCTTTCCTTTAGTGTAAATTTCAATCGCTTTTTCAAATGCACGTCTTTCTATTGCATAATTTGCAATTACTCTGTAAAAAACCGGATTTGGTTCTAAAAATGTAAATGGCTCATCCCAAACCTGGTATGCTTTTTCTTCATTTCCAAGCAAATAATATGTCGAACCGAGCAATCCATACAAGTTTATATCTTTTGGTCTGAGGGATATTTCTGTCTCAATCAAATTTATTGATGCCGCATAATTTTTTAATGAAACGTATATTCTGTTCAGAGACTCGAAATAGAGATTGTTTTGTGGATCAATCTGATATAGTTCTTCATAAATATTTGCTGCGTTCACCAGATCACCTGACCGCTCATAACTCTCAGCTAATGAAAGCTTTGTCATCAACTGATTATTATTCTGGGCAAATACCAGCATTGAAATAAAAAATGATAAAAGTAATAATCGGATAAACATATTATAAAAATAGTAATTATGACCGAGGTATCAAGGGAATTATAATGATGTATATTAAGAGTAATTCTGATTTCACTATTCTATGAATTATGTTATTTTAGTTCCAAATGTTATTACATTGATAAAAAAACTATTCTTTTATAGCTTTTATGCTTATATATTAATGATTATGAAAAAGATTTTTATTTTAGGTTCTACAGGTTCGATTGGTGTAAATACTCTTAATGTATTAAGAAACTTTCCCGACAAATTTACCGTTTCTGCACTTACCGTAAATTCTAATTCTGATCTTCTTCTTCAGCAAACACATGAGTTCCATCCCGAATACGTTGTTGTTAAAGAAGAAGAACCTGCAAATAAAATTAAAGAACTTCTTCCCGCCGGTTGCAAGTTGCTAATTGGAAATAATGGCCTGGTCAACGCGGCAATAGAAGCCGATTATGATATATTTGTTGGCGCCATGGTTGGATTTGCCGGACTTGCTCCGACCCTGGAAGCAATTAAGCGCGGTAAAAGAATAGCATTAGCAAATAAAGAAACTCTTGTAGTTGCCGGTGAAGTTGTAAAAAAATCCTGTTTGGAAAGCGGGGCGCAAATAATTCCTGTTGATTCTGAGCATAGTGCAATTTTTCAGTGTCTTGTTGGTGAAAGTATTAACGAAGTTGAAAAACTTATACTTACAGCTTCCGGAGGGCCATTTCTAAACAAAGATAAATCATCTTTTGAAAATGCAACTGTAGATGAAGCTCTTAATCATCCCAACTGGGAAATGGGAAATAAGATAACAATAGATTCCGCTACTATGATGAATAAGGGTCTTGAAGTAATTGAGGCTCTTTGGTTATTTGATCTTCCAACTGATAAAATTGAAGTGGTTATTCATCCCCAGTCGATTATCCATTCAATGGTTCAGTTTAAAGATGGTTCAATTAAAGCACAGATGGGATTGCCCGATATGAAACTGCCTATTCAATATGCACTGTCCTATCCTGAAAGATTTGAAAATGATTATGAAAGAACCAATCTACCGGAAATTGGAACACTAAATTTTTATAAACCGAACCTAAATAAATTTGAATGTCTTAAATTAGCATTTGATGCATTAGAAATAGGCGGTACTGCACCATGTGTGATAAATGCTGCAAATGAAATCGCCGTTGAAAGATTCTTAAACAGGGAGATAAAATTTTCACATATTCCCGTTCTTATAAGCAGAGCACTTGAAAAAATTGAAAATAACAACTCTACAAGTATTGACACGATTTTTGACTGTGATAGGGAAACCCGTGAATTTGTTAAAACCCTAAACTAACAAGGAAAATTTATCAATGGATTATATAATATATTTTGCTCTTACCATAGGTATTCTGGTCTTCATTCATGAGTTCGGTCACTTTGCAGCTGCAAAGTTGAGTGGTATGAGAGTGGATGTATTTGCAATTGGATTCGGCAGACGATTGTTCGGCTGGAATAAGAAAAAGGGTTTTACATTTGGAGAATTAGAAAAAGACTTCGATGGCGAAGGAGGCACCGATTACAGACTTTCCCTGCTGCCATTAGGTGGTTACGTTAAAATTGCAGGTATGGTTGATGAAAGTTTTGACACCAAATTTGCAAACAAGGAACCGGAACCATATGAATTCCGTTCTAAACCAATGTGGCAGAAAATTTTTGTAATCACTGCCGGTGTGTTCATGAACTTTATGCTTGCTTGGATGGTATTCTGGGGTGGCAATTTCTTTCAGGAAAGAGCAATATTTAACACAACAACTATCTCTAATGTTGTAAATGGCTCTGCTGCAGACTCTGCGGGTTTTAAAACAAATGATAAAATCCTTTCAATTAATGGTGAAACGGTTAATAATTGGGAAGATTTGATTGCAAAGTTATTTATACAGTCTTTGGGAGAAGATGTTAATGTAGTAGTTGAAAGAAACGGAACAGAGAAAACTCTTCTCATACCACGATCAAAAATCCCCGACTATGAATCTCAAGTAGATTTTATTCTACCTGAGGGTTCAGTAACCTCAATTGGTCAGGTTTTAGATAATTCCCCGGCAATGACTGCAGGATTAAAAGCAGGCGACATATTCCTGAAAATTAACCACATTCCGGTGATATCACGTTTCCAGGTAACCAAGATAATTAAGAGCAATCCGCAAACCGAAATCCCAGTTAGCATAGAGAGGGGTGTTGATACAATTACAATGGCAGTAACTCCCGGTGAAGATGGAATGATTGGAATTTCAATAACATCACAATTCGAAGGTGATATTAAATATACATCGTATGGATTCTTTGAATCAATATACAGAGGTTTGGTCGATATTGTTAATTACACCGATCTCACATTCAATATGCTCGGTAAAGTATTCACTGGCAAAGTTGAGTTCGGTAAAGCATTTGGTGGTCCTGTTAAAATAGCGCAATATGCTGCTAAGACTGCAGACATTGGTATCTCCAGTTTTTTGTATTTTCTCGCATTGCTGAGTTTGAGTTTAGCCATCATAAACATTATGCCTTTTCCTGTTTTAGATGGCGGCCACCTATTGATAATCATAATTGAAGGAATTACAAAAAGAGAAATACCTATCAAGATAAAAATTGCAATACAAAATACAGGTCTAGTAATCTTACTGCTTCTTATGGCTTTTATTATTTATAATGATATTCTTTCTCTGTAAAATCAACATTTAAGGTGAGACTCACCTTCGGGGTGAATCTCACAAACAATGAATTTCCAATCAATAATTCCGCACATCACATTATATAACCACAGATAAAAATTTTTAGCTTCGTCTCATCAGTGACAAGTATTTTTCACATCTAAAATTTAATGGGCCAGGAAATTTCCTGGCTTATTTTATGTTAACACAGGTTTCGTTTTACTATAGCTACAATTATATTTAATGCAGGCGATTAAGAACATAAATTATTTCCCTCCCAGAATTGATGTAGAGAGAATACCTGTGAGAAAGTTAAATATCAGCCATAATGCTCTTTATTGGATCTGCCAAATATCCGGTTGGAGCACATTTACTTTGCTTAATCTGTTAATTATTTCCTCATTCGAATCATTACAGTGGGAGCGAATATTGGTTGGTGCTTATTTTGTTTTTGCAGGAATTGGTTTTACACACATCTTCAGAAAGATAATAAATAAATTAAACTGGTTGAACCTGCCACTTAACAAGATTATACCAAGAGTTATTATATCAAGTATCTTACTTGGTTTAACTATCTATTGGGTAGTCTATGGAATCAGTGTCCTTTCCGGCAATATGGCAAGGGAAAATTACACCTTAATAAAACCCGCGGTCGGTATAATAAATACAACAGGAATTTCATTAGTGTGGGCACTTATTTATTTTTCAATTCACTATCTGCAAAATTATAAGAAGACTGAAATTGAATCGTTAATTTGGGAAGCAGCAGTTAAAGATTATGAGCTGAAAACATTAAAGTCACAATTAAATCCTCATTTTATGTTCAACGCAATGAACAGCATACGCGCATTAATTGAGGAAGATCCAGAGAGCGCAAAGATTGCATTAACAAAACTTTCAAACATTTTAAGATACTCGCTTAAAATGGAAAGAGCTGAGAGTGTTCCGCTGGGAGAAGAAATAGAGACAGTAAAAAATTATCTTGATCTTGAAAAGATAAGGTTTGAAGAAAGATTGAAGTATGATTTAAATATAGGAAAAGCTGAATCTTTTATAGAAATACCACCGATGATGATTCAAACTTTAGTTGAAAATGGTGTTAAACATGGAATTTCGAAAATAACATCGGGTGGAGAAATTAATATCAACTCAAAAGTAGAAAACTCGCAATTACTTGTTGAGATAAGAAATAGCGGACATCTTGAAAATGATGCACTGAAGAATTCCAAGGGTTTTGGAATCAATAATACGAAACATCGATTAAATTTACTTTTCGGTGAAACGGCATCTTTTTCCCTCACAAATGAAAATGGGGGCAAAGTATTAGCCAAATTAATAATCCCAATCAATCCCGAATAAACCAAGCCCGAACATATAGGAGGTATATATTAATGAAAGCGTTAATAGTAGATGATGAAAGATTAGCCAGAACAGAATTAAAAAGATTGCTAAGTCCATTCAAAGATATTAAAGTGGTGGGTGAAGCGGTGAACGCAGATGATGCACTTGAAAAAATACAACAGCTAAAACCAGAGTTACTCTTTTTAGATATTCAGATGCCGGGTAAAACCGGGTTTGAAATGCTTGAAGAACTTGATAGTGTTCCAACAGTAATATTTACAACCGCTTATGATGAATATGCACTGAAAGCATTTGAATATAATGCTCTGGATTACTTGCTTAAACCTATCGAACCAAAGAGACTTGAAGAAACGGTAAATAAACTAGTTGAAAAGAACCGTAAGAAAACAGTTAGAGATCTGGATAAAGAGATACTACTGGAAAGCGATCAGGTGTTTGTTAAGGATGGAGAAAAATGCTGGTTTGTTAAATTGGAATCTGTAAGAGTATTTGAGTCAGAAGGCAACTATGTGCGGATATATTTTGAGGATCACAAACCTCTTATTTTGCGTACTTTAAACTA
Source organism: Ignavibacteriaceae bacterium (assembly GCA_037388105.1). Lineage (GTDB taxonomy): Bacteria > Bacteroidota > Ignavibacteria > Ignavibacteriales > Ignavibacteriaceae > BMS3ABIN03. Next base: position 4,847 of record JARRKK010000084.1, on the reverse strand, counting down.
TCTTGATGAAAGACTTGACGATAAAACATTCTTTAGAGCAAATCGAAAACACATTGTTAACTTGAAATGGATAGCTTCCATCGAGCCATGGTTAAACGGCGGATTACTTGTAAAACTTAAAGATGGACAAAAGATTGAAGTATCGAGAAGACAGGCAATTAAATTCAAGGATATGTTAAGTTTATAATCTATTTTACAACCACTATTATTTTCTCTCCCAAATAGGGAATATGTCACGAACTGGCCCAGAGTCTCAGTCAAATAATTCCCACGAAACTCCAAACCTTATAGTCCTCTCCGGCATAGGATAATAAGGCGTTATAAAATACTCGTTGTTAAATAAGTTCTCCCAGGCAAAATAAACTATAGCTACTTTCCTAATCTCACCCGCAACGGATAAATCAAGCTTATTTGATGGTTCCACATCGACGACACCACTTTTCGCAGCGAGTGCATTAATATTTCCTGTATAGTAATAAATAAACCCTGCTTTTAGGTATAAGTTGTTATCAAAAAACATATCATTTACAAAAAAGCCACACGTAAACTGCAAGTCGGGAAGCATATAAAAATTATAACCTTCTATATCGAAATAATGAGATGTGTTCGTTTCTAACAATAATTTCCAAACACTATAATTAAATATTAATCCCAAACCTTTAATATCATCACTCTCTGATATTAACACTGTTGGAGTCAGGTTATAGGGTTGAAATAAGTAATAAGGTACAAAATCATTTCTGGAAAATATTTTTAAATCTATTTTTAGATTATTGTTATTATATCGTCCCCCAAATTCAATTGTAGACGTAGTTTGAGTGTTAGCCTGTTCATAACCTGAGTAGCCAAAATAAAAGGTGAAATTCTTTGGGAAATTAATTTGCAGATCAATCCCCAATCCCGATTTTTTGAAAGAACTTGAAGAATTATTATCACTTATATCCTTTATCGAATAATTATAAAATATCGATGGTATTAAGAAGTTATTTAATAAATTAAGTGAAAAAATGGCACTGACTGAAAGATAATTATAATCGTAAGTTCGATTGTAAACCTCTTCAACTTTATTATTTTCAATTGTATTATTATCCTCGTATGTCCCCAGCACCTGGAAAGACATGTCACCAATATGATGATTGTAGTTCAGCGATACTCCATATGTTTTATTTTCATCCGTATTTTTAACAATTAATGTGTCCATATCATTCATTAATTCGTTGGAATTAGATTTGTAATAAATTGACAATTCAGCCCGTGCATCATCAAACGGTAATGTCTGCACCCGCAATCCAAAATTATGATTTAAAACACTATTTATTCTGGCTGGATAAACAACCGGAGCTATGATGCTATTATACAATATTGTATTGATATCGTTTGTAACTTTAGATATACTGTCTACATCAACACCTCCATTTAATCCAACATCAGTATCAACATAACTATAAAGTGCTGTGATGTTAATAGAATTTGATAAATAATATTTTAGTTTTGCATTTACCAGCCAGGAACTGTACGCACTATTTACGTAACGGTCATCGGCACTTCGGTTGGTAACGCCGAATGATAATTTCCATTTTTCGTAAATCTGGGCGCTGAATATCCCATCAATCATTGCCTCGCCATACGGACCTTCATAGTATTTTATCCGGGAGTAAGGTTCAGTGGAAATGAAATCTTTCATGATAAAATTTACACTTACCGGATTATTATTTGGTCCATACAGGAAGCCTCTGGGAGAAGGAATAATTTCGATTGAATCAACATCTTCACTTTGAACCTGGTTTAAATCGAGAGAGTTAGTATACCTGTTATTCCAAAGAACTCCGTCTTCCATAAAACTAATCCCGCCAAATCCTGCACCATAAATAAAAGATACATTTGGTTGTCCCAAAAAAGCCAGGTCTTTAATGAAATTCAAAGAGAAAGTTCTTAAGAAATCGCCTGTGTACCAGTAGTTATAGAAATAAAAAACTCTTTTATTAATAGTCCGGGACAGGTCAGTTAATGGATGGTTCTGTATAGGAACTAAGGAATCTACGGTTGTTGATTTATTCATTACCCGGGTTGAATCATCAACCAAAAGGGTATCATATCTTGCGATTACAGATACAGTATCAACTTTTAAGCTGTCAGATGATTGTGAATAAATGCTAGGAATGATTAGCAATAAAAATATTGGAAGAGTTTTTCTCATCAGTTACTTGAATTAGAATACTCGTATTTAAAAGATAAAAAATAGCTATTAATCGACTAATCAACAAAGATTTTAATAAAATAAATTTCTATTTTCACTAGCACCATAATTAATAATTTAATAAGGAGTGAAGATATGGCAACAAAACCAATGACCAAAGGTCAGATTGTTGATCATTTGGCAAGCAAAGTCGGGACAACAAAGAAAACAGCTAACCAGTTCCTGGATGAACTAGTTGGTCTTTCATACAGAGAAGCAAAGAAAGATTTTACTATTCCCGGACTTGGTAAATTAACGGTAGCTCAGAGAAAGAAAAGAATGGGAAGAAACCCAGCTACCGGCGCAACTATGGTTATCCCTGCAAAGAAAGTTTTGAAATTTAAAATTTCAAAACAAGCAAAGGATGCTGTATATCCGCCAGCAAAAACAACCAAGAAAAGGAAAAGATAATCTTTTGTAAAAGATTAGTAATAAAGCCCCGATCTTTGCGGGGCTTTTTTATTGCTTGGAGACATACATTTTTTTAAACCTCAATCAATAATTTTTTCGGTTATGAGATCAATTAAATTATTTTTTATTTTGTTTCCAATTATTATTCTAACAACCTGCACCGATAGGAAACAACAACCGTTAAATCAATTAGAATTCAAGATGAACGAAATAGCTGAAAATTATATTAAACTGGTTTTAGAAATTGGGCTGTATAAAGATGATTATATAGATGCTTATTATGGTCCGGAAAAATTCAAACCAAAGTCTTCTGATATTCAAGAAATCGATTCTGTTATTATAAATTCATTTAATTCCAGGACCGATGAATTACTTAATGATCTCGAGGCACTCAAAGATTACCAGGTAACAGAGGTAGAGGTATCACGTTTCCGCTTTCTTTCAAAACAGTTACTTTCTGTTAAGGGAATTATATTTCAGATTTCTGGCGGGGAATTTCAATTCGATCAGGAAGCCCGCATTTTATACGATGTAGAACCGCCGAAATTAAGCAATGATCATTTTGAAATTATTATCAGCAAACTAGATAGCCTGCTTCCAGGTGATGGTAACGTTTCTGAAAGAATAACTCAATTTAGAGATAAGTTCATTATCCCTGTAAACAAGCTCGATACTGTATTTACTGCTGCGATAAATGAATGCCGGAAAAGAACGTTACAACATTTACAACTCCCCAAAAATGAAAATTTTAATGTGGAATATGTGAAAAATAAGTCGTGGGGAGGGTATAACTGGTACAAAGGTAATAGCTATAGTTTAATCCAGGTGAATACCGACCTTCCAATTTACATTGATCGGGCAATCGATTTAGCAGCGCACGAAGGATATCCGGGTCATCATGTACATAATACGTTGCTGGAGAATATTTTGGTGAATAAAAGAGGATGGGTTGAGTATTCGGTGTACCCCCTGTTCAGTCCAATTTCTCTAATCGCCGAAGGTACGGCTAATTATGGAATAGATGTTGCCTTTCCTGGCAATGATAGAATAGAATTTGAGAAAGAAGTTCTTTTCCCACTTGCGGGACTTGATGTTAAAGATGCTGATTTATATTACGAAGTACTTGGATTAACTGAAGAATTAACATATGCAGGAAACGAAGCTGCAAGGAATTATCTGGATGGTGTTTGGGCGCGAGAAGAGGCTATTCAATATCTTCAAGATTATAATCTGTTCTCAAAAGAAAAAGCAGAAAAACGAATGGATTTTATTATACAATATCGGAGTTATGTTATAAACTATAATTACGGGAAAGACTTGGTTAAAAATTATATCGAATCAAACGATGGTACAGCAGATAATCCTGAGAAGAGATGGGAACTGTTTCAACATCTATTATCAAGTCCGCAAACACCTTCTGACTTAAAATAACCATTAGCTATATTTTTCTTTCAATGCTTTTAGGAGTTTTTCATATTCGCCATTTTGAAGTGATACTTCTTTAAATATATCACCAAGTGTTTCCTTATCTATTCTAATAAAATCTTTTTCCATGGGGATTATGCATAATCCACCTAGGTCAATTGCGGCAGGACTTATAATATATTTTTTATCATTATCCAAAAAATAGTGTGATGGACGATGTTTGCTTCTAAGGAATATGATTACTCTCCATCCAAATTCTTTTTCGTAATTGCAAATTATATTCATCATTGGCTCGCCTTCCTCGGACTTAAACTCATGGTAAGCTTTATAAAATTGATCAAAAGTATTTTGAAGAATATCTTTATCCTTGGTCTCAAAGCTGATGAATCTTCGCAAACCATCATTTATAGCTGCTATATAAAGCTGTTCATTGTTTATAATCTTCTCACCGTATCTTTTAACTATAAAATGAAAATCGTTCTCAATAGACATTTGGTGTTTTGTGCATGCTTGAAAGTGTAAATGATCTGGGGCGGATGCTCCGCATTTTGGCCCATTATAAATAAGTGAATATTTTTTTGAAAGCATCTTCCCAAGCAGCAAAAGTTCGGAAAATGATGATTTTATTTCTTGCTGATGATGATTAATTGCAGCTATCGTAAAGTGATGAGGAAAAACCGGATAGGGATTACACAGTAAAATATACTTATCAAGTAACTTTATCCCCTTTTGCCTGGGCGGAAGATTATCTGCACATAGAAAACAGCTTCTTTTT
>JARRKK010000083.1:0-9395 GCA_037388105.1 Ignavibacteriaceae bacterium | reverse complement strand
GTTTATAGAAATGCAGATATGTTATACGGATTGGTAAATCAATTAATGGACTTATCAAAACTTGAAGCTGGAAAGATGGAACTTAAAACCTGTGAAGAAGATTTAGTTCCGATTGTTAAGATATTGGTGCAATCATTTGCATCCCTTGCGGAGAGAAAATAATAACATTAAACTTTAACCCGGAACTCGATAAGATATTTATATACATAGATATTGAAAAGTTGGAGAAGATATTGATCAACATTCTTTCTAACGCATTAAAATTTACTAAAGAAGGAAAAAATATATTTATAACTGTTAAATGTACTGAAGAAAATGCCGAAATAGTTATTTCTGATGAGGGAATTGGAATAGCTGAGGATAGAATTGAAAATATTTTTGATAGATTTTACCAGGTTGATGGGAGCCATACAAGGGAACATGAGGGGACAGGTATTGGCTTAGCATTAACAAAGGAATTGGTGGAACTTCACTATGGAAAGATAGAAGTTGAAAGTGAGGAGGGAAAAGGGACAACTTTTATTGTAAAACTACCGTTAGGTAAGAAGCACCTGAAACCGGAAGAGATATGTGAGGAAAAGCAAGAGGTAGATAAAGAAATCATCAGACAGAAAGCTCCAGAATTAATGACAAATGGAAAACAAGATACTACAAAACTCGATATTACTATATTAACAGAAACTGAAAAACCACTCGTACTAATTGCTGATGATAATACCGATGTCAGAAAATACATTCAAAGTTACCTGGTAAGAGATTATAGGGTACTTGAAGCTATTAATGGTGAAGATGGTCTTCGTAAAGCTTTAGAACATATTCCTGATTTAATTGTAAGTGATGTAATGATGCCGAAATTGGATGGTTTTGAACTTTGTAAAAAAATTAAAACCGATGAAAGAACAAGTCACATTCCTGTGATACTATTAACGGCTAAAGCTACAGGAGAAGGAATAAACAACTATTTGATATTACTGATGTTAATGTTGCTTCTAAGGATAAGAAATTTTTAAACAGAGCACTTGAAGTAATAAAAAAACATATCACTGATGAAAATTTTAATGTTGATACTTTTGCAAGTGAAGTTGCACTTAGTCGTGTACAACTTCATAGAAAGTTCGTCGCTCTCATCGGTCATCCTCCGGGTGATTTTATAAGAATTGTAAGATTGAGCAAAGCGGCAAATCTTATACAGAGTAATTTTGGAAATATATCAGAAATAGCATTAGAGGTTGGTTTTACAAATCCGGCAAACTTTGCAAAAGCATTTCGCACTCAATTTGGAGTTTCACCTACCGAATTTAGAGATAATTTAGAAAAATAATTCTGCAAATGTGTTCTAATTTTTACCTTTGTAACCCTAGTAACGGTTTTTGAAACGAAATTAGTGGATATAGCATTTTCTTTTAATTATTCTGGTTCTGAAATTTTCAGTCGTATAATAGTCTGATAAGAAATAAATTATACAGTTACGTAGAATTAAGAATGATCATGAATACTCAAGTTAAAATATTAATCATCAGCATAGTATGCCAGTTAGTAATTTCAATCTCCTGTGATTCCGAACACGGTATAGCACCAAAGCTTATTGGAAAACAGGAATTTGGATTTGGTGGGAACATAGTATTTTATGGAGCCTGGCCTGACAGTATTAAGAGAATGGTACTTATTGTTTTTAAAGATCCTCTTATCGATACTGATGATTTTGTTCTTCAAAATATCGGATTATTAAGTTTTGAGTTACCGCTTAATGTCCAAACATTTCAATATAGTTCAACTGATTCAACTATTATTCCACTCATTCCAGATGATGCCTCACCTAGTGTTTACCATTACGTTGCGGTTGCTCAACAATCAACAGATGATATTTCACTTTCCCGTAAAGACTGGTTTGTAAGTGGAGTTTACTATGTCCAGGGTGATACATCTTCACCCGGAATATTAACCATCCCTGACGACACATATATTGAAAATATTAATATATACTGCGATTTTGATAACCCACCTCCACAGCCTCCCGGAGGTAACTAAATGAAGATATTTCAATTTAGATTTTCTATTAAATGCTTTTACATCGTAACTTTTTTATTAATCTTTAGTAATCAAGTTTTTGCGCAGAGCCATAGTATTAGGGGAACTATTACTGATACACTTAACAATCCCATACAATATGTTAATGTTGCAGTCATTGGTACTGTTTACGGCGATGCATCAGATATAAATGGGTACTATGAAATTTCAAATCTTAAAACCGGGATATACAGTGTTAAATTTTCTGCAATAGGTTATAATAGTTATGATATAGAGAACTTAGTTATAAGTGATAGTTCGTTAGTTATTAATGTTGTTTTAAAAGAGGAAGTAATTGAATCGGAAGAGATAATTGTAACATCGGGAAAGTATGAACAAAAGAAATCCGAATTACCAGTAAGTGCTGAAGTAATCTCCGGTACCGATTTTCTCGAAAGAAACTTTTCTGATATGGAAGATGCTTTAAGGTATGTACCGGGTATAAATATGGTTGATGATCAAATAAGTATAAGAGGATCTAGCGGTTATAGCAGGGGAGCAGGTTCCAGAGTTGTATTAGCACTTGATGGTATACCGTTTTATACGGGAGATACAGGCGAAACAATTTGGGAAGCAATTCCAGTTACAGAGTTAACCCGTGTGGAAATAATAAAAGGAGCAGCGAGTTCACTTTACGGTTCATCTGCAATTGGTGGAGTGGTTAACGCAATCACCCGTGCTATTAGTCCACGTCCGACAACAACAATTAATGGATTTGCTGGTGTGTTTGATAAACCTTACTATGATGAATGGAATTGGTCTGATGAGATGCGGCCATTTAACGGATTAACTCTCGCTCACTCAAACACAATTGGTAAGTTGGGATTCAATATTTCGTTTTCCAGACTTGAGAATATGAGCTATAGACTAAATGATCAAATAAAAAAATATGTGGGCTTCCTAAAAATGATTTACAACTTTACTCCAACATCTTCATTAACATTTTTGGGAAGCACTTTTAATAAAAGAGCTGAGAATTTTGTTTATTGGAAAGACTCACATAATACTTTGATACCTCCTAATAATTCACTGGGAGATAAAATTGAAACAAACCGGTATTTAATGGGATTGGTGTATAGGAGTGTTATAGGAACGAAAATTTATTACAGAATTAACGTCAGCTACTATTTAAATGATTGGAAAGATAATTTCGCTCCAGTTAATAAATCAATTTCGCACCTTTTGAGAGGCGAGATTCAGGTTAATTCCAGTTTATCAGACAATATGATATTAGTAACAGGTATCGAAGGATATACTTCAGATGTAACTTCATCTCTTTTTGGTAATCCTGATGCACTTAGTTATGCTGCATATTCACTTCTCGATATTAATTTTGGATTCCCTCTTTTTCTTTCACTTGGACTAAGATACGATTACACGAAACTGGATTCACTGGATGGATTAAGTGCATTATCTCCTAAATTAGGTCTAAATTATAGGTTAACCGATAGAATATTACTTCGATCATCAATGGGAAGAGGATTCAGGGCACCAAGTTTAGCCGAAGCATTCACCTCAACAGCTACAAGTGGAATACAGATCAAGCCAAATCCTTATCTTCAGTCCGAAACAAACTGGACACTTGAGGTTGGTGTTAACTATCAAATACTTAATGATTGGAATCTGGATTTAGCTGCTTTTAATAATGAATATTATGATATGATTGAACCAAGTTTTGATCCGGCCGATAATAGAGTAAAATTTGATAATGTGGTTAGAGCAAGAATTCAGGGATTTGAGATTAATTCATTGATTAGTATTATACCTAATTCAATGAACTTTACAATTGGCTATACATATTTATGGACGAAAGAACTGGAAATAAATATTGCTCTTAAATATCGTCCATGCAATACTTTATATTCAAGTCTAGAATTCTGGAAATGGAATTTTGATGCGGGTATTTATTTTCGTTACTGGAGCAGGGTTGAGGAGATAGATAATGAACTTGTTGATCTAGGTATTATTAGGGATGGTGAACTTCGTACAGATGTCTTCACAACAGATCTGAGAGTAGCATATAATTTTAGGGAGATTGGTTTTCCATTAGATATTTATATTAACATTAAAAATTTAACCAATTATAATTTCATAGAACTAATAGGAAATCTGAGACCTATAAGAAATTATTCACTGGGATTTAACTGGATAATTGATTAAAAACTTGTAGTAAAATTTATACTATCTTTTAAAATTATTTTACATTAGTAATTTGGAGGTATAAAATGAAACCGCTGTTACTGATTTTATCCCTGTTGATAAGTTCAGCGATAGGCTACTCTCAACAGGCAAGCGATTATTTTCCGATTCAGTTGGGATTTAAGTGGAACTTTATGGTTACTCCGCTTGATTCTTTAAACAATGAAATTGATCCTGATAAATTTTTTAGACGTGATTCTTTTTCAGTTACGACTGACTACGAGGGAAATCTTGCAAATTTGATTCTTTCAAAAGAAGGTCCTGCACAAACCATATATTCTCAGCCTTATACAGATTCATCGTATCTACATTTTTTGGGAACAAATGGATACGAATATTTTGAAGTTGGAGGATTAGGTGAGTTCCTTGAATTTGTTGATAGCCTGATAAGCTTTGATAATTTTACTTTTGTTGATTTCTTCACTTCACTTCAAGCCTGGTATTCGGTTTACAGATTTGCCGAAAATGTGAATAATGAGTATACAATTTTCTCGGTCGATACCACTGTTTCCAATGATTCGCTGGATCTTAACCTTAGATTTGAATACTTAGGTGAGAGACTAGAAGATGAAACAATCACAACCGGGATTGGAGTATTTGCCTGTAAGAAGTTTTTGATTCAACAAGGTGTAAGTTTACTTTTTGGACCATTCCCTGTCCCTCTTGTTTTTGTAGTTGTTACTGTTTGGATTACTTAATGATATTGGATCGTGCTGGATATTGTTCCGGCTACAGATATAGATTTGTCCTTTATAGGAATACCTGCTTTTTTTCTCCCCGGTTTAAATACTGGAATTATTGATCCTATAGTTATTCCTGTAGAGTTAATTGATTTTACTGCCAACTCAGAGTCGGGGGAAGTTACATTAAATTGGTCAACTTCGACTGAAACAAATAATTTAGGTTTCCAGATTGAAAGAAGTGATGAGCATAGGAACTTTGAGTCAGTAGGATTTGTTAATGGTTCAGGTACCACAACTGAATCTCAAGAGTATACTTTTGTGGATAAAAGTGTCGAGCTTGGAAAATACTATTATAGATTAAAACAAATTGATTACGATGGATCGATCGATTACTCACGTGTAATAGAAGTTAGTATAACTGCACCAATGGACTATCAGTTAAGCCAAAACTTTCCAAATCCATTTAATCCAAACACTACTATTGAATTTTCAATTCCGATTAATTCAGTGGTTGTGCTTACTGTGTTTAATCTGGTAGGACAAGAAGTAGTGACTTTAGTAAATGAAGAATTCGGTGCAGGAAATTACAGTGTAGTATGGAATGGAACTGATTGGAAAGGTTCTCAGGTAAGTAGCGGTGTTTACTTATATGAAATTAAGGTCATTGGAATAAACGGAGGTGAATATCAGAAAATGAAGAAGATGATTCTTCTCAAATAGTGAGAGACTAAATGGAAAAATTATTAAACCCATATTTTACAGATGTTTTTTTACTCAAGTATTAAGTATTTCACCAGTTATTATTAATCGAATGTATTGGTAATATGAGATCGATAAGAAACTATACACTGAGACTAATTTTTAACTTTGGAAGATTATATTTTTTATCATTAATTAATAATTTTATGAAGGACCTAAAATGAAACGAGTTACTTATATTCTGTTGTTTATATGTTGTGCAGGTTACATTAACGCTCAGCAAGCAAGCGATTATTTTCCGTCTCAATCTGGATATAAGTGGAGATTTATTGTTACTCCGCTTGATTCGTTAAACAATGAAATTGAAACTGACAGATTTTTTAGACAGGATTCTTTTGCACTTACCACTGATTACGAAGGAAATATTGCAAATTTAGTCCTCTCTAAAGAAGGCTTAGAGCAGACAATAGATCTTCAGCCCTATACGGATTCATTGTATTTATATTTTTCAGGAGCAAATGGATACGAATATTTTGAACTTGGAGGATTAGGTGAGTTCCTTGAATTTGTAGATAGCCTGATAAGCTTTAATAATTTTACCTTTGTTGATTTTTTTGCCTCCCTTGAAGACTGGTATTCGGTTTACAGATTTGATGAAAATGTGAATACTGAATACTCAATTTTCTCAGTAGATACCACAGTTTCCAACGATTCGTTAGATCTTTCACTAAGATTTGAATATTTGGGTGAAAGGTTGGAAGATGATACAATAATGACAAAGATTGGAAATTTTGCGTGTAAAAGATTTTTGATTCAGCAGGGAGTAAGTTTACTTTTTGGACCATTTCCTGTTCCGGTTGCATATGAGTTAGATACTGTATGGGTTGCCGAGGATAATTGGATAATACAGGATATTATTCCTGCAACAGATATCGATTTATCTTTTATAGGAATACCTGCATTCTTTCTACCTGGATTAAAAACTGAAATTATTGATCAGCCAACTGCCATTAAGGAACCATCTACACAATTAAATAATTATTCGTTGTATCAGAACTATCCCAATCCTTTTAATCCTTCAACTAAAATAGAATTCCGAATTGCTGAATCTGGATATGTAAGTTTAAAGATCTACGATATCCTCGGAAATGAAATTGCTACACTTTTGAACGACGAGAAACCGGCAGGTGCTTATCAGGTTGAATGGAATGCAGAAGGATTTTCGAGCGGGATGTATTTTTATGAATTGGTAGCCGGGAAAATGAAGGAAACCAGGAAGATGATATTGATGAAATAACTATAGGGAGCATAGCTCCCTTTTATCTTACCTTCATTTACTCTCGTGTATCGATTTTACTTTCGTCTGGATTTCGCTTATCCTTAACCAATTATGGTTGAGGATATTTTAGCTTGAGAATTCAGCTGTCGCGTTGAATTGCTGTTAGCTAGTTTCTATCTTAATAATATAAATTTCTTTAAGACTGGTTGATTTTCTCCATAGAATGATTTCAACCAGTACAATCCACTTTTAAAATAATTGCCATTTAGAACAATCCCATAATTTCCTTTCTTAAGTATATCATTAAATAATATTTGGGAAACTCTGTTCGTATCAATTAACTCTTGAATTATATGCATTGAATCAGATATTATCTTAAAGTAAAACGTTGTTGAATGACTATATGGATAAGAAACATTAATTGAATCAGCTTTTGTTGTTACTCCCTTCAATGTATCGATTCCCCAGAATATGTAATCATCTGTATACTCGTAAAGATATATTTTATCATCATTAGAAGACAATTTTTTTATTCGATCATCATTGACCAAACTGTTGTAGTTAACTTTACTTGTTGAACAACTATGAAATAAAATTAACAGAGATAATAAGGATAATGATAATTTCATATTTGATTTTTAACATTGGCAAATAACCCGTGCCCCTGAAATCTTTGAGCTTACAGCTCCCTCAAAGTGGCGAAGTCAACCTCAATTAAATGCGCCGAGTCTGGCATCGGGTGATTTGCATGGTTAGCCAGCATTTTTCTTAGGCGAGAGTACCGCAATAAAAGGAGGTCGTTATTCCAGATTGTGAAAGAACTCGGCTTTACCACGACTCTCATTAGTCTTCCGACCTGTAAGCATCCGCCATCTGTTATAAACTTCATAACTCTTTTGAGGAGATACAGAAATAAAGTTAGACCATCGTCGTATTTTTTGTGTGGATAAAATAACAACCAGTTCATCGAGTTATTGATGGCAGGCCCAACAACCTCATCCTCAATATCAATAGTAGGCAAATCATTGGCTACTCTAGCAACTTCTTCCCCCTCCAAACCAAAAATTGAGCTAAACTCCCATTCAGGAAAAAATGGCCCATATACGGTAGCATGCAAACACTCACCAATTATGCCAATTTCTTCTTCAGACATCTGTTCAAATGCATTTTCTAAACCTAATTGCTCTTATAATTGAGTGTTTTTGACAGTAGACTCAAGTTCCTGAAGAAGATCTTCTGAAAAGTCATTTGTCCCGCGATAAAGTTTTAGAATAATTAGAACTTGTCCCCAATCTTTTCTCTCATAAGCTGCTTTAATATGTTGTTCTATTCGTTATTGTCTCTCTTCAAACATCATATTCCACTGCAGTTTTTTTGCTGGCCAACGCTGCAAATCAGTGGCGCGAAACTTTAAGGCACGAATCGTATCAACACAACAAAACCTCGTTACATCTCCTGCCCTTGAAAAGCCATAGCGCTGTTTCGCGTCCACTGTATTTGCTTTTTAGTCAGGGTTTTGAAAATTTGATAACCTTTGTTAGAGTACCGAAAAATCGTTAACAACAACTCAGCTGAATATTATCAAACTCCGAAGTAATCAAGAGGAATATCGCAGTATTGCAAGGCATCACCCGGTGATGCTTATACATTTCCCATAATCCTTGTTCTCCAGAGCTTCTAACCACACAGCAAAACTACCCCCTTCAAACGTTTTCTCGAATGCCTCATGAATTACACCTACTGCTGCAAAACCAAACGGTTCTTGAAAGATGGCATGTGTGAGTATTTCGGAGCGATGAGTAATTCTCTTAAGTGTTTCTAAAGCATCTTTCTCAGCTATTGTGATAATTGGATAATTACTCTCAAGCATATTATTAGCAAGAAGCATTTTTGACATAGCTATAGTCCATGCATCGGCAAGAGCAGCAACAAATACTGACGCTCGACCATAATGCATAATAAACTCTGTACTAAATCGAGAGATTGCACTCTCAATCTGAGGATTGAACGCTGGGATGGATGTTAATGTCATGTTGTCTCGACTTGATTGACCGCCTAATTAATACTTATCGGGAAATGAGGCCCATTCTCAAATCCTAATAAAAATCAGTTTGTAAATTAAATATCCATTTTGTTTGTTTAATTGTAAGTTTTCATTCCTAATAATATTCACCAGGAATTATATTAAGAATAAACTCACTTGTGAAAATCAGGATTCACAGTCCTTTAGAGTGTATGTTGAGAATTGTATCTACAATCCCGATTGAAACCTAAAAGTAAAGAAAATAAATTATTGCTAAATAGCAAGTAAAATAAATTTCAAAAAAATATTATAAATCGATTTCTCTATAAGAAATCAGTAAAACTTTTAAGAGATTGCGCAGTAGATCTGAGAATTGACAGGGATTGGTTCTAGGTACCCAATCGCTAAAGATTTTTCAAAGCATCAGTAATCATTTTTTCTGTTT
>JARRKK010000082.1:0-10569 GCA_037388105.1 Ignavibacteriaceae bacterium | reverse complement strand
CCCCATCATCCTCAGAAAATGGAATCGAAAATGTCAAATTAACATCTATCAGTTTTCTATTAATAAAAAAACGGGTCTTATATTGTTTACTCTTGTGTTCTCGAATACAATAATTAAATATTTTGACAGCTTCATTCCTGTCACATAATTCAATCAGATCAAATATTTCAGTGTAACTTTCAGTTGCATCTTTTTCTTTAATCAAATTAGACGCAGCCAAATTCATACTGTTGATCTCTCCAGCAGCTGATATAAGGAAATACATATCGGGAAAGTTGCTGAAGATAGAAAAAGTACTGTTAGGATCCTTATTCATCTGTAAAACTGATTTCTTTTGCATCTAACAAATTTAAGGAAAGCATCATTCCGATAAAATGGTAATAAGAATGGATTACTAAGAAAATAATTTCTTGAAGTTAAATATATCCCTTAGCTTTTAGCAATTCTGCGCAAAGTATAGCTCCCCCTGCTGCACCTCTGGCTGTGTTATGCGATAACACAACAAAATTATAATCAAAGAATTTATCGGTATTAAATTTACCAATTGATACAGCCATCCCTTTTTCCAGATCGCGATGAAGCTTAGGTTGTGGATAATCGTTTTGCTCGAAGTAATGTATTGGATTGATTGGTGCGAACGGTAGTTTTAGTTTTTGCGGTTCAGATGAAAAGTTTCGCCATGAATCAATTATGGAATCCTTTGTCGCCGGGTTTGATAGTTTAACCTGAACAGATTCCATGTGTCCGTCGGTGACGTTAACACGGTTACACAGAGCCTTAATTAGAAAGTTTTTAAATAAAATTTTATTCGAATTTAATTCACCAAAGATTTTTAATGGTTCTGTTTCTATCTTGTCTTCTTCACCATTTATGAATGGGAGAACATTATCTTCTATATTTAGATTTACTTTCTTCGGATTTCCTGCACCCGAAATTGCCTGCATTGTCACTACATTAACCTCTTCAATTCCAAAATTATCGTATAAAGGTTTCAATGCTATTGCTAGGCCAATAGTAGAACAATTTGGGTTAGTAACAATAAAACCATCACCAAATTTTTGACTATTGATAAGTTTAATATGATCAGGATTAATCTCCGGGATAAGAAGAGGAACATCGTCATCCATGCGATGGTTACGGGAATTTGATATTACTTTATAACCATTTTCTGCAAACTGAGTTTCAACAGTTCCGGCTATGCTTGAATCAAGACCTGAAAATACAACTTTGGAATTTAGAACAGGTTCGCATTTTTTAATCACAATATCTTTAACTTGATCAGGTAAAGAAGTTGGTAAAAACCAATCAACAACATCTTTATATTTTTTACCCGCTGATGATTCTGACGCTGCAAGTTCTTTAATCTCAAACCAAGGATGGTCTGCCAATAGCTGAATGAATTTTTGTCCAACACTGCCGGTTGCTCCGAGAATTCCAACAGGTATTTTATTTGAATTTTTCATTTAGTAATATATTTAGATTAATTGGTGCAAATATAGTGAAGTAAAAACAGAACATAAAAACAATAAACAGTATACTCCAATTTTCATACCTAATCAAAAAATTCTTTAATTTATTTTACATTAAAATTTTTAGTTGTGAAGAGAATGAAAATAGGATTGGTACAGTACGACCCCAAATGGGAGGATAAGACAGAAAATAAATTAAAACTAAATTCACTTTTAAAAGAAAATATAGGAGATATTGATTTACTAATATTTCCTGAGATGACTCTTACAGGGTTTACTATGCGTTCAGAAGTTTATAGTGAGAATATGGAATCTGAAAGCTTTAAATATTTCGTCGGAGTTGCAAAGGAATATGAATGCGACATTGTTGCAGGAATCATTGAAAAAAATTCAGGAAGCCATTTTAACACTCTACTTCATATTTCCCGTGAGGGAATACTGGAGAATTCTTATCGTAAAATTCATCCCTTCTCCTATTCGAATGAAGATAAACATTTTACTCCAGGTCTTGAACCTGTTGTAACTGATATAAACGGTTGGAAAGCCGGACTTTCAATCTGCTACGATCTGAGGTTTCCAGAGTTGTACAGGTTCTATGGAAAGGAGAAGACAGAGCTCATCATAGTAATTGCAAACTGGCCTGATACGAGAATTGAACACTGGCGAACACTTCTTAAAGCAAGGGCAATTGAAAACCAATGTTATGTTGCAGGTGTTAATCGAGTGGGGGATGATCCGAAACTTCATTATACAGGTTGCAGTAGTGTTTTCGATCCGATGGGTAAAGAATTGGTTTCTATAGAGAATAAAGAAAAGTTAATTACAGTTAAGATTGATAAAAACTATGTTAAAGAAGTAAGAAATAAATTTCCTTTTCTTGAAGATATTAAATTAGTTTAAACTAAAGATGCCATATCTTTTGGATATGGCATCAATTCACAATTTGTTATGTGTCGTTTTTTGAAGTGAACTTTGTTTACGTTTCTAATTGTAAGAAGCTAAATCACCAACTTACAAGGAATTCAATATTCTCAAGACTTCTTTTACATTTCTACCAAGGTTAATATAATTAACTTTGATCCATCTAACTGCTACTTCAACAGAAATCAGTTAAGGTCGAAGCGATCCGCATTCATAACCTTGTTCCAGGCTGCCACAAAGTCATTCACAAACTTCTTCTTGGAATCTTCCTGGGCATAGACTTCTGCAAGTGCCCGGAGCTGTGAGTTCGAACCAAAGATTAGGTCAACACGGGTGGCAGTCCATTTTACTTTGCCTGTAGAACGGTCACGACCCTCAAACACATCTTTATCATCCTTATTTGCTTTCCACTCAGTTCCCATATCGAGTAAGTTCACAAAGAAATCATTGGTGAGTGTTTCTGGATTTTTTGTGAAGACTCCGTGTTGTGAGTTTTTAAAGTTTGCATTCAGGACTCGCATACCACCAACTAGAACTGTCATTTCAGGAGCCGTCAAAGTAAGCAATTGAGCACGATCCACTAACAGTTCCTCTGCAGGTACAGAGAATTTGGTCTTCTGATAATTGCGGAATCCATCAGCAACTGGCTCGAGAGGTGCGAAGGATTCAACGTCAGTCTGCTTCTGTGTCGCATCAGTTCGTCCCGGATAGAAAGGTATTTCTACCTTATGTTCTGCGTTTTTACCTGCTTGTTCAATAGCAGCACATCCACCAAGGACTATGATGTCAGCAAGTGATACTTTCTTTTTACTGGATTGAGCTTTGTTGAATTCTTTCTGAATTGCCTCAAGTTTTTTCAAAACCTTCTTCAGTTGATCAGGTTGGTTGACTTCCCAATCTTTTTGTGGAGAAAGTTGAATACGGGCACCATTTGCTCCACCACGTTTATCAGAACCGCGAAATGTGGAAGCAGACGCCCAGGCGGTTGAGACCAGCTGCGAAATCGATAGTCCGGATGTGAGAATTTTTTTCTTAAGACCAGCAATATCCTTTTCATTAACAAGTTTATGATCAACGACTGGAATTGGATCCTGCCAGATAAGATCTTCTTCAGGTACTTCTTCTCCAAGATATCTTGACTTTGGTCCCATATCGCGGTGAGTCAGTTTAAACCACGCACGAGCAAATGCATCTGCGAATTCTTTAGGGTTCTTATAAAAACGCCTGGAAATCTTTTCATACTCCGGATCATATCTGAGTGAAAGATCCGTAACCAGCATGGTAGGTTTATGATGCTTTGAAGTATCAAATGCATCCGGAATTATATCTTCTGCATCTATAGCTACAAACTGTTTTGCTCCAGCGGGGCTTTCAGTAAGTTCCCATTCATATTTAAATAAGTTCTCAAAAAAGTTATTGCTCCACTTTGTTGGCGTTTTAGTCCAGGTGACTTCTTCACCATCGGTGATAGTATCTGGACCTATTCCGCTCCGGAAGCTGCTTTTCCACCCGAAACCTTGTTCCTCTATACTTGCAGCTTCAGGTTCAGGACCTTTATGTATTGTATCGCCAGCTCCGTGTGTTTTACCAAAGGAATGTCCTCCTGCAATAAGGGCAACGGTTTCTTCATCATTCATAGCCATACGTCGGAAGACTTCCCGGATGTCCCGAGCTGCTGCAACCGGATCCGGATTACCATTCGGACCCTGGGGATTTACGTAAATCAAACCCATCTGCACCGCTGCAAGTGGATTCTCAAGTTCCCGGTCCCCGGAATATCTTTTATCGGCCAGCCATTCACCTTCAGAACCCCAATATATGTCTTCCAGAGGTTCCCATATATCTTCACGACCACCAGCGAAACCAAAGGTTTTAAACCCCATAGACTCCAGGGCAACATTTCCGGCAAGGATAATCAGGTCAGCCCAGGAAATTTTATTGCCATATTTCTGTTTGATCGGCCAGATAAGACGGCGTGCCTTATCCAGGTTTGTGTTGTCAGGCCAGCTATTGAGTGGTGCAAAACGTTGTGCACCAGTTCCACCACCACCACGTCCGTCACCAATACGGTACGTACCTGCGCTGTGCCAGGCCATCCTGATAAAGAGTCCTCCATAATGCCCGAAATCTGCAGGCCACCAATTCTGTGAATCAGTCATCACTTTGTGTAGATCCTCTTTGACTGCCTTCAGGTTGAGCTTTTTGAATTCTTTAGCATAATTAAACTTCTTCCCCATAGGATTGGACAAAGATGAGTGTTGGTGGAGAATTTTAAGATTCAACTGGTTTGGCCACCAGTCTTTAATTGATTTACCTCCCCCAGCTCCGTGTGGAACAGGGCAATCACCATTTCCGTTCATAAGGTTTTCTCCTTTCGTTGTTTGAATTCATACATAGTGCTATTATTAGTAGAGTGGGTTTACAACCCCAATAGATGACTTAAACTTATTAGTATATGAAACCTATTCTCTAATCCTATTAAAAATCAAATTAACTTCCTCAAACATAAAAACATGTTATAGAAATTCAGTTTTCGAATACAAGTAATATTTACAGTAATGAAAATTCAATAATGCAATAACAAATTTACTTGAGTACTGAATGTCACACAAATTTTGGTGGATTTATTTCTATGATTCTGTCCATGTATGCTGCAAATCACAGGAAAAAGTTTTCATTAGATTGGTATATTTAATTTCTAGATAAAATCAAATTTTGATGTAATTATAAATAGATAATTAATTTAACAGGTATGTTTACAATTAAGAGAAAAGTTAATTTTTTTAACTGTGATCCAGCCGGAATAATGTTTTACGGGAATATATTTTACTTTTGTCATTCGGCATATGAAAACTTAATATCTTCATTCGATCTTGATTTTGACTACTGGAACAATGATGATTTTTTTGTTCCAATTGTACATAGCTCTGCTGATTATTTAAAACCCTTAAAATATGAGGATGATGTTGTTATTGAAATTAATGTAACGCAATTAAAGGAATCTTCATTCGAACTTAGTTATAACTGTAAGAATCAATTAGGGGAACTATGTGCCAACGTGAAAACGGTACACGTATTTATAAATAAGGAAACATGGAAGAAAAAGAAAATGGATATTACAATTAACGAAGGATTGAAATCACATAAAACTCAAAATTAAACTACTATTCAGTGATCATCTCAGCCAAACCTGCTTTTGATAGTTTTCCCAATTCATTTCTTGGTAATTCATTTCTAATAAAAAGTTTCTTTGGTATTTTATAAGACGCTAAACTCTCTTCTAAAAATCCTTCTAAATCATTAAGCGTAATTCCTGATTTGCCATCTTTTAACACAATTGCTGCGCAGACAAGTTCACCCCATTCATCATCTTGCTTACCAAAAACTGCAACGTCCAAAACATCCGGATGTTCAATTATCCTGTTTTCAACTTCAATTGGGTAAACGTTTTCACCTCCTGTTATTATCATATCATCTTTTCTGGCTTCAAGAAAGAGATAACCCTCTTCATCCAAATGACCAACATCGTCTGAATAAAAAAATCCATTTTCAAGTTTAACCTCAGTTTCTCTTTCGTTATTGTAATAACCTTTCATTAAGGATGTAGTGGAAATTGTAACAAAGCCTACTTCGCCTATATCTACCTGATGTCCGTTATCGTTCACAATAACGATTCGGATTGATTTGACGGCTTTACCAACAGAGCCGGGTTTATAATAAATTTCATCCTCTGTTAATGCTGTTACAAATGATGCAGTTTCAGTTAATCCGTAAACAGTGGTTATATGCCAGCCTTCTTCAATAGCATTATAAATTAATTGTTGGTCCACTACACTTCCACCAACCAAAACATTTTTTAACTCATCATTTGACTGCACACCAGCTTCTAACAGTCTCTTTAACTGAGTTGGCACCAGCGAGCAATAAGTAGGTTTATAGCTATCAAAAGCATCTGCCAAGGAAGAAGTATTTAATGAAGCAGGAATAACGATTGAGGCATCATGAAGCAATGCTCTCGTGATGATAGAAAAACCACCGATATGGTAAAAAGGTAAACTCGCCAGCCATTTACAATTTTTTGTATGACTAATAATTTGATCACAATTTTTTGCGCTCTGTTTCAAACTGTTGAATGATAATTCAACTCCTTTAGGACTTCCCGCAGTCCCGGAGGTAAAGATAATTACAGCAGTAGCTTCGGGGTCTAAAACATCAGCAACTATCTGATTAGTTGAATCTTTAACTTTTGTAAAAGGGTAGAAGATGATTTTAATATTTGGTTTAGTTCCACCAGAACCCACATTTTTATTGATTAGAACAAACTTACAGTTTGAAATATTTATTTGTTCTTCTATTTCACTTGCGGTTAGTCTTGGATTTATTAATACGGGCACTGCTTTGATCTGCCATATAGCCAGGACAAGTTTTATATAATCAACATCATTATTCCCTATAACTGCAACATTATCATTCTCTTTTATTTCAAAACCTGATAACGTGTGTGAGGAGTTTAGAACTTCTTGTTGGAGCTGTTCGTAACTTAAAACAATGGAATCTGTTATAATCGCAGTTGATTTTAATTCCTGAGTTTTAAGCAGAAATGCATTCAGTGATAGCATGACTTCTATTGTAAAATTATTTTTCCTGAGTTAACATTGAACTGATCTTTAACCAGATCATTTTCAAAATAATTATTTACTGCCAAACCATGAGCCACATTTGATTTTACACTCGCTGCTGCAATAACAGCATTTATTCTACCTACTGCAGATTCGAATGAGGAGGTAATGACCGGTTTAATATCCCGTGCTTCTGCCATTTTAATAATTTTCAACGTCGGTATCAATCCACCTAATAACATTGGTTTAAGGATAATAAAAGAAATGGTTCCACTATCTATATATCTTTCTGCATCTTCAACGTTACGTACAGACTCATCCGGGGCAATATCAACATTCGAAAACTTACGTAGTTCTGAATAACCATTAGAATTGTTAAGCGGCTGCTCAACATATTCTATATCATACTGTTCCAACATATTCAAATTTTGTACAGCTTCTTTCAAATTCCATTTTCCGTTTGGATCAACACGGATTTTTATATTATCTCCGACAGAATGCCGAATAGATCTTACAACTGATAAATCATCATCAAATTCTTCCCTGCCTACTTTTACTTTAATCGTGTTATAGCCGTCTTTAACAAATCTTACTGCTTCGTTGCTGGATTCATCCGGACTTAAAAACCCGATTGTAGCATTTACAAATATCTGATTTTTTAACTTTAAATTTAATAGTCTATCAATTTTTATTTTCTTCGTATTGCAGATTAAGTTTAGGATTGCTTGTTCTAGTCCATGCTGCAATGTGGGAAGTTTATCAAACTTTTTGAGATTTTCAGTAATGCTGTTCTCAATCTCATCTAATTTGATATTAATTTTTAATTTTATATCAGACAAAGTCTCTTGAACATTGTGCAATGTTTCCGTACCAAATTCAGGAAAAGGGCAGCAATCGCCAATTCCCTCGTAGCCTTCATCATTATACAATTTTATTATGAAACCATTCCTCTCCATAATATCTTTTGCCGAAGTAACAAATGGTTTTTTTAGTTTGAGTATGTATGGGGCAAATGTTAAATGTAAGTTATTCATAATACCATACCGGCGGAAAAGAGCAAACCGAACAACGCAGCGTACTTAGCCGATAGTTCTAAAGTTTTATTTAGTTGCATACCTTTTAAGTTATACAGCATTTTTATTTGAAGATATGCAATAGGGATAGTTGATAATGGCAGAAAGATCCAATAATTAAAATTGACCGGGAGGTCGGCGGCGCCGACGTTCCTTACAGTCTCCAGATTTCTCAGGTGACACAACGTCGGCTCTCCATCGTGCCCATGAGCAACCTCACCGGAGGAGCGAGCTACGAGGTGACGCTTCCCGCCGGCGCTGTCTCAAATACAAAAACATCACCCAGACCATTATATGCAAGTGGATAAGGTCCGGCCGTATATGCCAGTCCTGCTGCTATAGATAACACTCCGATAACCAGTATTAATATTCCCACGGAATATACAAGATACAATCCTAACACAAATGCGAGACTAAACACCAAAGCTATTGCGATTTTCATTTGAAATGAAGTAATCAGTCCCGAACTCAATGCTCTTTCGGGGCCCTTCCTGTTCCTATTATCAGCTCCTTTTAAGTGATCGTAAAGATCGTTCGCAAAATTTGTTCCAACTTGTATAAGTATTGAGCATATTAACGCTATAAATGAATAGACAAATATAAATTGATTCTGGGAAACTGCCAATGCGGAACCCACCATTACGGGAACTACTGCCGCCAGTAAAGTTTTTGGTCTGCTGGCGAGTATCCAGCTCTCAAACTTAGCAGGTTTATCCACTGTTGATATACTCATTATTATTATTAGGGTAGCTTCGGGTATTTTTTAAAGTCAGGTTTTCTTTTCTCAAGATAGGCTTTCTTTCCCTCCTGTGCTTCTTCACTCATGTAGTAGAGAAGAGTGGCATTACCTGCAAGTTCTTGTATGCCTGCCTGTCCATCGAGTTCAGCATTAAAGCTGGATTTGAGAAGACGAATTGCCATAGGGCTGTGCTTAAGAATTTGCGATAGCTTGCACCAAATCCTCCATCGAAACTGCCGACTTTTGGACCAGTCTGTCCGAAAATAGCGTTATCAGCAGCAATTGTAAGATCACATACAACGTGGAGAACATGTCCACCTCCAATAGCATAACCGGCTACCAGCGCGATAACCACTTTAGGTATGCTTCTGATTAGTTTTTGCAGATCGAGTACATTTAATCTTGGAACACCAGTTTTATCAACATAGCCCTGGTCTCCACGGATGGTTTGGTCACCTCCCGAACAAAATGCATATTTGCCATCTTTTGCAGGACCGTATCCAGTTAACAAAATAACACCTATAGATTGATCTTCTCTTGCATCTGTGAAGGCATCATACATTTCAATAACAGTTTCCGGACGGAAAGCATTTCTGACTTCGGGACGGTTAATGGTTATTTTGGCAATGCCATCCATTTTCTCATAGATGATGTCCTGATATCCGCCAGCTGCAGGTATTACTTTTTTCCATTTAAAACTCATTGAAAAATTCCTTTCAACCTAGGGTTGATGAGCCTCCGGCTTAAGATTTTAATTAAGTAAAAATATGGAAAAACGGGGAAAGGTGCAGAAAGAAGAATAAATGTATACAGGCTGCATGATTGCTTGTTTGAATAGTTACCTTATTCTCAGAATAATGAAGATAATTATAGAATAAACCTTTGGCATAAGTGCAACTTCTACGGAGTTGGGAGTGTCAGTGACTATTCCATAGTTATAAATATTCAATCCTGCTAGGTTGAAAGATAATATGTGAACCATACAAGATTCGGATTTATGCGATCGGAAGTTTTATTTGAAAACAAGTTTCTCCGGGCTTGGATTTAACTTTTATTTCGCCTTTATGTTTTTGAACAATTATGTTGTGACTGATGTTTAGCCCCATTCCTGTACCTTTCCCTATAGATTTTGTAGTAAAGAACGGATCGAAAATTTTTGACTGAACATCCTCAGGGATTCCCGGTCCTGAATCTTTTAGTTCAACAACAAGTTGCTGATTTTCTTTGTAAGTTTTTATCGTTATCCTGCCGTTT
This sequence comes from Ignavibacteriaceae bacterium, assembly GCA_037388105.1. Taxonomy (GTDB): domain Bacteria; phylum Bacteroidota; class Ignavibacteria; order Ignavibacteriales; family Ignavibacteriaceae; genus BMS3ABIN03. Next base: position 494 of record JARRKK010000082.1, on the reverse strand, counting down.
CCATTCATCGCATCGATAGCATTGTCTATAATATTTGTCCACACCTGGTTAAGTTCGCTGCCGTAAGCCTGAATGCGGGGAAGGTTTTCCGAATACTCGCGTTCAACCGAAATTCCATTTTTAAGCCGGCTTCTGAGTATCACAAGTGTGTTGTCCAGTCCTTCGTGGATATCAACCGATTGAACCGGAGCCTGGTCGAGATATGTATAAGATTTTAAAGCTTTAACAATTTGAGTAATTCTTTCTGCACCTTGTTTTATCTCTTCGGTTAAGCTGTTAGTGATAAAATTATTTCCCAGGGATGATACCACAACCGGGAATTGTTCATTTGTAAAAATCCGAGTGAGATCAGCCAGTTCCTCTTTCGTAAATCCTGTATTTACTATTGTTGAGGCTAATTCCCAGCAATTGTTTATCCCTTTTTCTTCCAGCCATTCTTCCATTTCATTTTCAAGATTGCTTCTTGTCAAAGGATCCAGTTCATTCGGCTGTTT
>JARRKK010000081.1:0-8497 GCA_037388105.1 Ignavibacteriaceae bacterium | reverse complement strand
CCTGTGATTAATTATACATTAAAGTTCAAAATTTTAACTTCAAAGATACAAATCATTGTTGAATGAATAATAACATCATTTAAACTGTTTTGTGTCCGGAAAGATCTTTTGAAAACTGAATTACATTGTAATAAAAAGCTTATCAGGGATCTGCAGTACTTGTATTGGTGTTTTTGTTGATCTTTTTGCGATTGATCATATCATCAATTTTTAGTACTACTAAACCCCCAAAATAACCGAATACAAATCCGATTCCCGCACCCGCAATAATATCTGATGGGTAGTGCAATCCAAGATAAACTCTGCTCAAAGCAACGATAGATGCTATAATAAAGAGAACAGATTTATAGCGTGGGAAAAGTTTTGTAAAGAACGCTGCAGCAGCAAAGTTATTTACTGCATGGTTTGAAGGGAATGAATAGCTGCCGGTGCAACCCAGTGGAGTTAATATATCAGACAAAGCATTACAGGGTCTGGCTCTTTCAAAAAATTCTTTCAGAATCTTATGGCTGGTCTGATCAGTTATTGTTATTAATATAAGTATTCCCAGTACTGAAATTTTTCCAACTCTTCCACCTTTGAAAAACAATAATCCGAGCAATATTATATAGGTTATATACCAGTTATTAACATTGGTGACCATTGAAAAGAATTTATCGAAAAAACCGGTAGAAATAGTGTGATTGAAGAAGTAGAATATTGCTAAATCTATTGAATAAAATATATCCATATTGGCACTATATATGCTATTATAACGTTTATTAAAATTCCGGGATTATTGCATTAATAGCAATTATTCAAGCAAAATCTTAAAAAGAAATTAAAAATCCAAGGGATACAAATGTTAGTAATGGATAAAGCCATTGATAAAGCTACTTCAGTTATTGATTTTCTTATAAAAGATAATCCAAACAATGACACCGAAAGATTTGAGGATCTCAAAAAAGATGCTAATTTGCTAGTGATAACTCCTTTAAAAATTATGGGCTATCTTGTAGCTGTATTTGGCATTCTCGCCATGATTTTTGAAGTAAGATACTTTAATGAACAAGCAATTCATATCTATGTTATTAGATTATCGGCAACATTAATTTCAATAGTTATACTTGCAATATTGAATACAAGATTTGCTGTAAGGTATTCAATTCCGTTGGTTCATACATTATTGCTTACTATAATTATTTCTTCCGGCTACATGATATACCTCTTACCCCAAACTTTATTAGTGAATTCACAGATTGTAGGTTTAATAATCTTTACATCTGCTTTATTCTTAAGCTGGACGGTTAAAAATCAAATATTGGTTGCAATTTATTACAACGCGGTTTTTGCCAGTGCAATATTATTAAATAATAGAGCAGTTTATTTCTTACCAAATATCAATGAGTCCATTGCATTTGTTTGTCTGCTTAGCATGGTGTCAATAATTGCTTGTGCGTACAACTTTAGAATGAAACTAATTCTCGCTGAAAAAAGTTTTAAGATTGAATTATCTCATAAGAAGTATAGATCGATTTTTGATAATTCTCTTGAAGGAATATTTCAGTCAACTCCGGATGGTAGATTCATCACATTCAACAAAGCTTTTGCACAAATACTTGGATATCAGGATTTGTCCGAGTTAACGGAAATTGATATCGAAGATCTCTATGTAAATCAAGAGGATAGAAAATTGCTCGTATCTGAGCTTAGAAAAAAAGGATACGTTAGAGATTTCCGTATTGAATTAAAAAAGAAGGATAAGAGCAGTGTATTTGTAAGACTGAATGATAAAATTGTTAAAGATGGTCATGGCAATCAATTAATGGAAGGTAATATTCAGGATATTACTGAACAAGTTATGCTGGAGAAAGCAAGAGATAAAGCAAAAGAGGAGTTACTAAAAGAGAAAGAGAAATCGGAAAGGCTTGCTCAGGAAGCGCTGCGATCGACCGGACTGAAGAGTAAATTCCTGGCAAATATGAGTCATGAAATAAGAACACCAATGAATGGAATACTTGGCTATATAACGCTTATAGAAGATGGAGCTTATAAGAATGAAGAAGAGTTGAAACAGTTCGCTTCACACGCTCGTCATTCTTCTGAATCATTAATTGAGATAGTAGATTCTATTTTAGATCTGTCTAAGATAGAATCAGGAAAAGTTAAGCTGGATAGTGTGGATTTTAATCTTCTTGAAGTAATTGACAGATCCATCTCTATTCTTTCAACAAGAATTAAAGAAAAAAATATCACCATTGTAAAGGATATACCTGATGGTACAATCCATCTGCTTAATGGTGATCCCACAAAAATCAGACAAATATTTTTAAACCTTTTAAGCAATGCTATAAAATTTACCTCGAAAGGTGAAATAAAAATAATTCTAAAAACCAGTATGATTGATGAGAGTACTGGAAATATCAACGTACATATTGTAGATACCGGGATAGGAATTCCTGCTAGTAAACTTAATTCATTGTTCAAACCTTTCTCTCAAATACACGGTAACGAACATCGTACAATGGGTGGAACGGGCTTAGGATTAGTTATTTGCAAAGAATATGTGAATTTAATGGGTGGTAAAATAAGTGTTAAAAGCGAGAAGGGAAAAGGAAGTGATTTTAATTTTAATTTAATCACGAAAGTTCAAGAAAATGCTCCGAAGTATGAGAGTATTGAAGATGAAAGTATTGAAGAGGCAGAATTGTTGCAAACAAATCCTGAAGAACCAATTGTTTCCGATGATTCCATTCGATCAGTTAGAGCAAAGTACAATATTCTTTTAGCGGAAGATAATCTTATAAATCAAAAGGTTACTGTTAAACTCTTGCAGGCTGCTGGATACAGATCATTTGCCGTAAATAATGGGGGTGAAGCTGTAAAAGCAATGAAAGACGGTGATTATGATTTGATTCTTATGGATATTCAGATGCCGGTAGTAGATGGATTTTCAGCGACCGGACAAATTCGTAATTTCAATAACGACAAGAAAGATGTGCCTATCATAGCAATTACTGCACACGCTTTAATAGGAGACAGGGAAAAGTGTTTAAAAGCAGGTATGAGTGATTACCTCTCTAAACCTATTATTGCAAAAGAATTGATTTCAATGATTGATAGATTGCTTGAGGTTAATAAAACTTCGAATCCGGAACCAAAGCTGGACGAAAGCGTGCAAAAAAACAATACATCGTTCGATTTCGAAAGACTGAAACAGGTAAGTGACGATGACCATAATTTTGAGAAAGATCTTCTTTCATCTTATATAAAAGATATGGAAGAGAAGTGTCAGGAACTTTCTGATATGATAGTAGAGCGAGATATGGAGAAAATATTAAGTCTGACTCACACGATAAAAGGCGCAAGTTATACTGTGGGCGCAAAACTTATTGGTGATGAAGCTTTCGGAATTGAAATCTCTGCAAAGAGCAACGATTTACCAAGCGTGCAGGAAAGGTTACCATTGCTGTTGAACGCAGTTGAAGAGACTAAAGATATTGTCGACAGTTTTCTTGTAAGCCGTTAAACTGTGTCAATCCTTCTTAACGTATTTCTTCTGGAATAGGTACGTTCTCTTTTTCGAATTTTACAAGAACATTCCTGATTATTTCAACTGCAAATTGAATTTCTTCCCTGGTAATTACTAAAGGTGGTGCAAATCTTATAATATCCTGATGTGTAGGTTTTGCAAGTAATCCATTATTCTTTAACTCAACGCATACATCCCAAGCAGTTTTTCCTGTAGATGTTGGCTTTATAATAATTGCATTTAACAATCCCTTACCGCGTACAAGAGTAATAATATTCAATTCATCAACAATCTTCTGTATCTCCTGGCGAAAATACTTACCAAGATTTTCAGCATTCTCTGCAAGGTTTTCCTCCTTTATAACTTCGAGAGCTGCGATTGCAACTTTGCAAGCTAACGGATTTCCTCCGAATGTTGACCCGTGCTGACCGGGTTTTATTGCGAGCATAATATCATCATCCGCCAATACTGCTGAAATTGGCAATACGCCACCAGATAAAGCTTTCCCTAAAATTAAAATATCAGGTCTAACGCCTTCATGATTGGAAGCCAATAGTTTACCAGTTCTTGCAAGTCCCGTCTGAACTTCATCACAGATAAGGAGAACGTTCTTCGCTTTACAAAGTTCGTGTGCTTTTTTCAGGTAACCGTCATCAGGAACAATTACTCCCGCCTCACCTTGAATTGGTTCAACTAAAAATGCTGCAACATTAGGATCTTGTAATGATATGTCGAGTGCATGAAGATCATTAAATGGTATAATCTCGATCCCCGGTAAATATGGACCGAAACCATCTTTGCATTCCGGATCAGTTGAGGCTGAAACTGCGGTCATTGTTCGGCCATGAAAATTTCCTTCGCAAAATATAATTTTTGCCTCGTATTGAGGAATACCTTTTACGTCGTAGCCCCACTTTCGGGCAAGTTTAACAGCAGTCTCATCACCTTCCACACCTGTATTCATTGGAAGAACCTTGTCATAACCAAAGTAACCGGTAATATATTTTTCATACTCACCTAATACGCTATTGTAAAAAGCTCTGGAAGTAAGGGTAAGCTTATTAGCCTGGTCAATCAATGCATTAATTATTTTTGGATGACAATGACCTTGATTCACTGCAGAATAGGCTGAAAGGAAATCAAGATATTTATTAGCTTCAACATCCCATACCCAAACACCCTTTCCTTTATCGATTACAACATCTAATGGATGATAATTATGTGCCCCATACTTATCTTCAAGGTTTATGTAGTCTTGTGATGTCATTTACTTTTCCATTCTTTTGATTTATTATTATAACCTAATTGTAAACTTAAATTTCTAAGTTGAGACTGTCAAAAATACCAAAATGTATGTGATTAAATAAAGTCATTCTTATACCATGGCTTTGGTTAACCAGCTATTATAGGCACATTCATTTAGTAATTATAAATAAGAAAAGTTATTGTATGTTATTATGAAGATAGAAACACATACCTTCACTATTAATACAAGAGGGAATTGTGATATAAAAGATATTACTGCTGAAGTGGAGGATATTATCCTCAAATCGAATTTATACGAAGGAAATGTATTAATATTTGCGGGCGGGTCCACTGCCGGTATAACAACAATTGAATATGAACCCGGATTACTTAAAGACTATCCGGATTTTTTTAACAGAATAGCACCCATTAACATCACATATAAGCATGATAACACCTGGCACGATGGTAACGGACATTCACACATTAGAGCTGCTCTCCAGGGTGCTTCATTAACTGTACCTTTCAATCAAAGAAATCTTTTGTTGGGTACATGGCAGCAAATAATATTTATAGATTTTGATAACAGAAGCAGAAAAAGGGAAGTTATCGTACAGATAACCGGAAAGGAAAATGACTCGTAGAAAAATGGGAATTGACTTAATGATTCCATATAACACTTAATTTTATTTTGTCAATTCACTCAGAAGGATTGCCGAAGCCGAAGATACATTTAATGATTCCGCTTTCCCTTTCCCCGGAATATTTATTACCTGATCAGATAATGATAATAATTTTTCCGAAGGTCCGCTCGATTCGTTAGCAAGAAATAATACTAACCTTGAAGGTTTATTAAATTTGAAAACATTTTCACCTTTTAAGTCACTACAGATCAATTTATAACCTGATTCCTTTAGTACAAGCATATCATCAAGCAACACATTTTCATAAACATTAACATGAAAAATTGAACCTGATGATGCACGGATTACTTTTGGATTATACACCTCAGCAGATTCAGCACTTAAAAATATATTCATTATTCCAAACCAGTCACAGTTGCGCATAATTGTTCCAAGGTTTCCAGGATCAGAGATATCTTCAAGATAAACTACTATTGGATCATCAATATCATTGAGTTTTAATTTCTTGTTTTTGATATAGAATACTCCAGCAACCCCTTCCGGTGTTCTTGTTACAGAGACCTTTTTAAAATCGATTGATTTTAATTTTTCTATCCTTGTTCCAAATGATTTTAACTTCTGAATATATCCTTTTTCCTTCTCAAGAAATTTTTGAGTTATAAAGATAATCTCATTTTTATAACTACTTTTCAGACCATCCAACACAACTTTTTTTCCTTCACACAAGAATTTATTTTCAATGTTGCGAAACTTTTTTTGTAAAAGAGAATTGTAATATTTGAGTTCATTTTTTGTAATCATATTAGGGGTTTGTAATTCTGGTCTGTATTGTTCTGCTCTCCTGTTTCAAGCTCGTTTAAATAATCCCAGGTATATATGCCGGTATTATGTCCGTCCTGCCAGGTAATTTTGATAGCATATTCACCAACCGTCTCTATGTTTTTTATTTTGTACATATCAGGAGTTATAACTGAAGGTTTTGGTGGTCGGTATGTTTTAAGCAGTATTGTTTCTCCTTTACAGCTTGCACACGGGCACTCATCGCGAATATATTTTAACGATAATATTGATTCACTATCGTCTTCCCACTTGATATATAGATTGGAATTATCTTGTACTTTTATTTTAATTGGATTCATAGCAATAATCATTCTGTTTATTAATAGTATTTAGTTTAGTCAAAATTAAATTTAGGTTCAATTATCTAAGCTGAATTTTATTTTTTTATACCTTAGATTTGGCTACATAATATGATTAATAAATAAACGAAAGGAATATTTGATTACCGGTGTTGTTTCTTACACCGTCGATCAATAAAAATGGAAAACATAATAATAGGCACGTTAATATTTACCTTCCTAATTTTACTAGCCGGAATATTAGCAGCAGCGGAGGTAGCGATTTCTACTGTGGGCGAAAACAAAATAGAGGAACTAAAAAAACAAAATAATAAACTTGTTCCGCAATTTGAGATAATTCAAAAGGATCCGGAATCACTTGAGGGATCATTAAGGCTTCTCTACACTTTGATTATTGTTCTGTGTTCTATAGTTGGTTATTATTTGATTATACATACTATAATCTATTTTAATATACTTACTGATGATCCTTCAACTGTTGTAAATCCGTCAATTCTTTCAATAGTAATTTCCGTAATTCTAATTACTGCTTTATTACTTGTATTATGTATGTTAATACCCAAAGCGATAGGTTTTAAATATTCAGATACATTAGCTCAATTATTTGTGAAACCATTACTGGGAATATCGAAATTATTAAGCATTCCGGTTAAAATGTTGACTGGTGTAAGTAACATACTTCTGAAACCTTTTAATGAGAGGACAAGCTTTTCAGAATCCCGACCATCAGAAGATGAAATACTGGGGTTGATATCTGATGGTGTAAAATCCGGAGCTATAGATGAATCTGAACTGGAGATCATTGAAAATGTTTTGGAATTCAACGATCTAAAAGCACATGAAGTAATGATACCGAGAACAGAAATGGTATCTGTTGACTTAAATGAAGATAAAGAAACTATTCTTAATGAAATCATAAGGACCGGACATTCTCTTATTCCTGCTTATGAAGAAACAGCCGATAATATAATCGGAGTCATTCATATAAAGGATTTAATAAAAGAATTAATAGAGAGGAAAAATATATCTTTCAGAAATATCATACGTCCGGCGTATTTCATTCCGGAAACAAAACCTATTACTGAGGTGTTGAGTGAAATGCAGGTTATGGGTGAGCGACTCGCGATTGTTTCTGATGAATATGGTGGGACAGATGGTATAATTACACTTGAGGATATACTGGAAGAGATTGTTGGGGAGATAAAAGATTTAAACGAAATTAAGGTAAGTGAGTATAGTAGATTTCCGGATGGTACGTATTGCATACTTGGTTCAATGGATATTGATGATTTTAATGAAATATTTAACCATCGACTTAAGGAATCTGATGAATACAATACTGTGGCTGGATTTATCGCGGAAAAAACAGGCAGGATATTAAACCAGGGTGAAGCATTCAATCAGGAGGGATTACATTTTGAACTAATTAAAAAGATTGGACAGAAAATGGTACAATTCAAAGTTTATTCAGATGCAAATGATTTTATGGAGTTAGAAAAGAAGCAAAACGAAGGATGATGTTACTTTACAATATTAAGTATCAGAACTTTAACTTTTTCAAGAGATAAGTGTTAAATCACAAAGAGCAAATCTCAATACTCAAGCAATGACTAATAATTAGTTCTCAATTACCATAACTGATTGGAAATTCGAATTGAGTATGTTTGTTAATCGAATATTGTTAATTGTAAATTTAAGTGAGAATATAATACCGGCGAAGTACAATTATAGTAGCAAAATCAATAGTCTTGTTTAGAAATGAAAATAGTAATAAGTTTAAATTATCTATTTAAGCTGGTGTAGCTCAGTTGGTAGAGCAGCTGATTTGTAATCAGCCGGTCGGCGGTTCGAGTCCGTTCACCAGCTCAACAATGGCTCTGAAGAAATTCAGAGCTTTTTTATGTGGTTATATAAAGAAATGTGATCATCCCCACCTTGTCGTAAGGTTCAAGCCTGTC
>JARRKK010000080.1:2766-23681 GCA_037388105.1 Ignavibacteriaceae bacterium | reverse complement strand
AAATCGACCGTCCGAAGAGCCAGTTACATGCCAGAAACCACTGCCATAAGGTATTTGTCCTGCAATAGTCATTTCCCTTGTTTTGATATTAACGATGGCTAGGCCGGTTGGTTTTTCGCGTGTACCCGATGGCCCCCATTCTACCTCCTGTCCGGGATTAGTGCCATGTGCATCGGTACCCTCCGGAACAGCATCGGACGTCCCGGGAATTTTGCGATGCCCCATTATAGAAAAAGCAACTTCATCGGGGCTTATTACAATTTCGTGGGTTACCCACTCGTAGGGAGATTCAGGATAAAGCGGTCTTAATCCACTTCCATCAGAATTTACAATCCAGGTACGTTGGGGAGATTTACCACCGGTTTCCCAGCAAAAAACTATTTGACCTGACACCCACGGATTGCTCTGGATATGACCAACCTGGAACGGAACTGAGACAACATATTTTATTTCCCCGGTATTAACATTCATTCCGGCTATTCCACCAGGTCCTGAACCCATATTTCTTGGTCCGAAGTCTTCTTCTATTATAGTACCTTCAGGCAAGTGTTTCAGTGCTTCATCACGACCTACACGAAACCATAACCATTCTTCATCGGCATCTAATGCCATATCACCACTAGCTCCATACCCCGCCGGTGTAGTTCCACAAACTTTTTGATATTCGGATGCAGGTTTTAGAGTACCGGCTTTACTATCGGTAAACAGTTTTGCTAAATTCACTTCTATAATATCATGCACTTGTTTATCATTCGATCTCTGCATATAATATAACTTCATGGACTTCCGGGCAACAATAAGCATTCCGGTATATCCTCCTTCCGTAACCTGAACAATTTCTCCGGATTTTTCGTTAACAGCCATAGCCTCATATTTCACCCGATTCGACCTGAAAACAATCCATTCACCATCTGAAGTCCATTGGTTATGAGTAGGATATATCCTGGAATCACCTGCCGGTGTACTTGTTAAAAAGATTAATTCAACACCTGTTATAGGATCGGTAACTAACCTACGCTCAGAAGGAAAACGTGTGCCGATTTGTGCAATAGTAGAAGAACAAACCAACACAACCATGATTAACCACATCAACAATACTATTTTTTCTCTCACTTTTTAATCCTTATTTGAGTTTGATTAATAATTGCCAGAGTCCTATTATCACTCCCCGATTATCATATTAACATCATAAAGCCACGCAATGAATGTTTCCGGCCATTTTGAACTGGCCACTTGTCTCCCGGTCGGATACCAAAACCGTGATCCGCATTGGCATATATATGGAGCTCACTCGGTATATTCAGTTCTTTAAATTTTAAATAGAATTCAGCCATTCCTTTATAAATACCATCCCTGTCATGAAACCCACCAAATAAAAGGCAGGTGAAGATTTCTAGGTGTCCGCCTCCGGGTGCCCCTTCTGACCATAATAAATGGCAGGAAGTTCCTGAGTTTGAACTGCACAAACCTTTAAAAGAATAAAAATGATATATAGTACTTTTGGAAAAGATTTCATGATTCGATTATAATTTGAGTTAAAGTAAATCTTTCTATTTCAAAAAGATTCCATAACATAAACAATAAGTATTTATAATTAAGTATTAAATTTCTGGCAATGCATCGAATTCTTTTCTTTTATTTTCAAACCAATCTTTCATTGCGTTAGGGCTTTGCATAAGTTCCTTCATTTTATTTATTGCTTCAAGATGCTTCTCGTCTTCTTTTTTCAACATTTCCATTCCATGCTCTTTGCTCATTTCTGCAATTTCTTCAAATGAGTTAGCTGAAAATTCTTTGTCGCATGCCCCACCAAGTTGTTTGCAAGTCATTATCTTCATCTTACTCCTAACTTATTTGTTTTAAAAATACTCTCGTTATAAAAACTTTATCATTAATTAGTAACCCGGGTTTTTTATACTGCTAGCAGCATGATTTGTTGCCATACACTTTTGCTAATAGTGATTCTCACTTAAAATTCTTAGCCATTAATCTTGCTTTGTCTTCAATGAAATTGTGTTTGATGAATAGTTTAAATAGTACATCCCACATTTGATCGAACGAGACTAATGTGACTTGTTCCTTCATTTTAAATGGCTTGCAATGACTAAGTAAGTAACTTTTATTTATACTAATAGATCTGTTATATAAAAACAATTTTTCACTTCAAATTAAACACCGTAAAATCATCAATCTCCTGATGTGACTCCACCGTTCGAAAACCAAAATAACCTTCGGTCAACGGCTCATCATCTGTAAATGAAAAATATTGTTCACCATCTACGAAAACTTTCGTCGTACCATTGTAAACAACAAGTTGAATCAAATAAGTTTTGTTGGGCTGAAGCAAATGTTGTGTGTCCTGAAAATCGAATAAAAGTGTACGCTCCCCATCTCCCTGATATTTTCTGAACCGAGTTGTGCTATTGCTATTACCACCGATACCGGCATAATAAAGTTGTAGGGAATGATATTCCGAAAAGTTACCACTACGAGTAAACAAATTTTCTTGATGGGGATCTGTTGCCATCCAGAATTGGTTGAGATCGGACAACCGGTCGTTGTGCCCATCGTTCATTATCACTTCTCGATGATACTCAATCAGGATATTTCCAGACAGCTTTTTACTGAACCAAACAGTTGCACCATGATCCACATCAATGACCAATTTTCCATTTTTTATTCCAATATTTGAATAGGGCGAGGCAGGCGTTTCCACCACCCAGTTATTTATACCCTGATCAAAATTATCCTGATAAAGCAGATCACTTTTTTGATACATTTCAATTGAATTGATATCTAGAATTTGCGGATTGTCTTCAGGAAGCTGCTCTCCAACTAATTGCAACAACTCTATTGCATTCAGACACCATTGTGCTGTGTTGTTTGTGGAAACCCGTTTTATTTCATACACAGCCTGAAGGCTTTGAATACCTGTAAATTTTTGCATATTGAAATCAGTATGATAATATCTTGCCCCTGCGTTAAGAAATTCATCCCAGGCTCTTAGAGCATAAGTTGTATCACCAGTTACATGTGCGTACCATGCCGGAAGGCGAGCATACCATGAACCAGGATTTCCCAAGCTAGCAGTTTTACCAAATTCTTTTTTAATTGTTTTTTCAGAAGCTGCATATAATTTGCAGAACTGCATCCAAAGTTTATCCCATTTTTCATCTTGAAGAAGATGGGTCAGTTCGAAAGCCACTTCCGGTCCTCCCATCAAAACGGACAAGTGCGAAAAGCCAATATCATTGTCATCCAGACGATATAATTTGTAAGTTTTTGGATCATATCCAAAGGCCGCACCTTGCCCGGAAAAGAAACCATAGGGCATTTCATATAAACTGTTCACACCGATCATAATTCGATCCCGATAACGGGTATCGCCGGTGCGTTCCCATTCGGTCATCCAGTTACCAACTAAGGCCAGCCAATCTGGTCCAACACGGGCATGGGTAGGGTATTGACTTTTTTCCAAAATTAGTCGCAAGGGGTCAAGTTTACCAATTGCTTCATTGGAAGCTTCAACAGAAGCATGCATCAAATCCCCAGTTCGTTCATCCGTGGTCAAATAATAGAAAATTCGACCTAAAGCAGCCTGAGAGATACGCACCTCCTTGGCTCCGCAGCCCCAATGAATAACATTATGTCGCGAGCCTAGCCCTTTTAAGGCTCCCAGATGATAGACATCGACTTCACCAGTATGACGTGTCATTGCCTCTGCCATACGGAAAATGTCCTCACGAGCAGATCTTAAATAACTATACCATAGCCACAGGTTTGGCATCAATTCAGTATTGTCCCAGGCATAACCACCCATATCGTATTTCCATGTGTGCCTGTCACGATCATAGCTATGCCGTATATCGCCATAGTTCCAGAAACCATACCAGTGTCTTTGTTCTACTTCCAATTGATAGTATTTAAAAGCATTGTCAAGTTGATTTTCAATCCAACGTTTTCCTATTGTGCTTCGATCAGAAAGACTCCACACACCAAAGACCGGAATACTGTGGATGTATTCTGAAGAAACAGTAAGCAAGGGCGGCTGATTTCCTTGTTGGACAATTTTATTCAATGTCTCATAAGACGGTACTTCAGTTGAGGCGAATAGCAAGATTTCGGTTGTACGTCCTACGCCGGTTGCTGTGCTAAGTCCCGGTTGAACATCTTCGTAACTGGCATCGAGATTATGTCCCCATGCAAGAGTATCGTAATGGCGCATGTCCATCGCTTCAGCTTCCGGCGACCAAAGCCAGGCTTTAAGCTGAGCGTTATCAGTTTTGACGTTGCTGATCTCCAACGTTGAAGGAAACGATTGCCAGAAATTACGAACACAAACCGTCAAACCACCTGACACATCACCAACAAAAGCCATCCCTTCGGAACGTTTGCCATAGCCGGCATCAATCCACGTACTTTCATCATTGGTTCTTTTTTGTACACGAAACCCATCAGCATTCAATTGCTGCAACTTGAAACCATTCCAGGTAGCCCAGTGATCGATCAGGAATTGTTGTTGCTCAGAAAAAGTTTCGCTCTCGGTAATACGCTCTCCGGTAAGCTGTTTCGCATACAGATCTTCTTTAAAATCAAGAGGTCTCCGTCCGTTGAGTGGCTGACAGGGCTCATCCCACAGCCCACCATTTTCTCCTGAAAAGCGGATATGCCGATTATACAACTGCTCATCAAGAGGAATGTCAAAAACCAATCCCAAGCCACGGATAAAGTCTTTTTGCTGATTGCCATCATAAATAATGGTATGCACCATGCGGATCGATTGCTGCCCTGCATAAAAATAGAGGCGAATAACAAATGGCATCCAACTTCGATTTCCTGATTCCGACACATGTCTACCTTCAATTTTGATAACTGCCCTGATCGGACCATTTTGCTCTATGGTTACTTTTTCAGTATTACCTATGAACTTTTCTTTAGAGGGTTGATTACCAATTTCTTTGCTTGGCCCATTCTGCCGAATACAAACCAATCTCCCACCAGAGGAAATTTCATTTCCATTCAATTTTATAAAACTAATGAGCCGTTTGCTGTGCTTGGGTATATTACATTGCAAAATTCCGGTATTCACTAAAACATCATTATCTGTTTCAGTTAATTCGACTTTTGTTTTTAAAGGATCAGCACTTGTTGTTTTTACAGGTTCAAGTTCAAAGGTTGTTCCGGCATTTGAATCGACCACCGTACTTAAGCCAACCCATTTTAATGAGCCATCTGGCCAGTAAGCTAACGGCCATGATTGTACCGGCATAGCTCGTCCCTCAACACTCTTCAATAAAAACCAGGTTGATGGATTGATTTTTCCTTCCGGCAGGGGCACACCCCAACTCACTCCCGTAGATAATTCGGGCGGATTCCCTTCAAGCCACGATAACTTAATAGGACTAATTTCCTGTGCAAAAACCGCATTTTGTATAATGCCTAGGGTGATCAGAATCCATGCTAAAGCTATCAACCGGTTTCTTTTTTCGTAATGAAAATAACGTGTCGTTTTTCTTTTCATAAATTTTGTCCTATTTATTTATTCTAGCTTGCTGCTAATCATTTTAATTTCGGTTTGAAATGATCTGTACTTTGTTTCGTATAAAAATCTAAAGCTGCCCGTTCTTTCTTATCAAATGGTTCTTCAATTATTGAGTATTCAACTTTGCACTTAGGATTGAATTTATCTTACAACGTATATTTTGTTATACTATACAGCATAAGTAATTTCAAAATTGGCTGAGTGTTTTTTTAAAAGCTTAATATGGATTAATGCACCTGCGTGATACCGATTATTTTCGAGAACTAGTTCAAAACTGCTACGAGCTCGCTTTATGTCTCCAAGTCCAAATTGCCCAAGCCCGATCAGATACTTACAAAAAAGTTCATTGCGTCTATTTAAATCATCGTCCCAGATCAAAAGGTCTGGTAATGATACTGCAAAGTAATCGATTTTAATATCATCGGACATATGCTTTTTACCATAATCGATAAGTTTTTGAAAACGGAATTTTGCTTCCTTCTCTTTTCCCGACTTACGTAACGCCAGACCCTGATAGAAAATTTTATCCGGTTGTTGATCATTATAATAAAAAGCGGGCAACGGTTCACTGATACCTTCTGACGCTTTCTTCCACAATTCGGTAGCTTCCTTATTGCGATCAAGCCCAGAATAGGCACATCCTAACCAATAAAAAATATCGTTTTCCATGGCACCGGATAGCTTGCCTTCACCGAGATTTTCCGGGTAAGTCTGTGCTGCTTCAAAACAAGTAATCGCTTTCTCGAAATTATTTTCAAACAAGGCGTGTTTACCCAATTGCACATGGCTTAGCACATATTGACCGGTCACCTTTCCCTCACCTCCTTCCCAGGGGTGAAAAGTACGTTCTTTAATAAGCTGTAATGCTTTTTCATATTTGCCAAGGAAATTGTAAAGCGATACGCGTTCAAGACACAGATCATCTCGATGGTTTACTAGAGGCATGTGCAATTCCAGCAGTTGTAAGCGTTGTTGATACGGACGGTTCAGTCTTATATACAATTGATCTAATTCCATCAACAACCGGGCATCTGTTGAATCCTGCGCAAAAGCATGTTCCATTTGTTGAAGCGCTTCTTCGTGCTTATGCAGTTTATTGAAGTAGGCAAGCGCCAGGTTACGTGCAATACCGGCGTGTCCGGGTTCTTTCGCCTGTCCGGATTCCCAATAATTGATGGCATCTTCATAACATTTATTTGCATAGAAAAAATTGCCGAGAAGGTAAAACGCATTGACGTCAGTTGGATTTATGTCGATTGCCTTCTTCAATACTGTAACTTCTTCAATTCTGTTTGGAAAACAGAAATCAGGCGGTTGGTTTGCAGCCAATTCAAATGATCTTAAAGCCTGCTCGTCATTACCAAGCTGAGATGCATACCAACCCTGGCAATACAAGCTTATTGGATAAGGCTTTCTTGTTTCCTTTGTATACATTGAAATCAGCGCATAGGCTTCATCCCACAAACCGGCACAGGCATAATCCAGTGAGATTTCAATATAGTTATGCGGATTATCACGCATCAAAGATTGCAGATGTTCTCTGTCTTTATTGGTTTTTGTGATTAAAAATATTTCAAACAAAACTCCAAAATTGAAAGGATCGACTTGCAGGGAATCATATGAAAATTTTAGAGCATTTTCGTGCTGAGCCATTTTGCGCAATAAACAACTTTTGAGATGTCTGGCTTTATGATTACGCTGGTTGCGTATTAGAGAACGCTCCACCAGGTCCAGAGCCTCGTTGTAGTTTTTTCTGGCTGTGTCGATCAAACCAAGATTGAAATAACCAGCGTCTTGCCACGAACCATCCCAAACAGCTTTGTAAAAAGCGCTATATGCTTCATCTAATCTGTTTTGTTGTTTCAAAGCTAACCCAAAATTAAAATGCGCTTCGCTGTTATAAGGATTCGGATTACTTGACGTAAGTCTTTTAATAGCAATCCTGAAATGCTTTTCCGCCTCAGAGTATTTACCGCGGCGTAAGAACCACAAACCAAGAGCATTATTATTTCGTGCATCATTGGGATCGCGCCGTAAAGCCTCTTCATAATATGATAATGGTGAAAAAGTCGCATGCCGGTACTGTTCAAGATGTAACCCATTCAAATAGAGTTGTTCATTGGTATCAATCTCTTCCGGTTGTTTAACGGGTAATGCCGGAACAGGTATTTCTTTCTCTTTTGTCGACTCAGGCTGCCAAGAAAGAAGTACACTGCCGTCAGATGAAAATACGGTTAGCTTGTAATCACTTTCGGATTTCTTTTTATCAATCTGCATACTTTTCTCATAGACCATTCCCGGTTTAAAGTTTATTTTATCTTGTAGAAATATCTTATCATCCACAGTTAATAACACGGTACAATCAGGAAATGTACCTGTGGTCATAACTTTTATCTCAGCTTGATCAAGGTTAAATTCCAGGTTAAGTAAGGCATCTTTGTTTGCATTTTTTACAAGTCCAACTTCCCGGTAAGGTAAAAAATATTGCTTGAATGATTTTTCTTCATACGGATGCAACCATGAAAAATCAGGTTGATTATCAGTATAAACTCCGCACATCAATTCAATGTAGGGACCATCTTCATCAGTAAGATTACGATCCCAAACTTGTCCGAAATCGCAGTTTCCCCATGTCCATTGTTTTTTACCTGGAGAGACATGATGATTTGCGATATGCAAAATTCCACCTTTTGTATCAAGTTCATAGCCTCCCAGGAAATCATACTTTGAATTCACCGCCATAAATGATGTAGGTACCGGTATATTTTTATACCATGAAATATCTACACCTGCTGAGTAATCTACTTTGTAGTAAGTACCTGTGGCAATGGGAAAAGTGGATACATCACGCTTACCGTGGTCATACACAGCACTAACCCGAATCGTGGCGCTGCCATCTGAGTTTTCTTCAAAATTAAAATCGATTGGTTCAAAGGTACTCGGTCGGTGATGCTGCGGCCAGTTGAATTCAATACCACCGGATATCCAGGGACCGTTCAAACCAACCAGTGCCGGTTTAATCACCTGGTTATAATAGATGAAATGACGTTCATTCATTTTATCATAAGCCATTTGAACACGTCCACCAAGTTCGGGTAGTATCATAATTTTAATAAAGTCGTTTTCAAGAAAGAGAGCTATCCACTCTTTGTCTTCTTTTTCGTCGCAGATTTTTTCAATAATGGGAAAAGGATACACCGCCCCGCTGCTGCCCTGGTAAACTCTTTTTTCCAGAAAGATTGGATACTTTTCAGGCATACCGATCTTATAGGTTGGAATGATAACTTTTTCCTGCCACGCTTTTGTTTTCATACGTTTAATGCTTGAAAGAAAATCAAAGTGGATTTATCCAGTCAACGTTGCCTCAATCTGCTCAAGTGATTTTCCTTTTGTTTCCGGCAGCTTTGTTTTTATAAAAATAAATCCTGCAACACAGATAGCTGCATAAAGCCAGAAGGAACCAAAAGAATTCAGATGTCGGTTCAGGAAAGGAAATGTAAACGTAAGTATTGTACATGCAATCCATAGTGAAGTTGTTGCAATCGACATTGCAGCGCCACGAACACGATTCGGGAATATCTCAGACAAAACAACCCATGTAACAGGTGCAAGTGACATTGAATAAACGGCAATCGCAGTAACAACGAAAACCAGTACAAGCATGCCCTTAACGGCAAAAAAATATGATGCTCCCAGTAGGACATAAGCAACCGCTAATCCAGAAGAACCGAATAACATCAGATTCTTCCTTCCCCACTTGTCAACGGTTTGTATGGCAACCAGTGTGAAAATAAGGTTTACTGAACCGGTGAGTATAATATTAAACAAGATATCCGTAACACCATATCCTGCAGCAGCGAATATTTCTTCAGCATAGTTGAAAACTACATTTATACCGCACCACTGCTGAAATACAGCCAAAATGATTCCAATCAAAATGATAGGCCTTATTTTCTTTTCAAACAAAATTGAAAATTCCACTCCTGCACCTGTATTTTTTAAGGTTGAGTCAATTTTCGTTCTTTCATTTCCAGCATAGTCGTTTCCGCCTATTCTGGTGAGCACTTTAAGACTTTTTTCAGATTGATTCGCTTTTAACAACCAACGTGGACTTTCGGGTATGAAAAATACAAACAGGAGAAAAAGTCCTGCGGGAATGGTTTCCGCCCAGAACATCCACCTCCATCCCATTTGGCCATTCCAAGATTCAACGATCGCTTGATTTGACACGCCCTGTGGAACAGCTTCTGCGATTAAATAGTTAATAATTTGGGCAGCTAAAATTCCAATGACAATTGTCAGTTGATTTAAGGAAACAAATCTTCCCCTGTAATCTGCAGGAGATACTTCGGCAATATACATCGGGGAAATTGTGGAAGCCAAACCAATTCCCAGACCGCCTATCAGTCGATATATCACAAAGCCCGTTATACCGTATACAAATCCTGTTCCGATAGCTGAAACCGTAAAAAGCAAAGCAGAAAACATTAATATAATTTTTCGTCCGAATCTGTCACTTAAACCGCCTGCGAAAGCAGCGCCAAACACACATCCGATAAGTGCACTACTCATTCCCAAACCCTGTAGTGTAGTTGAATTTGTGATATTGAAAAATCTTTCGTAGAAAGGTTTCGCTCCACCAATTACAACCCAATCATAACCAAACAACAAACCGCCAAGTGCTGATACAATTGAGATACCTATTATATATCGGAAATTGAAATTGAAGGGCATAATCTTCTTTGTGTGGGATTGTATTAAGATAATGTCCTTATTATTAATTAAGCATACATTTTTTCAAACTTCGTTGGGATAAAATAATTAAACCTCCGGTCTGGATTTGATACCTATTATTTTGTTTTAGGTTTTAAATCATCTGTGCTTTGTTTTGTATAAAAATTTATAGCAGGCGGGCGATCCTTTTTTTCGAAGAGTTCCGCAACTGTTGCGTAGTCAACTTTGTACTTAGGATTGAACTTATCTGAAAGCATATATTTTATTATACTAAAAAGTAATTGTCTTGCTGCAGGACGTTCATTGAGATTGTTTTGAAGGTCAGCACTGCAAACTACAAGTTTTCCTCTTTCAACCATCGTTTCAAATAATAAAGCTAAACGGCGATTTAAAAACCAAGTATCAATCGGCTGTATAAGCGGTTTAAATTCCGGTGGAAAGAACTCAAGATTCATCACCTGTTGACGATCGAGAATTTCCCACCATTGTAAATTGCTATGAAATTCTGTTGGGAAATATGCAAAAACGGGATGTTTTGGATCACATAAAATTCCAGTTGTATGTGGTGGTCGCATTTTAAACCATGACGTATTCCAAAATACAGGTCTGAAATACTGAATCACATCTTTGCCGTTTTCGACAATGCCAGCAGCGTTTAAAAAAACCTCTCCTCCATTTTGAAGAATGGATTTAGTTTTTTCATCGAACTTATTAGTAAAATAAATATCAGTATTGTTTTCGACTGTATGTTCCTCAGGATAAACCCAGAAATCCCAACTATTAATATGATTGTCAACAAAAACTTCCAAATTCAACTTTTCTGCTTTGGTGATTTGCGAAAGCGGTACATTGATCGCGCCAAGAGGTGTACAATTATCTATTGGAATATCCCGTCCCATTAAAGTACCTTGTGCGATTATGGTTCTGTTAGAATCAGTTACCTTCCACTGCGTTGCTATATTTTTAAGCGGATGACTGCCAAAATGAAAAACCTCAAGTACTGCATGAAATGTCTCATCGTTTTTAAAAACAAATTTCGGTATTCGTGCTAAGGGTACAGTCGGTCCAAAAAACTGTTTGAATTCAGGTGTAGAGATATATTCTTTTTCATCCCAAAATGCATCAAGCACGCCAACCAGCGCCGTTCCCTGTCCTGAATAATCATTAAGACTGAGTAACTGTATACCTGCCAGGTGGGGCGTACGCAAAGCGGCTTCAATTTCGGATTTGTAGCATAAAACCTGCAATTTTCCTGATGCTAATACAAAATCTTCAGCCTGATCCCCCATATGATGTTTCTCCAATTCTTCCTGAAATAGCTCAAAATTCTTAGCTTTGTAAACACCGGTGTACTTATTAATTTCCTTGAAATTCGGGAAAACACAATACTGTCCCATTTCATGCACTACGTACGGTACACTGTAATTTTCTATTCGAGAATAATAGTCAAACATACTTTCAGGACGCTCTTTCCATGGAAGTCCGCGGGGTTCCGATCGAACAATGAACTGACTCTCAGTCACGAGGGGCCAGCTTCTGCCAATTGAAGCGCTTGTATAAACTCTGCGGTTATCTTCTGCTTTCCAATGATTAACAAGTTTTCCAAGGTACTCCGCTTGATTCCGTCCTGCCGGTTCGTTTCCGTAAGCCATCATACAAAATGACGGATGGTTACCGTAGGCATCTAGAATACGATCGGTTTCATCATAAATATACTGATCTATTGGTAACCCATCACCCAAAGTTACACCATGGTTTGCCCAGCTTGGACCTTCAACATGTAAATAAAATCCTAATTTATCCGCAGCGATAAATGCAGCTTCTGGAGGACACCACGAGTGAAATCGCATATGGTTTAATCCATGCTTTCTACAAATGGTAAATACCCGTTCCCACGAATCAACGTCTGTAGGTGGATAACCAGTTTTGGGAAAGACACAATTCTCAACCGTTCCTCGTAAAAATATTGGACGATTATTTATTTCAAAGCGAGTTCCATTTATTGAAAATGAACGCATCCCAAATTGGATTTCCTGTTCATCAGAATTTCCAGACTCATCGGATAAAACTGCTATCATTTTATAAAGTGCGGGATTAAATTCATCCCACAATTGAACGTTTTCACCCATTGGATAAATAATTTCAATATTTGATTTTCCTTTTGTTACATTTATTTCCTTGACGAGTGGTTCAACAGTTTGCTCTTTTTTTGAATTAAATGATTTTGCGTTAAGCGTTATTTTTGCTGATACATCTTTTCCAGTAATGTTGTTAAGAATAATATCGGCTTTAACAGATTTGTCTTCAATATTTGTGAAAAGTTTGATGTCGTCAAAAAATACTGGTGAGGTGGACTTAAGACAAACATCTCCTATGATTCCGTTCCAGTTCCCTTGTGTTTGATCTGTGATACTATGTGAATCCGGACCAACATTAATTTTTTTAATACGATTATCAACTCTGATAGAAATGATATGACTGCCTGGTGTTAATATTTTGGATAAATCATAACGATGTGGTGTTGAAAGACTATTTTGCATTCCGATTTTAATACTATCTACCCATAATGTTGTCTCCCAGTGCGGACGCTCTAAGAATAATTCAATATTCTTTCCTTCCCAATCAGCAGGAAATTCAACCTCACGCTGATACCAGGCGACCCCAATATAGTGTCTATTTGGTGTCAGCCAGAATGGAAACTTTAAATTTTCTTTTCGCCTGTACTCTGCCATATCCGGACGGAAATACCAGGAACTGTCATAAATGCTACCAGTCCATTTTGTGTTAAGAGTAACTTCATCTCCTTTGTTATTATCTCTCATAGAGCCGGGTAAATTTATAGCGTGTGTCAATATTGACTGATACCAGTTTTGCTTAACGCCTATATCTTCCGGATCGGTTTGAAACCGCCAGGTTCCTTTTAACGAGATCGTATTTTTGTTTATTGATTGCGAACAACTTACAAAAGTTAGAATAGTTAAGAATGAAAATGCTGTAATTGATTTTATGACTCTTTGAGATTTCATATACATAATTTTTGTAT
The DNA here is from genome assembly GCA_037388105.1 of Ignavibacteriaceae bacterium. Lineage (GTDB taxonomy): Bacteria > Bacteroidota > Ignavibacteria > Ignavibacteriales > Ignavibacteriaceae > BMS3ABIN03. Next base: position 10,362 of record JARRKK010000080.1, on the reverse strand, counting down.
TGTGTTATCTCATATCTAATTTTTCATAAGCATATCATTATGAAGACTTATGATTTTAATAAATAAGTATTTTGCTGATAGCTAACCCGGGATCAAGCAATGACAGTTTTAAATCAACCATACTCTTTTCTTTAAGGATGAATTCAGTTTTTGCCGACGAATAACCCCGGAGAACATTATTGCTCCATTCTGCTGTCCCTGAAGGTGTGTTAACATCCACAATCCCAAGAGGATTATCGTTCAAACTGATTGCAGTCCTAAGTAACCTCCCCTCGTAAACAGTATGGGTGGGAACGCAGATCAGTTCAATAATATGGTCGCCTTCGGGCAACTCCAGCTCAATTGAAGCAGATGGGGCATTGCTAATATTTTCTTTGCTATAATCGTAATGGTCAATCTTAGTCCATGAAAGGCTCATACCATCCACTCCTAATCCTGGAATGAGATATAGCATCGTACTATCAAAAGTTAATTCACTGACGTGAACTGTTTTAATAGGTTTTAGCCGTTTACTGCTTGAAACTAAATTTGAATTTTTATCCTTTACCTCCGGTATTCCAAAAACCGGACGGTTGCGCGGACTCATGTTCATTATACCGTTCCATTTACCACCTGCGATTTCTTCATTATAAATATCTGTCAATTCCTTTATTTCATCATATGCTTGCTTCACTTTACCAGTATCTCCCATTTGAGCGTAGAACTGTTTTTCATTCATATATGCCGCTCCAAGTACAGGATAAAGAATTAATTGAAAATAAGCATCTTGCAGAAAGTCAGGAACACGGCTTTTAAGTTCTTCAGCCTTTCGAACGATGTCCTGATAAGCTTTTAGACGTGCGCTTATTTCAGTATCGGAAAATTCTATTTTGTCTATATGTTCAGGTTTACCTGAAGCAGCCAATCTGTAATATACAGTTTTGATTTGGGCAATATCTTTAGCATAATCTTTACCGAAAGTCCTTGCTGCCCAGTCTTCTATATAACCTTCAGCATTATCCGGCTGCCAGGCATCAACGTTCCAGGCTAAGTCCATGGCGAATTCGATTTCCATTTCGGCAGGTTTTATATCGCCAACATTAAAAACCCATAACCGGTTAGCGTCATATGCATATGCTTTATTAATTTCGTAAGAAATTAACGACGGAGATGTTGAACATAACCATAGATAATCTTCAGGTGAACCCCAGTAAGATAAGTGATAGTAAACACCGCTTCCTCCTCTTCTCTGTTGTTCTTTTGGATCTGATAGTTTGCGGATATATCCGAAATTATCATCCGCCCAAACAATTGTTACATCATCGGGTATTCTTGCTCCAGCATTATATAAATCGAGTACTTCTTTGTATGGACAAAAAATTTGGGGAATGTCGGCTGCATCTTTACCAAAATGTTTTGAAAGAAGATTTCTTTGATCAACAATTACTTTGTTCAAAAGATCAACCTTATCTTCAACTGTTTCCGGACCCGGCATACCGCTATCATGAATGCCGCGCATACCGATTGTAAAGACAGCCTCAATATTTTGGTCGGCTACCTGAATTACCCGGTCTTCCCAGTATCTTTTAATCTCTTTTTCATTAGTATCATAACTCCAGGGACCCGGCTGTTTGCCATATTCTTCCTTGAAATTATTTTTCCACTCATCTACATTATTACGAAGCATCGGTTCAGCGTGGCTGGAACCAAGAACAATGCTATATTGTTTTGCGACTTCCAGATTTCCTTTATAATAAAAAAATGCCTTGGTACACGGATGCATTGCTGGCCAAATGTAATTAGCTTTAAGTCTCAACATGAGTTCAAAGATACGGACGTAAGTACGCGGACCAATATCCACGATAGCAGTATCCATATTGCGGGCTGCCCAGGGTTTCAAACCCCAGTCTTCATCATTAAGAAAAATACCACGATATTTTACCGCCGGCGGACCCATAACTATTTTATCAATTGTCACATTAAGATTTTCTTGCTTAGTGGGAATTACGTCTGCCCAGTATACCCACGGCGATATGCCCAAACGCTTCGAAAGCTCGAAAACACCGAACGCCGTTCCTCTTGGATCACTTCCGCAAATGACAAGGGCTCTATTGATACCATCAAGAGGATTATCAACAACCAGTGTGAGAAAACTTTCCCACTTACCATCGATGGCATTCACTGATAGTTTCCCTAGCTTGACCATGGCATCGACCGGTTTCGAATTTCCCAGAGTACCTACAATAATGGCAGTATTTATATCTGCTTGCAGAGGTGTTACAAGCGCCGGTAAAATGCCTGTGATTAGTTCAATATCATTTGCCAGAGCTTTTGCACAAATACCAACGACTTCAGCATCATTCTGATCATAGAGAATCGGAACACTTTGATCCTTGTTAACGATCCGGAAAATAGAACTTTCCAAATTAAAGGGTTTCAAATCATCAGCAGTTGTTTTTAACGGTTTAAGTTGAAAAGTCGTTCCGATATCCTCATCGGCAAAAACAGAATTTTGAACAAAACTGATACTGATCAACACACATATTAAAGCAATCAGCCGATTTCTTTTTTTATATTGAAAAAGAAGTTGTAGTTTTTTTCTTTTTATAAATAACTGTCCTATGTATTTTAAAGTCTCTCGCACTAGCTTAAGTAAAATTTAATATGGTTTGACCAAAACTAGTTTATCCCCGGAATCGTCCACTACAAACAGGTGCGGAATGCGAATAGTTCGTCCGTTGACCTTTTTATGACTGTGAACTGACATTAAAAGTATACCTTCAAAAGTACGGAACAACATACCATGCCCGTAATTTGGCGGAGTTATCGGTTCATTTTCCTGCACCCAGGGACCGTCTAATGTACCGCTTTCGGAGTAAGCAACACCTTGTGTATAATCACTAAATGCCCAGCTGGTCCATAACATTCCTAATTTCCCGGTTTGGGTAAGGAATAACCATGGACCATCGGTTACTCTGTGGGGAACTATATTCCCATTTTCATCGAGATACTTACTCCACGGTGAGTCACTTGCACGAAAGAGCACTTTTCCTTCACCAATAGTGCCACTTAGGTCGGGTTTCAATTCTATCTTTTCAATAGTTCCATTCCAGTTTTGAAGCCATTCATAACAATATACCATATACGGTTTTCCATCTTTATCGACCCAGAATGTACCATCAAGAGTTGGTTTATCCGGAGGCAGATATATAGAATCTTTCATAGGGGTATAAGGTCCGTCGGGTTTATTGCTAACCAGTACATGACTAGCACGTCGTTCTATAACATTTCCTCTCACAGTATCAATTTTCACACTCCTGTTCGTGAAGGTGGCAAAACTGTAGTACTTCCCTTTGTAATAATGAAGTTCTGCTGCCCAGATCATCGGGTTCGGCCCCATCCAGGAGTTAGGATCAATCTTTATTACATTGTAAGGCCCTGTCCATTTTCTAAGATCTTTGCTTTTCCATAACCATCCGCCTGTACCTGTCATATAATAAGTCAATGTGTTTTTATCAGCTAAAATACATGGATCACTGAGATGGATAGAATCTAAGGGTATATCCTCTTTAAATTCCGGTTTCCAGTTTTGGGAAAGAAGCGGGGTAATGCTTAACGCGATTATTAAAGCAGTTATAATTTTTTTGCGATTCATGCCTAGCTTTTATTCATTGTTTTAATCCAATTTTCAATATCATAAATGTATATGAATCAATCCCAGGATAAATTTTCTGAAGTTAATTTTAATACATCCACCTTGTCTTTAACTTTTTGGTTTTTTAATTCTACAAATACCTGCTGTAATTTATCGGAAGTGTTAACCAGTTTGATAAACAAATCTCCCGAAACAGAATCTTTTACTGCAGATGAGTAAAGTCCGTTTTGACCGGTAACGGCTTCTCCGTCTTCAAAAGAAATGGAAAGCAGATCCGTACCACGGTGAATGGAATACATTTTTTGAACATAATAATTTGCTGTTCCGTATGAAGATAAGTTATTGAACCAGATCAAATCCGGCGTCCATTGCCATGCATCAGCATGAGCAAATAAAGGCGCATAAGATGACATAACCACCAAGTCCGCATTTCTTTCCAGGCCTGTCATAAAAGCAGCTTCGGAAAGAGCACATTCCCAATTATTTTTATTGTCCGAACTTGCGATTCCGACACTTTGGGCAGCGTATTCGCCTGCAAATATTTTAGGACCGGTACGGTCATAAGAATCATAACGTGTCGAATTCTCTCTGAACCATTGCGGCGGTTTGTAATAATGTTCATCAACTATTTCGGCATTTAATTCCTTCATTTCATTCATTGCGAAATCAAAAAGTTCTCCTTCCGGGAAAGGTCCTACAGCAGAAATGATAATTATATCCGGGTATTTTTCTTTGAGAGCTTTATCAAAAATTTTATAGCGCTCAATGTATTGTTGCCCCCACTGTTCATTTCCTATTCCTATGTATTTCATGTTAAATGGTTTTGGATGTCCCATATCGTTGCGTACTTTTCCCCAAGGTGAGTTTACCGAGCCGTTTGCAAATTCAATTAGATCAAGTGCGCCCTGTACATACGGATCAAGTTGTTCAATAGGGACAAGTTCACCTGTGTTGAACTGACATGCCATTCCACAATTTAGTATAGGTAACGGCTCAGCATCAATATCTTCTGCAAGTTGAAAATATTCAAAAAAACCCAATCCGAAACTTTGAAAATAATCGGGAGTTGGGCGATGTCTGAACTCCGTATTCCATCGATTAATTATAACAGTTCTGTCCTCTACAGGCCCTACAGTTTTTTCCCACTGATAACGTTTGGCAAGTGTTCTGCCTTCAACAATGCAGCCGCCAGGAAAACGCAGAAACCCTGGCTTCAAATCATAAAGCAATTGTACCAAGTCCTTACGCAAACCGTTTTTTCGTCCCTTCCATGTATCTTCCGGGAATAATGAGATCATATCCAAATCAATTACTCCGGTTCCTTCAAATGTAATTTTTAAACTGGCTTTTGCTTCAGTATCTGTTGCAATAAGTTCTGCTGTGTAAGCAGTCCAATCCTGTCCATCAGGCATTACGCTGGTTTTACCAAGCACTTTATTTTCATTGTTTACGAATAAAAAATTTATTCCTCGAATATCTCCCGATTGTTTTACTGCAAGCAAAGATAAGTTGTACCGGGCATCCTTTTTAATACCCATTCCCCGGAATCCCTCATTCAGAAGAACGTATCCTGTATCATTATTGATTGTAACGCGGCAAAAATTTCGATTGGAATTACCGCCTTGTATTTTAATAATTTCAGCTGCTCCTGAATTTTCATTCAAGGAAAACCTGTTAGTGTTGGGTTCCAACCAGCCCATCAGAGGTGATTCAAATTCAAATCCGCGGTTCTTTATCATCTCTGCATACAATCCACCGTCTGCAGCAAAATTGATATCTTCGAAAAATATTCCATACATAGTCGGTAGAATTTTAGCTTTTGAATTGCTTACATCCAGCACTAACTTATTTAATTGTCCGTAAGCAAAGCCTGTAAAACCTAAAAGAAAATAAAGGATTATGATCTTTTTCATTTAAACAGTTTAGAAGTTTTCAGAATTTTTATCCACAATTTATACGGCATTCCTAAATGGGTGGTCGAAGATCAATATACGTAGGTTTATTACGATCACAGGTTATCAGACCGTCTTTATAATCAAGCTCGACAACCTGAATAGAACTGCGCCGCTTTTCATATAAGTTTTCCTCGGGAATGGAATCGACACTTCCCGGATGAGTAAAATAGAATAAATATGCCCTGCCATTATTAACAATAACATCGGGATGACCTCCTTTGACATTATCGTCCTTGCCCGTTCCAGGCTTCTTCAAAAGATTTCCGGCAATCCTTTTCCATGAAATTAAATCTTCGGATTCATATGCAGCTAATCCATCCCATACATCCGTTAACATCCAGTATTTACCTTTCCATTGAAAAACTTTAGGTCCTTCACCCTTTTGATCTTCGATAGCTTTGCCTTTGTCTTCCCAGTGGTATAGATCATCACTGTCTGCAAAGTAAATGGATTTATTGTCTGCTTCGTTGTTATACCACATACGCCAGTTTCCCCCGGATAATTGAAATACACAAGCATCTATAACTTTATCCGAGGCAAGGTTAAGCGTCGATTCATATTTCCACTCAATCAAGTTTTTACTGGTTAGGTGGATAATGTGCCTCGGATGTTTCCAGTCTTTAAATATGCCGGGGACGTATGAGAGATACATATGATATGTTCCATGATGCTCAATCACTTCCGGTGCCCAATGGGTTTCAGTATATGGAGATGGAATATTACATGTATCCAAATACTGCCAGTTGGCTCCACCATCTGAAGATTCAGCAATGCCGATACGTGTTCCATGTACCCAGGTTACGCCGTCAAGACCAATTTCATTTGCTCGGCGATTGGTGTAGAACATAACCCACTTTTTTTCTTTTTGATTCCAGATAACTACCGGATCGGCTGCACCATCATAAACCGGATCACGAAACAATGGCTTGGAGGCTACTTTACCAGTTGTTTCGGTTTTCTGTGCACAGCTAATTAACAATATCGAAAATATAGAAGTGGTAATAAGTAAGCGAATCATTGAATGTGTCGAGTACTATTAATCAAGAAGAAACTTAATATTAGTACTAATTGTTACGTCATTCTTATTACAAACCATAAGCTTTGTTAGAAGCAGTCCCCGTTATTTCAAATTCACCTTTTAATTTAATATCTATTGATGAGCTCCCGACCATAACCTCAAATATTCCCGGCACTACCTCCCATTCCATATTTTGATTTAGTAATTGTAAGTCTTCAGGTGTTAATTCAAATTGAACTTTTAGAATTTGTCCAGGTTCCAGGGTTATTCTTTTAAATCCCCGCAGCTCGATTACAGGAACAATTACCGGTGTGACTTTTTCATGAATATAAAGCTGAACAACTTCATCCCCTTTTAGTTTACCTGTATTTTTAACATTCAGAGAAACCTGAATATTGCCACCTGTATTCTGTTTCAAGGGGGAAATCCGCAAATCACTAAATTCAAATTGGGTGTAGCTTAATCCATATCCAAAAGGATATAAAGGACCTGTTACTCTCGCAAATTCTTTGGGATCGTCCGGAAAGTAAGCCTGACTGGAAGGCATATAAGGGAAATTTAATGGTACCTGACCTACAGATTTTGGAAAAGTAATCGGCAATTTACCACCGGGATTATATTCCCCAAACAGAGTTTTGGCAATTGCATCGCCGGTTTTCGCTCCCGGGTACCATGCTTCTAAAATCGCATCCGCATTTTTATTTATCCAATTAATTGTTAAAGGTCTGCCATTCATTAGTATTACTATAGTTGGCGTCCCGGTTTCAACTATTGCTTTAACAAGTGATAATTGATGACCAGGTAAATTTAAACTTACACGCGAATGACTTTCACCAACAGTTCTATCATCTTCTCCAACAACAATGATAGCTACATCTGATTCTTTTGCAACTATAACTGCTTGTTGAATCTGTTCTTTTTCCTCATCACTTAATGGCATCTCCATAATATCACTTTCAGGATAATCCTCGTCAACAACATCCACGCCT
>JARRKK010000080.1:0-2706 GCA_037388105.1 Ignavibacteriaceae bacterium | reverse complement strand
AGCACCGAAGTTACTTTTATATGTGTCGGACCATATCTCTTTAAGCTTTCTTCCATAATAGCATTTGGTCCTGCAATCAAAATCGAATTAATTTTATTTTTATCTAGCGGTAAGACACTGTTTGAATTTTTCAACAAGACCAAAGATTCTTTCGCTGCTCTCAAAGATAATTCTTCCGATGAAGGTTTATTTACATTTTGATTTGATTTAGAAGTGTCCACATAAGGATTATCAAAAAGTCCTAACCAGTATTTAACATTCAAAACTTCACGTACCCGCTGGTTAATTATGTCCATAGAAATTTCACTGTTATTAACAGCTTCTCTTAAAGGAGTAAGAAAAACAGAAGGCTTTTGAAAATCAGTTCGAACATTAACACCGGCTTCTAGTGCTTGTATAATGGCTCCTTTAAAATATTCCTGAACATGATGTTTATCATGAATAAATCTAAGTGCACCGCTGTCGGTTACTATATATCCTTTAAAACCAAATTTCTGACGTAACAACTTAGTTAAGAAATAATAACTTCCGGTAACCGGAATTCCATTATAATCATTATATGAACTCATTACTCCAAGGGCACCGGCGTTAATCGCAGCATGAAACGGAGGTAAAAACAAAGTGTAGAGTTCCCGCGGTGTTACCTGCGGATCTGTTCTGACATGACCATCACGACCTCCTTTGGGAACGCTATAGACAGCAAAATGCTTTAATGTTGAAACAACATGTTTTTCCGTTAAACCTTTAACCATTGCTTCACCGAGTCTGCTAACTAGATATGGATCTTCTCCATAAGTTGAAAGAACCCTTCCCCATCTGGGGTCTCTTGAAATATCCATCTCAGGAGAATAAACATTCGTGTAACCAAGTGCGCGGGCTTCTTCCCCCTCTACTTCACCAATCAGATAAATAAGTTCTGGATCCCATGTACTGCCTTGTCCAATCTCATCAGGAAAACTTGTTCCTTTAACTGCTTTTAATCCTCTTATTCCTTCAACTGTAAAATCAACAGGGATTCCGAGTCGTGTTTGTTCAATAAAAAAGCGTTGGATATTATTTAATGCCTGAGCGTGTTTTGAATAAGGCAGGTATAGATCTGATGGAACATCTTTACGACCATCTAATTGTTCATCAATATTTGCTATTCCATCTTTCCAGGTTGTGTCAAGCCATGCTTTCGTCGGCTGTTCATCCATTAACACTCCACCATATCCGTATAATGTAACTAATTGTGCGGTTTTTTCATTTACATTCATCCTGAAAAGCAAGTCATCAATTCGTTCATCTACCGGCAGTTCGGGGTTTTCATACGGGTCTAATTTCCCGTTTTTATTTAAATCGATCCAGCCTTGTTGATAAATCGAGTTTTTAATTTCAAACGGGTATGATTGTGCGAAGCATTGAATTGTAAAAAGAAAGTAAATTAATACACACCTGACTAAACCTGTCATTCTCGTGAAAATAAAAATCCCTTCACACTGTTTTAGATTCTCACTTTCGTTAGAATGATAAATAATCTGTGATAATAATCTTTTGGAAGTCTTAGTTTGTAACATAAGTTTATTTTTCAGATTTTAGTCCTATTAATTTAACCGGGCCAATTAAACCTGATTCAAGTGGTTTCCAATTCTTAGCAGTAAATAAACCGTTTTCATCTAAATCTTTCCTATCGTGAGCAGCGAAATTTATATTATAGAATATTTTATAATTAATTCCCTTTTTATCCATATTTATGATTCGGTTGGCCATTAAGTTTGTTACTTGTATTTCAATATTATTTGTGCTGTGCAACTTATCGCCTTCAATTGTTAGTTTAAATTCCGGTCCAATTAGTGTTGAAAGTAATTCGCCGTTTAAATAAACATCTGCCGATTCACAAACTTTACCCAGATCAAGCATATAAGCTGTAGCTTCAAAACCGGGTTTCTCAAATATACTTTTATAACTGGCTGTGCCGGAAAACCACTTCAATTCATTTGAATGCTCTGTCCAGGATTCCAACTTTTTTGTGGTAAATGAGGTCGGTAATGTTGGTCCTCCTTTTACAAAATTAATTTCCCATTCACCATCCAGATTCATAACATCATTTGTCTTTTCATAAAATTTATAATTTTCTAAATCTTGCGCTGATGGATACCATTGTAAAATCAAGGTTTCACCTAAACCTAACTTCAAATAAACTTCAGCAAGATCTTCAGTTAAATTTTTTACTTCAGATATTCCAACTTTTTTATTCATCGGATTAAACCAAACTGCTTCTTTTCCATCTGAACGAATCTGAATCCATTGATTTATATCTTTATCTCCCCAATTACTAATGAAGTAGCAGATTCCTTCTTCACGTTTAACCCTGTTAAACCAAAGTCCATTTTTCGCCAATGATTCCGGTAAAACATCAATATCATCTAAAATTGTTTTTAGGTTATTTCCTTTAAATAATTTGCCTTCTCCAACCTGACTGCTTTCATAATCTCTCTCAGAGTTGAATCTTATTCCATTTTTAATCTCCCGATATGCTTCCTGCCTATAGTTTAAATCATATAATCCGGGTACATCTTTAGGAAAATCATTTTGTAAAATAATTATTGCGCCATCCTTTACCAGACTGACTACTTTTTCAATAGTTGTTAAAGGAATGTAATCACAGTCCGGTATGATTATAGTTTTGTGTTCAGAATTGCCCGAAAGAATTTTTTTATCTTCAAC
>JARRKK010000079.1:15922-25082 GCA_037388105.1 Ignavibacteriaceae bacterium | reverse complement strand
CCGATTCTAGAACTTGAATAGCAGCAGTTTCTTCTTTATCCTCTTTAATCTGTTTTGATTTTGTTGGAACAGGTTTTTTAGGTGTCAATTTCATATCCGGGATTAAAGTGTTAACTATCTGATCATCGGGTCTCGGAATAATATGAACAGACACTAATTCTCCAACCCTTTGTGCAGCTGCTGCTCCCGCATCTACGGAAGATTTAACAGCCGCAACATCCCCCTCAACAGTTATAGTTACTAATCCCGCTTTTACAACTTCTTTTCCGATTAACCTTACATTGGATGCTTTAAGCATGGCATCAGCAGCTTCAATAGAGGCCACCAATCCTTTGGTTTCAACAAAACCTAATGCCTTTTGCATAAATTACTTTCTTTTAGGTAGAATGGATTCTACTTCAGCATGTGGACGAGGTATTACATGAACAGAAACAAGTTCCCCAACTCTTTGTGCTGCTGCCGCTCCGGCATCAGTAGCTGCTTTTACTGCTCCTACATCTCCCCGTACCATAACAGTGACATAGCCTCCCCCAATTGTTTCTTTTCCTAATAATTCAACCTTAGCAGCTTTTACCATTGCGTCGGCAGCCTCAATCGCACCGACTAATCCCTTAGTTTCAACCATTCCAAGTGCGTCAAGTGTCATAGAAAATGCTCCCATTTGTAAGTTTGTAATGGCTAAAAATAGTTCATTGCAGCAAGAATGTCAATTTTATTCCATTACAATAATTCGTGATAACTTGCATGTTAAATTTAGTTTCTAATTTTTTCTTAAATGAAAGAATATTTGCAACTAGTTGTTTATTCCTTTCGATATCAGGCATGCCAAGTATAACTCGTGTTACATTTTTCTCATTGATTATTGAAGAAATTTTTTCCCAAAGATTTCTATTGTTTTGAAGTGTTTTATAAGAATAGGCAAAAGTCCACAGAGGATCACTGAGAGCAAGCCCAATTCTTCTCTCTCCATAATCAATCCCAAGAAAACGTTCCTCCATTAATTACTTTCAAACCTTTCAACCAAATAGACACCCCTAACTTTCTTCAGTCTATCAATTAACCTATTAAGGTGTTCCAGATTATTAACATAGACCGTAACGCTACCTTCAAATGTAGAATCGTTAGTATTAATATTAATAGATTTAATATTCGTAGTTCTAAAAGTCACAATGGCATGTGCTATATCATTTAAGATACCCGGGCTGTCCTCACCTTTAACTATAAGACCTGCTACGAAATTCGATTCTTCCGTTTGCGGCCATTCTACAGGTATCAATTTATTTGATTCATTCGCGGAAATATTCAATAAATTTGTACAGGTTTTTCTGTGAATCTTTATGCCTTCACCTACTGTGATATAGCCTATGACGGGATCACCAGGAATGGGTTTGCAGCATTTTGCAAATGAGTAAAGCAAATTAGTCTTTTTACCTTCAACCAGCACACCACCAACGTCCTTACGGGCAATATCAGCAAATTGTTCAAACTCAATAGGATGTATCTGCTCCTTAATTTCTTCTTCTTTGTTCGGACGCAAAACATCATCAAGATTTAAATTGCCTTGTGCAACAGCAGTATAGAACTGTTTATGGTTGTCGAATTTTAATCGGTAAACTATTTTTGAGAGATCACTTGTTGAAAATGATAGTTTCAGCTTCTTAATCTTTTTTTCCCACAACTCTTTACCGGCATCAACAATTTTTTGTTCTTCTTTATTTAAGTATTTCTTGATATTTGTCTTTGCTTTATGAGTTTTTACAAATTTCAACCAGTTTTTATTCGGCTGCTGATTTTTAGAAGTGATTATCTCGATCTGGTCCCCACTGTTCAGTTTAGTATCGAGTGGCACGATCCTGCCATTTATTTTTGCTCCAATACAGTGGTAACCGACTTTACTATGAATTTCAAATGCAAAATCTACAGGTGTGGAATCAAGCGGCAGTCTTCTTAAATCTCCTTTCGGTGTAAACGCATAAATTTCATCCTGATATAAATTTAGTTTAAAGCTATCTAATAGATCTTCTCGTGCTTCCTCCCGATTGGCATTCTCAAAAATATCTCTAATCCAGTTCGCCCAATCTTCAAGATCCTTATCTGAAGCAGTTTTACTTTCTTTATACCGCCAATGAGCTGCTACACCTTTTTCAGCAATTTCATCCATTTGTTTTGTTCTGATCTGAACTTCTACGAGTCTCCCGTTTGGTCCAACAATAGTGGTGTGTATTGATTGGTAGTTATTGGTTTTAGGAATCGAAATGTAATCTTTAAATCTATCTGGAACAGGCAAATATATTTGATTTACAATTCCAAGAGTAGTATAGCAATCATTTGTATTTTCGGTATCTAATATGATCCGTACAGCAAAAAGATCATATATTTCTTCAAATGGTTTATTTCTGCGTATCATCTTACGGTAAATGCTGTATAGATGTTTTGCTCTGCCTTTTAGCTCATACTTCAATTTATATTCATCCAACTTTTTCGATACAGGCTCAGCAAACTTCTTTATGTATGATTCCCTCTCTTTACGTTTTCCCTGGACTTTCTTAACTAAATCTTCATATGCTTCAGGATTAAGATATTTAAATGAAAGATCTTCCAGTTCCCATTTCACACGACCAAGACCAAACCTGTGTGCAAACGGAGCATAAATTTCCAATGTTTCCTGTGCTATTCGTCTCTGTTTATCAGGACTAACAAACTGAAGTGTTCTCATATTGTGCAGCCTATCGGCAAACTTTACAAGAATTACCCGAACATCACGCACCATTGAAAGAAGCAAATGTCTGTAATTTTCAGCTTTGTTAATTTCCTGACCCTTAAATATGCCACTAATTTTTGTGACACCATCAACTATTTCTGCCACCTCTTTGCCGAACTCACTTGCAAGAACATCAAGATTAAATTCTGTGTCTTCAACAACATCGTGGAGCAATGTGCTAACGATGGTGGTATCATCAAGAGGAATTTCTTTCGCAACTATTAAAGCTACTTCATAAGGGTGAGTATAGTACGGTTCTCCGGAGGCACGCAGGTCATCCCTGTGAGCTTCCAGTGCAAACGAAAACGCTTTACTGATCAGTTCTTCATCAACCTTAGGAATGTTTTCTTTACTTACTCTAATAAGCTCATCAAGCATCCTTTTATGTTTTGGATCGTAAATCGCCATCTAATATAGTCTATTACTTTAAATTGATTATAATTTAACTTTTTTATTCGATTAGATAAAGTCTGGTAAAATTGGATAATTGTATTTACTATTTGATAAGTGAGTTCTTCAGTTCCTGAACTCGTTCAATTCGTCTGCTTAGTTTTGACAATTCAAATTCACTTAAATTATTAATAGCAAGAATCTGATCACAATAAAATATGGCCTTTTCTTTTTCACCCAAGTGAGCATATTGCTGTGCAATTTTATGGTTAAATCTGATAAAATTAATACGGTTTTGTTTTCTATCAGAAGGATAAGAATCAAGAAAACATTATATAAGTCGATTGATCTGTTAGGATCAACATCTTCATATGCCCTTGCTAACCCACGTTTAAAGTATCTTGAATCAGGAAATTCTTCTAATGCAGTTTCACCTAACTCAATTGCTTTATTAAATTCTTTTTGATCTACATAAATCCACATGAGCGAATTTATTGCAAGGTAATGAAAATAACCTATGGTATATTTACATTCTTAAGTAAAAGCTGATTTGTATGTTCTTGCGCCACTTCCAAATAAGATTCAATATATTTCGTATCATATTCTTCCGCATAATCGAATGACTCAGCTATTTTCGAAACAGCAAGATATATCTTTCCTAATGGCAGTTCCGGATATTCAGTATCAAGTTGTTTAAAGCTTGAATCTGCACTAAAGTAATCCTGGTTTAAAATGAATCTAATACCTGATTTCAACAGCGAATCAACCCGATTGTCCGGAAATTCCTGACAAAAGATTAAATTAACTGATAAAACATTAAAGATAAGTAACAGCGCACTAAAGCGTACCAAACGTTCTATCTCCTGCATCACCTAACCCGGGTAGAATATAGCCTTTATCATTCAGTTCTCTATCAAGTGCAGCTCCGAATATTTTAACTTGAGGATGATCATTTTTCAGTTTATTGATTCCTTCTGGTGAAGCAACCAGGCACGCAAATATTATTTTTACAGATTCACGCTTTTTTATGTATGTTATCGCTGCCGAGGCACTTCCACCCGTTGCAAGCATTGGATCAAGAAGTATGACTTCATGTTTACTTAAATTTTTTGGCGTTTTGAAATAATATTCCACTGGAATTAATGTCTCCTCATTACGTTCCAAACCGATGTGTCCGACTTTAGCATCGGGAATCAGTTGAAGAAATCCATTTACCATTCCGAGTCCTGCTCTCAATACGGGAATAACAACTACCTCTTGTGAAAGATTATAACCAGTGGTTTTTTCCAGTGGAGATTCAACGTCAATTTCTTCAACAGGAAGATTTCTACTGATGACAACAGCCAATATATTTGATATTCTCGAAACAGCAGCTCTGAATGTTTCACAATCAGTGTCAGAATCTCTCAGTAGTGTGATATCTCGTTTAACCAATGGATGGTTAATTAGATTGAAGTTTGGAAACTCAGGATAAACTAAAAGATCTTTATCATTTTGATTTTGCAACGGCTTTCCTTCCCAATACTGATAATAAATTTTTAAATGGTGAAAGTGGTGGTGTATAATTAAAAGTTATCTTTGTTAGAAATTCTACTTCTTGTCCTGCATAAATTGTAGATGAAATCAGGTCAGCATAACCAGATACTTCTTTACCACCAAAGAAAGAAGCGCCGAGTATTTTTCTATTATCAATCTCAAAAATTAATTTACCAAAAACACTTTTACTTTCATGCAATACAGTAACTAAATTCGGAACTTCGGCAGTAACACTGACAGCATTAAATCTACTATTTTCAGCATCGGTGCTGTTTAAACCGACTGAAGCAAAATAGTTATTAAATATTCTTACGCTAACATTTTTAATTACTGGTTCTGCGTTGATGTTACCGCCAGCAGCATTTTCACCTGCAATGTGACCAAATTTGTGAGAATAAACTGAAAAAGGGAAATAATCAGATTTTGCTGTTAAAGCATTGGTAAATTGAATATTATCCCCGGCAGCAAAAATAAATCTGTCTGAGGTTCTAAGTTTATTGTCAACCTTAATCCCGCCAAAATTACCAATCTCTAACTTTGCCTTTTCCGCTAAAATGTTATTTGGAGCAATTCCTGTTGTCAATAATACTAAATCTGATTCTAAAAGTTCTTCATCAGTTTTGACTGAAATTATTTTATCCTCTTTAATATATGGTTCTATATTGTTACAACCCCCAATAAAATTAACATCATGAGCTTTTAATTCAGTCAATGTTAGTTTGCTTATTTCCGGCTCCGAGGATGGTAACGGCAATGGTTCTTTCTCAATTATGGTAGTTACAACATTTCTTTTATACAATGCTTCGGATGCTTCGATACCGATATACCCTGAACCTATAATCGTGGCATTCTTGATAGTATTGCTATTCAAATAATCATTCAAACGAATTAGATCACTGATGGTTTTTAATTGAAATACATTTCGTAAATGAGTTGAAAATCCGGGTGGTATTTTTGCGTAGGATCCTGTTGAAAGGACTAAAGAGTCATATTGATACTTTTTTAATGTATCATTTTGGAGATCATTCACGGTTATAGTTTTTGTTTTTCTATCTACCTCTTCAACACGATGACCGACAAAGACCTTTACTCCTTTTTTACTTAAGAATGATTCAGGATTGTAATAAATAATATCTTCATAACTACTAATCTCTCCTGAGAGTACATATGGTATTTCACAAGTACCTGTTGATATGAAATTTCCAGCTTCAAATAGATACACTACTGCTGCCGGATTTACTCTTTTGGCCTTGGCTGCAGCAGCTGGTCCCGCAGAATTTCCGCCAATCACAACTATCTTTCCTGGTCGCATTATTTCTCTCTAAAACTTAAAGTCATAGCCACACCCTTAAATCCATAGCAGTTACGAATAAGATTTTCTAAAAAGCGTTTATAATTATCGGCTACATGCGTCGGATAATTACAAAAGAATGCGAAGACATTTATCAATGGTAAAAGATCATTATTCAGTTTTGCGGTTGGAATTTTCTTTTTCCTGTTATCACTTACTTCTTTGCAGATTCCAAGAAGCTTATGGATGCGCTGTTTTGTTATGGCAGAAATAAAAGTTATTTCAGCGAAGTTTACTGCCCCTAGCTTTTCGAGTATTCGTTTTTTGTATTTTGATGCTGTGTTAGAATCTTTTTCTATTAGATCCCATTTATTAACTGCAATCACCAATCCTTTTTTCCATCTGCAAACTTCATCAATTATTTTTTGATCTTGTTTTTCAAGTCCATGCTCCGCATCAATCATAACAACTGCAACATCACAATCACCTATTGCTCTTAGTGTTCGAATGTTTGAGTAAAATTCTATACTCTCCTGTACCCTCTTCTTTTTGCGAAGACCCGCAGTATCTACAAGAACAATTTCTTCACCATAATATTTTAGAATAGAATTAATACTGTCACGCGTAGTTCCGGGAACATCCGTAACAATACTCCTTTCTTCTCCCAGCAGGGCATTTACCAAAGATGATTTGCCGACATTCGGTCTTCCCACAATTGCTATTTTCAAACGTGAATCTATCTCTTCTTTACTGAACTCATTAAAGTTTAATGTGACTACGTCCAGCATATCACCAATTTTTCTTCCGCCTAATGCAGAGATATCAAAAATTCTGTCAACACCAAGACTATAAAACTCAGAAATAGCAGTTTCATATTTTTCCGAATCAACCTTATTTACAATTATATAAAAATCATTTTCAGCGCGACGAAGCATATTTGCAATCTCTATATCTATTGGATTCAGACCAACCCTGACATCAACCATAAATAAAATAGCATCTGCTTCATTAATAGCTATTTCAACCTGCTCCCTTATTGCTTTTTCAAATACATCATCCGAAGCAGGTACATATCCGCCGGTATCAATCAGAGTAAACTTTTTACCAGACCATTCAGATTCTCCGTAATTCCTATCACGAGTTACACCGCTGGTGTTATCAACAATTGCACCCCTTTTCCCAACCAACCTGTTGTATAGTGTTGATTTACCTACATTGGGTCTGCCGAGAATAACTACTATTGGAGTTTTCATTTAAGAAAAATAGTGATTATAAAACAAGAAATGAATACAGTTAGAAGCGGTGATTTAATTTCACTGCTGAAGAATTGGGGTTAAAAATTATAGCGCAGATTTAATGTTGGTACAAATTCAATCCTTCCTGCCAATTGAACATTTTGTACTCTCAGGTTGACAGCAAGATTTTTGTTATAATTTGTTGCAGACCAAACGGCATCAATTGCACTCAGAAGATGATTTATATAAATACCTACAACCGCTTTTGAAGCAACGTTATAAGCACTGTTCGCATCTCCACGCATTTGAGCATACTCTTGCATTATTTTTGGAACATCTCCATAACTGCTACCATTAAATTCATCCCATCCTGAACTGTACTGTTTATACTTTCCAATTAGTTCATAATACTGTTGTGCACCATGTTGAGGTAGTTGATGTGAAAAAACACTTATCATTCTTTCACATTGATTTAAATCATTCCAGTTTACTCTTTCCCATGGTTCAAGATTACCATCAGAATTTATATCTATAAAACATTGTTCAGACAAACCTAATTCCTGCCAATGATCCATTATGTATTGAGAATAATCCTCAGCGCTCCAATGCTCATCAGCAAATGCTTCAAAGTCTGCAGTCATATCATCCCCTTTATTATCGTAAATAACGGCAGTTGTTATCAATGCAACTTCAACTGCAAAAAATATTGCGGCTTTCAAATACTGACCGACATAGAATTCCCCTGAACCAGGAATGATTGCAGACATTACACCGGCAAGAGCGGGAGATTTTGTTGTAGGCAATTCATCTAACATCAGTGATGGTTCAATATTTTTATAGCTATCTAAAACAACTTTTGAATCAACTCTAAAATTTCCAGTAAATTTAAATTTTTCAACATCATTATTTTGTGCATGATTTTCATAAATAAATAAGAGTGAAAAAAGACAGGTATAAAACAACAATTTCTGCATCTAATAGATTCCTTAATATTATCAGAACTTTAAGTTGTTATCTAAATTAACTATATCAAATCCAAATAAAATTCCTCCATAGAATTGCCACTCTTTTCCATATGTAATTATTTCACGGTTAACCACCCGATTAAATTGATCAAAACCATAAGCTGCATCAAAGAATATTGCGGTAGGAAACAAATAATAGGAATTCATATGAATCCGTAACTCAGCCCCTACCCCTTTTTTTGTCCCATCAAATTTCCATGACTCACCTGTCCAGGCATCTCCAATATCAAAATAACCTGAAAGAAATATCTTGTCTAAATATAAGTGCCCAAATCTTGAATCAATATTTCGGAATAATGGAAATCTATATTCCAAATGTAGCCAGGCAATTTCATTTCCTTCAACTGCATAAAACGGATAGGCTCTAATGCCAACAAGTCCTCCAAGAAAATAATTAAAAAATGATGGAACTTCAGGACCTAAAATACTTGCTGCCCTTAACCTTATAGTAAATGTCTGATCTGACCATAAAGGGAAATACAGCCTTGTGTTTAATTCAATTTTGTGAAAGTTAAACGTATCAAATTTTGGTTTGAGCAATCCGTCTTCAACAACATAATCCCCACTTTCGTTATACTCATTCCATTCAAAATCATACATAAGATCTAATGATAATCCAACAGGATTAATATCACTATCTTTTGTGGGTGTTATGGCTGCTAAATTATACCTAACACGAAAATCTCTGCCAATAAAATAAGGATCGTCCGTAGTTGGGTAAAGGAAAGGACCTGTATCAGTAGGAATCACGAAGCTTCCAATTGTAGCTGTATACTTACTGTAAATAAATCTCAATTCCAGATTCTGATACCGATTAATTATTTGGTGTCTGGCAACAAAATCGAATTCGAAAAGATTATAGGTTACATCGGTTGGAATAGTCAAATCATACTTTACATCTCCACCCGAACTGTCTGCTCCA
>JARRKK010000079.1:0-15905 GCA_037388105.1 Ignavibacteriaceae bacterium | reverse complement strand
AAAATATCAACATCTGCAACCCTGCTGACACTGTAAAGTTCAATGGCAAGTTCAGGATTTATTCCAATTAGACTTAAAAGCGGGAGTTTATTTTTGTATTCAAAAATAAAGAATAAATCCCGTTCAAGACGTGCGTTAATATCTGCACCTGCAAAGAAGGAATATCTGTTCAGCATATCTGTTGATGTTACATATAAGCCGGGTTTAATCCTTTGCAGAAAATCACTGGAAAGTGTGTAGTTATCTATCCGTACATAAGGAAAGACAGTTAAGCTTGAAAAAGCACCCGAATACTTACTACTCGAATAGCCAGTAACATTCATATCATCATAATTGCGAAGCGCATTTATATCAAAATTGTTAATATCACCGTTGGGTTTATTTTCACTTAATGGAGGATCAATTCTTATAACATAATCATTTTTCTCATTTACTTTACTTTGTTCCTGAAGATCAATCTTTAGTATTTTATACCCGGTAGAAGTATAGCCTGCATAAACGATATCACCGTGTTCATTTACATTTGCCATAAATGCACCACCCGTTGTATTTGTAAGCTGTACCTTGTTGCCTGTTTGAAGATCCATCTTGTAGAGATTAAAAATTCCTGTTTCATCTGAAGAGAAAATTAATTGACCTTTATTATCAAAAACAGGGTTTCTGTTGTCATGTGTGTTTTCAATAATAAACTCTATCTTTCCTCCGAAAACATCTATTTTAGCGATATCCCTGGTGTTTGCATATGAATAATCAAAAATAATATATGAATCGTCATTCGAAAATTTTGGATTGTATACCTGTTCACCATTTTTATAAGATGTTAAAGCTCTGAAAGTTTTACCCTCAATATCTATTATCCCAAGATTTGTTGTACCATCTTTCTGGAACAGAAAAACTATTTTCTTCCCATCGTGTGAAACAGATGGCTGATTGGCTCTCATATCGAATGTTAATCGAGTCTCCTCTTCTTTATCAAAATCATACATGAATATATCGTGTACATTATACAAATAAGGATTGTCCTCGGTTAAGCGGGAATAGACTAAAAAATTTTTTCCTGGTATCCAATCATAAGTCGAACGAACTCCCTCTACCAGGGATTTATTTTCTTTGGTTTCAATATCATATTCATAAATACTTGATAGTCCAAAATAATCAGCCGACTTATTAGAAACGTACAAAATTTTATTCCCATCAGGTGAGAATGAAGGATAGAAGTTACCAAACCCAACATCAGCTATTGTATCACCTACTACAATATTTGCAAGTACGTTTTCGCTTCGTCTTGTATAGTCTGCTACAATATATTCTTTCCATTCTTCATACACCTGATTCCCATTTTTACCAATTACTTTCTCAAAAGCTGCATCGATTGTAAAAGTACCAAAGTTGCTTAGTGCATAACTGATCTCTCTTAATTTATCTTCTCCATATTTTTGTGAGATATACCTTGTAAGTGCAAAACCGGAATTATAAACAGATTCATTGCCCAAACTTGTTTTACCAAATACACCCATCTGATTCCATGTGAGCATATTTCCTTCAAGTGCATACGCTCTTAAAATCATATCACGGTGTGAATCCCAATCATCGTAATCAAATTCAGGTCTCATATATTGAGCTGTTCCCTCGGCAAACCACGCTGGTACATTAATAGTTGCAAGCGGATATGAAACAACTACGTTTGGATATCCGTAAAGTATGTCCGGTCTTCGTTCATTCTGATAATTAAGCCATTGGAAGAATGCCGCAGGTACCGTGCGAGTGGCTTTCATGGAAGCTTGAATTTGAACCATGTGAGTGAATTCGTGAGAGATAACATTACGAAGCCAGTTGTGCGTTCCTCTTAAATCAAAATCTAAGGCACTCGTCCATATTTCAATCTTGTTATCGAAGAAATATGTTGCTCCGTTTGAATAATCATCAATATCCTTTATAACAAAATGAATAGTTCCCGGTTCATATTGATATAAGGATGTTATAGGACCCCAAACTTCGCCGGCGATTTTAGCCACAACTTCCGCAGTTCTTTTTGCTTCAGTATGAAAATGGACTTCGAAATGTTCTTCCTTGATTGTATACCATTCCAGTTCCGGATGAAATTCTGTGAACTGGCCAAATACATTAATACTTAACGTAAATATAAAAGAGAGGAGAATAACTTTATTCATTCTATGAGATAATATTATAGTATAAGCTTGATTTTAAGATTGGTAAATTATATTTCATAGAATGAAATTGAATATCAATAAACAATTGGTCACTATTATTTTACTACAGCAATTTTTATAATTGCAAACTCTGATTGATTACTGGCACTTAATGCTTCAATCCTTGCAAAGTACACACCACTCTGGATATCGGAAACATCCCATACTGTTTCATTATCCATACCTCCCTGTGCATCATCATCCATCTCATCCACAAAATCACCGGCAAGATCAAATATTTTTATATTAATTTTTGAGTCTTCAGAAACATAGTAACGGATATTTGTTTCACTATCGTAAACAGGATTAGGATAATTGTATGCTCTGCTTGATGGGAAGAATTCGTTTATCCTGTTTGTGTTTAGTGCCGCATCAAGAAAAGACATGTTTTGTGGATTTCCATTTTCTTCAGACCAATAAATTTTTCCATCAACCGAACTAATTGACCAGGCAGATAAAACATTTTCGTCATTTAAAACTGCAATATTCATTAAGCCATTACTGTTATAAATTACAGGTGATACAGTTAAACCTGAACCTGATGAAAGAGGAAATCCAGTAATGATATTATCCGAACCACCATTTAAAGTAAATATTCTTCCATCTTTCGTTACTGAAATAATTTCTGAATTACTACCACCTTCAAAGTCAGCTGCTAGTGATGTACCCACAAATCCAATTTCTAATGGATCGGGAAACGGAAAATTATCGGCCAGAGATCCCGTTAAATTATAAAGGTTTAAATTTTCGCCATCATTAACAATTATATAATTATTTCCATCCTGCTTTAAATCTGTTAATGAAATTGATTTTACTTCTTCAACCGAATTAAATCCAAATTCAGCTACTATTTCATTTCCCTCTATAACATAAAACTTTTTCGCGTCCGTCAGTACAACCGAAATATATTCTCCGGATTCGTTTTTTGTAACAGCCAGATCGAGCGGCAATTCATCAACAAATTCTACACTTCCCTCAGTACTTGTGTAAAGATGAGTCTGCGGAAATATTTCTATTGTCATTCGAGCTATGGAAGCTACAAAAGAATCTTCCGCTGAAATTTTTTCAATTGAATGGTTAATGTTGATCTCTATACTATCAATTAATTGAGGAGGTGTTGAAGGGACAGAGGCTAGAGCATAAGTTAAGATTTTACCATGTGCAGTACCGATAATTAGTTGATGTTCCCCATTGCTTGCTATATTTATTACAGGTGCAGTTGATATCTGTTCGCCTACATTCAATTTGGCCCCAGTTAAGAATGAGTCATCAAGGTTCGTGTAAGTTATATATGAATCAATGGTTCCAAAAATATGCGGTGTATTTGATATCAGAGTTGATGCTGTTTTAAAATTTGAGAACCCGGTAATGGTTGAGAGAGTTGAATATTGATCATAAATAAACAAATTCGAATCAACAACAAAATTAAAAAATGTAGTGTCATTAAACTGTAAAATTGAAAACGACTTAATCTCACCATCTAAACTTAGGTTTGTTGAAAACAAAGGTTGAATAACCGAATCACCAAACTCAACTTCAAAATTCATTCGGTTGGAGATCTC
This sequence comes from Ignavibacteriaceae bacterium, assembly GCA_037388105.1. Lineage (GTDB taxonomy): Bacteria > Bacteroidota > Ignavibacteria > Ignavibacteriales > Ignavibacteriaceae > BMS3ABIN03. Next base: position 12,133 of record JARRKK010000079.1, on the reverse strand, counting down.
AGAAAAATCTTTCATCGTAATTAAACTGTTTGCGCCGTAATTAGTTCTGGTATCAGGTCTGGTGTCTTTTGCGAAAAGATTTTGAAATAGCTCTGCCGGGTTGGAAGAATACCAAAGGTCCTCAAAAGTACCTTCACCAATTACCCTATCGCCAAAAATCGTCTGGAACTCTTCACCAATATCCTGAATACCATCCGCTTCTTCAACATCAACACCACGTTGGTTTTTATCTGTATTGATTTTGTTATCGGCCAGTTTTTCATTTATAATATTTTCATCAATATGCCAAATAATAATTCCACTGCCTGGTAATGCCCAGTCAAATTCATCAACATTCGTTATTACGCCTACAAGTGAATCAACATCAAAATTGTTGTAACCTGTTGTATCTTTTAGAAATGTTTTTGTAATAGTTGTTCCATTAACTTTATAGGTCACAGTTGAACCGTCTCCGAACGCATCACGACTTCTGTTTTCAATTAAATAGTATTCTGAAGAACTTAATGGAACTTTAAGAATAACTGTATCTCCGAGTTCTGCTATAAGATTCGTTACCAGAGATGCGTTAAAATTTTCTTGCGGAACTGTAACTGGTTCTGCCCATCCCAAATATATTTTTGACCAGGGGCAAGGTTCAGGAGGATAAATACCACTATATGCAAAAATTCCCTGCCCATCCATTAATCCAAATCTCCCTATTGCACTCAAACCGGTTTCGGTATCAAATAAATCCGGCAAACCGAGATAACTACATACACTAGCTGCTATCAAACCATTCATGGTAATTTGAAACAAAAAAGTACCGCCAATTGTGTTTAATTCCCGGCTTTCAGTCTCGGGCATAATCATTGTATTAGTGATATTAAAGCTGCCTCCTGAAACAGGAATCCCATCGAAAGATTCTCCAAATATTTCTTTAAGCGATTTATCACTCAAATAAACAGATGGTAGATCTCTTTCATTTCCAATACTTCCCGGCAAAGAAATATCTCTTCCTACACCGGCATGAAAAATTGTGAATAGATCATAAGCACTGAAGTCAAATCCTTGATATATCTGGTCCGCAAGCGTCCAAGCTTCCATAGCAAATTCACCCAAAGGAGTAAAATTATCAGAACCCGGAGGTGGGGCATAATTCCTCATTGTTTTAGAAACTGAAAATGTGTCTGGCAATACAGTAAATTCTATATACAAGTTATCTTTTGATACCTTTGTAAAATAATTTCCAACAAAAGTTAAATGATCTTCAAAGTATGGAGCATTGTGCGGAAGCGGGTCTAAAATAGAGTTACCATAATCTACAGAATATATTGATCCAAACTTCCCGTTCCCAAAAGTTGCATCATCCTTATCTTCCTGAAAGTTCACTAAAATTGCAAGGATTTTTACTGTATCTGGTGCCTGCGCCTTAATATTAGATTTGTATGAGGTGTGGATATTAACATTAAAAGATTGGGCAGATAAACTGCCCAAACTAAAAATAATAGTAATAACCGGAAGAAATATTTTAAGCATTTAGAATTAAATTCCTCTGGGCAATCCCCTGATCTGATCTGGAATTGCTCCCCATCCAATTAATACAGTAAATCGTAAGGTATCAGAAAGGGGATGATTTTCATCGGAACCTGGTAGTATTGATGTTGTTATATAGCTAAAATCGAAACCATAAATATCATATCGAATACCTGCACCGAAGGATACAAACTTTCTGTTTCCAAAAGATGGGTCTTCATAAAATAATCCCGTTCTTAAAGCGAACAAAAAATCTCCGGGTGTACCATACCAGTATTCTAATCCCATTGAAGTAACAATGTCTCTTATCTCTTCACTAAAACTTTGGTCTCCCCAGGCAGTAAATATAGCTTGATAAAATTCATCAGAATTGCTGACACTCGTGCTATCTTTATTTCTGCTTACTAGTAATTTGCTAAAATCAAGGGTGTACAGAAGTGAATTGAACTCATCACTAACAATTTGAACTGCAAAACCTAATCTTAAGTTCGTAGGTATCGGATCCGCTTGTGCCTGATCTATATAGTAAATTTTAGGACCAAGGTTACTTAGATTAGCTCCAATGCTAAACCTGTTTCCAAATTCAGCTCCAAAAATATCTAACTTTTCCGGACGCCACATTGCTCCAAGATCAAAACTTACTGATGTTGCTACACCCTCGCCTTGTTCTTGTCCTACACCGATATTTGAAGGAGCTAAACGGCTATGAATTAACCTGAAATTAAATCCAAATCCCCAATCGGTTCCTAACTTTGTCGCATAACCTAAAGTTAGCGCAGCGTCAAAAGATCGAAATGTTCCCAGTGGGTCTGGACTATCTTCGCCAGTAAAAATGAATTCACCAAAATTCATATAGGTTATACTAGCTGTCACACTTCCGCTTAATTCTTCAAAATATTGTCGATAAGTGAGATAATCGTAAAAAAGATCGAGATTAAATTGTGGAAGCCAGTTACTGTGTGTGATACTAACTTCTGTTCCTGTAAGGAACGCTATACCTGCAGGATTCCAAAAAATAGCAGCAGAGTTATCAGCTAATCCGGCGCCTGACTCACCCATACCTCCCGCACGGGAATCAGGGGCTAATAACAGGAATGGAACAGCAGCTTCACCTTGAGCATAATTTACTTTCGGCAGACTAACAAGAATCATGCTGATCATCAACAGCCTAAAAACATTTTTCATTTTATTTTTCCTCCAATGAAATTATTTGCTTTCATATTATCCTACGGTTTAGCTAATTAATATAAAAATATTATGATAATTAAACCGCTTAAATTACTACTTAATTATTTAATTATGGCCAATTTGCCCAAAACACTCTGGTTAAAATCACCATCTTCTGAACTAACATTTAATTTGTACAAATAAGTACCATTAGCAATAACATCCCCATCTTCATCTCTACCATCCCAATATATTTTTACAAAATTCTCATCAATTGCATTTTTTTCTAACATTTTAATCATTCTTCCGGCGATTGTGTAAATTTTTATGTTCGCATTAATCGTTCCATTCAAATTATGCTGAAAAGTAAAAGTTGTGTTGGAACTGAATGGATTTGGATAGTTGTAAACATCCCGAATTACAAGTTGGTCATCACTTACAACAGTGAAGTATGAAGTTTCACTTGAGAAATTATTAAACACATCCCAGGCTTTAACTAATAGACTATAATCCCCTTCATCCAGTTTGTTAAATTTATAATTGATCTCTCCTACTTTTCCACCAGCATCTAATTCTCCGGTAAAAAAGTTTGTAAAATCGACAGGATTTGAATCATGCTCATTTAATACACCTTCTAATTTATGACCGACACCAGTACCAGTTGTATTCAGTCCAGTTTCATCAGTTAGCTTTGCGGTCATTAATGGTTCCGGACCTACTAAATAAGAACCGGAATTAGATGCATCATCAAAATAGATTTCAATATCCGGACCTTCACCATCATTAACTGCTGTTGTATCTGTTCCACCAACAATTATATTTTTTGTATATGCTATGCCATCTGATTTTTCATCAAAGAAATAGAAGATAATCTTACCGTTTTTATTTTCGTACGAAATATCTTTGGGTACGACAAAGCGTGTATTAAATTCTCCGTCGTTCACCGATACTCTTCCTCTGAAAATAACTCCGCCCTGGATTACCATAGGGTAATCACCTATTTGTTCCAATAATTTTTTTCTCTCGGAATCAAAAACCGTTATTATTCCTTCACCATTAAAATCCTCCCATCGTTCATTGTCCGATGTTAGAATTGTACCTGATATTTCTGTATTACTAAGCGCCTTCAACTGAATATCTGCAATCAATTGCTGACCATTTATTGAATCTACAGTACCATCGTATTGGGGAACTTGTAATCTTAGTGAAGGATCACCAAAAAGATGATATTTTCTATCGTTTACTGCACTGAAAAGTTGTTTGGTTGAAAAATAAGCTGTGCCAATCGGTTTAATTAAGTTAAGTGTATCTCTTGAACTGAAAAAGAGGTCTTGCAAGAATTGGTAATTGAGTGAATGATTTAGTCCAGAATAAACTAATCGGGTAGAGCTAAGACTAGCAATTGCACCAGCATCCCGCAGCAGAAGCATTTCATCGGCTCCGCTTTGTATATTTGGTACATCATAGTATGCGAAATCACAAGTCGCCGCCACAAGGAAGAAATATTCACTGTTATTTAATTGAGGAATTGTAACACTCTTTTCAAAAACTACTTCGTGTGCCCAAACTTCAGGGTTACCATGTCCAATGTAATTAATAAGCAAAGTTCCATTATTTATTGCATCAATTAAGTCTTCATTTACTTGTGGTTTTCTTCTTCCTGAACCAGTAATTACAATAGGATAATCTGCCAGATATAATTTATTTATATCAAAAGATTTTGGTAGAATCTGATTAGCAATGCGCTCAGTTGGGGCTGTATGTTCAGAACCTTCATTACCAGTAGAAGTCATTCCGTCATCAGCAACGAGAGTAATTAAATTCTTCCAAACATCTTTCTTACTGTTCTGTTCATAATCGATTACCTTTGTGATGTAGTTATTTGCTTCAACAATATTTCGTGCGGTAATCCTTCCGGAAGCCAAGTCAATATTATTATCTATTCCATCAACATTTACAAAGTAATCGTCACTTGTGAACGAATTGAGCATTTGTAATGACTCTACAGTTTGCCAGGTAGGTATATAATTATCGTTATATCCTTCAATGTTTTTTGCATCGTAAGTACCTTTCCCAAACATTATAACATATTCAGGTGTTACCGGCCAGTTATCATATGCAACGTTGGAATTTCCAACAGAAACCGGATCAGTTGGAGTTAAATAGTTACTATTTCCTAAAGCGAAATACTTAGAAACTCTGCCGGCATTCTCAGCAATCTGGAATCTGCAATCTCCACCGCTTAACTGAACATGATTGGTTATTAATTTTACATTCGAGAAATCAGTAACATCATACACCTGGATGTTCGTTGAAGTAAAATCATGCATGAAGTATTCTATAACTGCACTAGAGTCGTGAGAAAAGAATAATAGTTTGTCATCAAATGCTTTTAAATTTTTCATATAAGAGATTTCAAAGTAAGCCAGATATCCCGTTGTTGTAACAGAGGTTGGAATAATACTGAATTTCAGTACGCTTCTATTATCCGCTATGTTAGCAGAAAAAACCGCATCCCGCTCATACACATATCCTCTAACATATTGGGCAGCACCGTATCCATTTAAAACCTGATTAAAAATAGTACTATTGTTTTCTGTAAGTTGAAGAGTAAGACTGCCTGATGATGCATTTGCAAACCTGAAATGATAATTAATAGGAAAAGCTGCTAATCGGCCGTTAAGTGATGAGATGTAAGTTCGGGATAGAACTGCCTGAGAAAAATCATCACCGTAATATTCTCTGCCTGATCCACCTATATTAATTTTATCGTCTTCATGATCGGCAAAAGCAATAGTATTATTTTGATTGTATCCGGGAGTTGTGTTCAAACCAGGTTTATTCTGAATTCTTTTTCCGTCCGCACCACCATATGTTAGCCAATAATAATTGTGATCGGAATATGTGTGGTGAAATCGCTTAATTTCATTCGATGTAGAATCAAAATCCCAAAAATTAGCACCTCTTCCGTAAAACAGGATATAATCACCCGGATTTAAACTTCCATCACCACCATCGACAACAGTGATTGCATTCTCCACCAAATCAATTGGACGAGGATCAGAAATATTTTCGGATAATTCTTTTCCACCGTTGTTATAAATTTTTAATGTACTCGGATTAATTTGGTCCGAGAACTCAATAGCTCATCATATGGTTGCTGAGAAAAAGTAGCACCGCGTGTATAATTTATTCTAAATAATATTCTCTGATATAATTTTATTTTATTTGAACCCGGATCAAATTTTACGGGGAGAATTTTCACAACTTGATTATTAATTCCTCTGGTTATTCCAAATTCCCCGAATAAAACTAATTCGGGATTTTCTTGATATTGGAAATAGCTATCCCCCATTTCATACTGGTAACTGGAAAAATCTCCGTCCTTAATTAATTTTGGTTTTGGTATGATATTACCCGATAGTTCAATATGCGTTGTGTTGAGCACTTCAATTGTATTCCCAAATTCGGATGGAACACCAAAATTTATTCTTCTTTCCGGAATTGCAGGATTACCCCATAATTCAGAGGAAGACAGGCGTATATTCAATTAAAATTGAATTTTGATCGGATGAGAGAATTCGGAAATCATCCTCGGAATATGCAGCAGTCGAGAGGAAAAAGAGTAATATTAAGATTTTGCTCTTCATCGCCCTGAAATTCAACAAAAGCAACAATTCAGAATTTATACTTTATTAATGAAATTTGTTAACAGTTAAATATCAGTAGCAATAAATCTTAAGTAGTACTCCTATAATAATAAGACAAATTTATGCAACAAATCGATATTCAGTCAAGTCATTTAAACGATTCGTCGATTTTTAAGTTTTTTTAATATTTGCTCTCCATTCAGATAGAATGTTGATAAAACGGTTTTTTTATAAACTATTCTTTTATCTTTTTCTATCAGAATTAGTTTGCGTTTGTTTGTTCCTAACAAATTTAATGCCCCATAATCACGACTCACTCTTTTGTTAGAATCACTCAATAAACGAAATTTTAGACCAAGTTTATTGTAGAATGATAAATGAGATTTTATTGAATTTGTATTAATTCCAACAATTCTAATATTGTTTAGCTCAAATTGAGGCAGGTAATCATTGTAATTTAATAGTTGACGTGTACAAACTATGGTATCATCGCTGGGATAGAATACAAGCAGGTTTCTTTTATCCAGATTCTCGTAGAGTTGAAATTCAAGTCCATTTTGGTCATTCAACCTGAAATTTTTTGCTAGCTCAGTCTCCATTACAGACCAAGAGCATCTTTATTTTTTCTCATAGCCTGAATACAAAACTCAATATGTTCATCCAGCGGAATCCCTAAATCTTCAGCCCCATTTCTTATATCTTCTCTACTAACTGATCGTGCAAATGCTTTATCTTTTAACTTTTTCTTCACGGACCTTACTTCAACTTCATCAACTGTTTTCGATGGTCTTACATAGGTTACAGCAGTTATAAATCCGGCTAATTCATCACAAGCGTATAAAACTTTTTGCAGCAATGTTTCCCGTATAACTCCCGAATAATCAGCGTGAGATAAAATTGCCTCCCTAAATTCATCATCGAATCCTTTTTCTTTAAGGATTTCAGAACCTTTAAATGGATGTTCTTTCTCAGTTGGAAATTTTTCATAATCAAAATCATGAAGTAAGGCAACATTGCCCCAATATTCTTCGTCTTCATTATATTTTTTTGCATATGCCCGAACACAGGTTTCAACAGCAAGAGCATGTTTTATCAATCCCTCACTATTTGTGTACTCTTTTAATATTTTCCAACAAGCATCATGGTCTCTTGATATATCATACATATAGCCTCCTTATAACTCATTTTATAAAAGATTGAAATCCAGGACAAAGATCTGATAAAAAACAATCATCACATTTCGGTCTTCGTGCAATACATATTTTTCTACCATGAGTTGCCAACCAATGAGATAAGTTAACCCAATCTTTTTTTGCAAAAAGTTCTTTTAACCTGGCTTCAATTTTTTCAACATTGTTTGATGAAATAAATCCAAGCAGGTTTGATAGTCTCCTTACATGCGTATCAACCGCTATCGCTGGAATATCATATGCATTACCAGCCACAACCGAGGCGGTTTTTCTTCCTACACCCGGAAGTTTTGTCAGTTCATCAAAATTTGCAGGCACCTCCCCATCATAATCATCCAATAGTTTTTCACAGGTTTGTTTTATATTTTTTGCTTTTTGTCTGAAAAACCCGGTTGAAAAAATATCTTTTTCCAATTCAGAGTTACTTACTTTTAAATAATCACTTGGCTTTTTGTATTTATTAAATAATTCTTTGGTTACAATGTTTACACGCTCATCTGTGCATTGAGCAGATAAAATTGTTGCTATTAATAATTGAAAAGGCGTTTCGGATTCAATTGCAGATTTAACGTCGGGGTAGGCTTTTCTCAATCGATTCAAGATTTTACCAGCCCTTGCTTTCTCTTTTTTATCAGTCATCTTTGTTAAATCGTTTGTCGTCGATGAATAACCTCTCAACAGGATTGCCTCCAATTATATGTTTCTGAATAATTTCCTCCACATCATCTTTGGTCACTCCACCATACCATATTTGTTCCGGATAGACAACCACTGTGGCACCATATTCACAGGCATCCAAGCAACCTGCTGCATTTGCTCTTACTTGTTTGTTCAATCCCAATTTTTTTAAATGATTTTTAAATTGTTGTCGCAATTCCTTACTTCCTTTTGCAGAACAACATCCTCGCGGGTCATCCTCTGGTCTTACATTCTCACAAACAAATATGTGTTTTTCGAATCGTTTCAAAATCAGTCAAATTTTTTGAATGGTATTTGTACTAAATAGCATCTAATTTTAGTTATTAATTTAAATTACATAATTAACAAGTTTTGGGGAAATTATGAAAAAGCTTTTTATTCTCCTATTGTTAGCTATTTTGTTTACAATGGAAGGATGCTATAATAGTTCAATCAATCCGACCTTACAATCCAAATACCCAACAAAAATTGGAAACCAATGGGAATACCAAACCACATACACTTTTGAATATTATGATTCAACTGGAAATATCGATTCCGTTGAAATTCTTGACTTTGGAAATACCATTGTAAAGATAGATAACGAAAAAGATAGTGTAAATGGAATTTCAAATCTGGTAATGTTTTCTTCATATGAAGTTACCTCACCGGATAGCATTAGTAAATCATGGTACTCCAATTCCGATAGTGGATTATATGTTATTGCATACACCGGAGCTGGAAGATCGCAACCAGTTTTACCTAAATTAAATCAAACAAATTTCTTTTCAATTGTATTCACAAATCACAAAATGCTGATGCCTGATATTTCCAATTTATTCAATTCAAATCCGTCAGATAGTATTCAACTTTATGATACACCAAGAAAAGTTCTTGATTACCCTCTTAAAAAAGGTGCTCAATGGGTCGAATTGGTTTTTCCATTTTACAGGGAAAGATTTGTTGAAAAGATATTGCCAGTTGAGGTGTTCGCCGGGATGTTTAATTGTTATGTTATCGAATCGAAATCAGATTTAAATGTTGAATTAACGGATTATATGAATTTAGAAGATGGTTTAATTAAAAGAATAGTTTATGCAGATAGTATTGGTATAGTAACCATTGGAAATCCTGATTCTTCAGTTTATGCTAGATTCACATCTACTTCACAACTTGTAAATAAAAGTTTCTAACCAAGTTAATAGATTAATATAAATAGTAGCGCGTACGGGATTCGAACCCGTGATCTCCGCCTTGAGAGGGCGGCGTCCTAAGCCACTAGACGAACGCGCCTATGTAAAATTAGTTGTCCCGCCAGGGTTCGAACCTGGACTCTTCTGATCCAGAGTCAGACGTGTTGCCAATTACACCACGGGACAAGCTTATTTATAATGTCAAAATCTCATAATAAGTGTTATTTCGTGAATCAAATTGGCACAACAAAATCCTTTTCTTTACTCTTACATAAAAAATGAAAAGTATAAATTAAATTTAAATTTTTCGTAGTTGTCTTCCAAAATATACTGCTGCTTTCTGAGCTGATGAAATACTATAATCGGCTCTTTTTAGTACAAGTATAAGAATATTACCATTTACCTGATATTTTTATATGATACCAGAACTTCTCTCTAATTAATTATTTGCAATATTATTGTCAGAACAAAATAAATTAGCGAAATAACACCCACAATAAGTATAACGTTTATTATAAGTTTTCTTTTCTTCTCATTCAGAACTTTTTTCTCATATTTGAATTGCCTCCCGCTTATAATTTCCCCGGGTTCTAATTCTTTCCGACAATGTGGACAAACTGTTACCAGTGGATGAACTTTCTTATTAAAGTGGATTCATTGAGCTCTGTTTCCCTTTGAAACGGCTGTTATTATCCAACCAATTGGGCCGAGTAATAGTCCAAGCACAAATCCACTAGTAGTTTCACCCTTGGGGTTTCCTATCAGAGCGCCAATTATTCCAATTACTATCCAAAGTAGAAAATATTCCATCTTACCAAATTATTATCATTTGTTTGCAATCAAACGTCTGCGAATTATACAGGAGAACAATTTATAATACTTAAATATAGTATGCATTATTGTACAATCAATTAAACACGCACTCAGATAATCTCAAAATAATTGTCTTGGTGGAGGTTATTCAGTAAATATATTTCATTTATTACTGAGATTACTTAATATTAAATAAAGAATAATTTACTTTAAATATGAAATTGACTTACGTAATAGTTCTGATTATCATACTCAGTCCGATTTGTTTATCACAGCATTTCAAATACGATCGTTCAATTGGAAAGTTTAAAAATGCAACCTCATTTTATATAAATTCAGCTGGATTGGTTTATGTAACCGATGATATTACTGATGAGGTATATCAGATGGACACGCTTGGAAATGTAATTTTAAAAATAGGTGGTTATGGTTGGGATATAAATGCATTTGATGATCCCGTTGACGTTTTTGCTGATCCATTAAAGGTTTTAGTTGCAGATAAAAATAATAACCGCATACAAAGGTTTGATAAATTTTTGAATTTTAATTTCCAGTTTAAAACTGAGGACAATGAAATTGAGGCAGAGAGATTTCGTTATCCGCTTAGTGCAGTTACTTCGAATTTAGGTGATGTTTTCATTCTCGACTCTGATAATATCAGGATAATTAAATTTGATCTATTTGGGAATTATATTCAAGATATCGGCGGATATGATTACGGAAGTTATACACTTTCCAATCCAAAACAACTTGCAATATAAAAAAACTAAGGAGTATAAGAATTATTTTTAACTGGCTTACGACCAATACGGAAAAAAATATCTATTTTTCTAATCTAAAATTACGTGAGAATAAACTAACAAAAGCGATTTTAAGTGGTCTGGAGGATGAATTGGAGATTGTTTCATCTCTGATATTCAATAAGAAATTATATGTTCTTAGTCCAAACACAATCCACATTTTCTCACCCCTTTAGGATTTTCTTAAACTCAGTGAAAAAGAATAAAATTCAGGAAGGAAAAAATAAATCTTTCGATAAATTATTCGCAATAAAATTAATAATGATCGTCCCGTTGATCATTTTTTGTATGGGGTTGACATTTCCAATAGTCTCTCCTGAGATGAATGGGAAAATCATTATAACCAATGTACTTAGCAGTACATATTCAATAGTATGTCATCAATCTGAACAATCACTTGTTTATTTTAACAATTACCCAACATTAGTTTGCGCAAGATGTCTCGGCATTTACTTTGGAGCCCTACTGCTATTAGTAATTACAATGGTAAAGCCATTCAAGACAAATGTTGCATTGAAACCATTATTTCTATTAACTGCTCCCTTGATGATCGATGCTTTTGCTGTGAGATTAGGTTTATACTCTTATTCAAAAACAATTGCGTTTATAACAGGTTTACTTTTCGGGGCAATCGTTTTATTTTACATTTTAGAAACGATAGAATCTTCTTTCTATAATAAGCGAAATGAGAAGTATGGATTTTAAAAAATATCTACCCTCGATTGTAACAGGATTCGGTGCGGCTGTATTATCTACAATTCCAGGTATCAAAAGTTTAAGCTGCTGTTTATTAGTTCCCGCTGCAGCTTTTTTATCTTTGCACCTATATAACAAATCTACGGGTGATAATTCACCAATACAATTGAACAAAGCTTTAAGCTATGGTTTAATTACCGGATTAGTAGCAGCAGCATTCATAACCTTGTTCGATTTGCTTATTACCTATTTAACCCATTCGAATGATCTTGTTTCAGGTCTGCCGCAAACTGAAGAAATTATCAGTGATTTTAGTATCGGTCCGCTTATGGATGAATCAGTAAAATTAATTAAGCAGATGGCCACTGATATTCAGGAGACGGGATTCTCAGCATTATATGCAGTAATGATTACAATAAGTAATATTTTTATCT
>JARRKK010000078.1:0-8763 GCA_037388105.1 Ignavibacteriaceae bacterium | reverse complement strand
TGTTTCAGAAAAACCAGCTTTAACACGCCAATCCTCCAATGGATTTGCCCAAAAGTTAACCCAAACATCATAATTTCCAGCAGAGGAAACGGTTATCTCAGTCTTTAATGTAGGTGCGTTTTCTCCTCCTATTTCGGCCGAAGTAAACAAAGAACCCTCATTACCAAAACCCGTTCTGATATGCCATTGATTATCTGCTGGTCCGCCATTCGGATCTGGCCCAGTTGTTACTAAGGCAGATCCATCAGCAAAAGTTGTATTTGAAAGAGAAGCGTCTACATATGTCATTAAATTTAGATTATCCGAGTTACGTTCTATGATACCAACCATTGCTGCATCAAAACTTTGTGCAGAATTGTAAGTTCCACGAAACCATAATAAAGCAGTGTTATTTTCATCCCATGAAGGAACAATTGGGCGAAAGTTATGCTGATTTGAATTTTGTGTGACGGGTGACCATGTCCACGATGCTCCATTATCGTGAGTCACTCCCTTGAAAATCTCACGATAAGTTATATCTAGATCATCACGAGGATCGATATGTGTAGATATATAGATAGTATTTGGATCGTTAGGATGCAGAGCACCCAAGCCAGTATAATCAGCTTCTGAACCATACATTTTTTTACCAGCTTGACCAAGATAAGTATATGACCAGCTTGCACCGCTGTAACGGCAATAAATAAAAGCATGATCAGGATTAATACTGTTATCATTACCATTTACGGCATTATTAATTCTGCTTGTTAAAATTGCTGCAATAGTACCATCATTATATCTTATAAGATCTGCATTCCAGATTTTTCTCATAGCGTTACCATCTATAATTGTACTATCTGCAAAGATGAGAGTAAACTCTAAAAAGGATGGGAGATTGTTTACATCAAATACATTATCATCTACTATAGTTCCGTCACTCGCATGGGTTTTACCGTCCTGAATATATCCGTGATACATACTTGTAAGACCATCACGTGGGTGTTCTTCAGTTAAGATAAAATCGATTCGATCAATACCATTACTCCAGTATTTATAATATCCTTTGTTATAAGAGTTAGTGTTATTTGTACTAAGTTGCCCGCCAAATGACCAGCTTTCCCCCAAATCGGTAGAATAAATAAAATTGGGGCAACGGTTATTTGCCCTGGCAAAGTTGTACATTATTCCTTCGTCGGAAAGATAATAAAGGTTAGAGTACGCAATAGTATAATTTGTACCACCAGGAATGGTAGTCCAATCGAAATGTTGCTCTGCCGACCAACCACTGCCATCATATATTCGATATCGACTATTCCATCGGTCATAATGCTCAGCATACATGGTAATGTATTTACCATCCGGTCGTATTAAAAAAGCAGGAGTATTATGATCATCACATCCGGGTGACCATAAGACTGTTTTTTCTATTAAACCTGTTTGTAGATCATAAATAATTGCCTCTATGTCCCCGTTACGACCAGAACCACCAACACCTTGTCCACTTGCATCGGAACCTAAAATTAGTTTACCTTTATCAACATCTATAATTGCACGTTCATCCTGATACCAACACCATGCACCATTGTTATTGAATTGAATCAAATTGCCATCTACAAGATCCTCTCCTGTTTGACCAATAATAATTGATGAGGATAAAAAAATTACGAATATTATTTTAAGAGAAATTAGTTTAAAAATTCTCTTGATCATTGTGAACTCCCATTTTTATTAAAATCAATAGTTAGTATTATCCCAACATTAATACTTCTGATCCTGCAAGTAGTACAACCCCAATACCATCTAAATTAATTGATGATGCAGGATGATTATAATAGTATACAAGATTATCGTTTACAACCGTTTCGGTAGAAATACTTTCTATCTGTCCCTCATTTTTAATTTTCGGTAAATTTCCTTCCAAAGCATTTAAGTGAAGAAGGAATATCGTTTTTCCAATTAACCTTTATTAGCATAAGGTTCAATAGAATATGTAAACATTACGCTGCACGATGTTTCCAGGTACGAATCAACTTTACCAAGTAGTTGATGCCATAAACCTGCAGCATTCTGGTAATGAGTGATACCAAGCTGTTGTCTATGAAATAAAAACAGTAGTAATGATATTCTAGTTAAGTATTTAGAAATAATTATGTTTTTATTTTTTATTCTTCTGTTCATAAAAGTGAAGTTTGTACTGATCTTAATTTTGCCATGTTGGATCGATACCCGGTGCATAAGGAAAATCAAGATTTTTATAGTACTCCAACGTGTGATCTGGTAGCTCTAATCCATCCGGTATTTCCCTTTTAGAAAATGTTTGAAAAAATAATACACACGCATTCCTCCACCAAACGGATTCTTTGTATTGTATTTTTAAAAGCATAAGTACATGTTCAAATCTTTCATTATCAACATCATCTTTCAAACTCTCCCATGTGTTTATCATTTCCTTAACTGCTTCAGCTCCCTGATAATATCTTAAACATAATTCCTCCCACAGCGTATTACCCGAATTTAATTTGTAGTCCCAATCTACGTGGTGAAACCAAAGAAGAAATTCTTCGGGACAATTTTCAAGAGATGAAAACATCTCAGCAACCTCTGGATAATATTGGCTAACAGCATCACTTCCGGTTTTGGTGCGATCAAATCCTAATCCAATACTATCAGCTTTATGATAATAAACGGATGTCCAATCTGCACGGTGTTTATCTTTTATCCATGGCGCAGGTCCATAATGATGATCCCACCCCATTATATGATGAAGCCCCAATGGGGTCATGTAGTTGACTAAAATTTCTCTTGATGAAAGCATTATGTCTCCTACCTTGCTTACAAAATCCGGATCATTTGAGAATGTCATTCTTATCCATTCATCAGCAATTTCTTCTGAGGTGAGATTATAATTCCATGCCAGTCTTCCAAATGCATACCAATTTGCCTGGCCAAACAAATGTCCTGTCCAGTTACGATCATTTCCAATATTTGATACTCCGGCAATTGCACTTACCTTATGGTCTTCAAGAGTGCCATCTATTACTTTTGCAACAGTTGATCCTTTTCCTTTTTCGTATGTATCTGAATCAAGACACTCTTTATACAACGGAGCCAAAAAAACTAAATTTGTTGCCTGTCCCAAATATTCCTGTGTAATTTGAAGTTCCAATACTAGTGGTGTTTTTGGCATTACCCCAAATAGCGGATGGAATGGTTCACGGGGTTGAAAATCAATCGGACCGTTTTTAGCCTGGACGAAAACATTCCCATTCAATTTACCATCTAAAGGTGTGAATTCATTATAAGCTTGTTTTGCACGATCCTCGGGATTCTCATTGCTATATACAAATGCACGCCACATAACCACTCCTCCGAAAGGAAGTAATGCTTCAGCAAGCATGTTAGCACCATCTGCGTGTGATCTTCCATAATCCTGAGGACCAGGTTGACCTTCCGAATTTGCTTTCACAAGAAAACCACCAAAATCGGGTACGTAGCTATATATTTCTTTTACTTTTTCTATCCACCAAGTTCTAACATCAGGAGTAAGCGGATCGGCAGTTTCCAGTCCGCCAATTTCAATTGGCGCACTAAACCTTGCTGATAGGTATACCTTAAGTCCATAAGGACGGAAAAGATCTGCAAGTGCTTTTACTTTAATCAAATATGCTTCAGTAAGAATAGCAGCATTTGCATTAACACTATTTAGAACAGTCCCATTTATTCCAATACTTGCATTTGCTTTGGCATAATCTATATATCTTGGATCAATGTAATCAGGTAAGCGATGCCAGTCCCAAATTGAAAACCCGGCATAACCTCGTTCAACAGTTCTATCCATATTATCCCAATGATTGAGCAATCTCAATTTAATCTTTGGCGAACTAATAATCGAAAGATTTTCGACACTCATTTGGGTTTGTAACAACCTTAAAAAATGAAAGACACCGTATAAAACACTAATCTCCTGTTTACCAGAAATAATAATTAAATCTTTACCATTATATTTTATAGATTTAATTATAAATCCTTCCTCAGTAATCTCATTAAATTCATTCTGTGAAATATTTGATTTGATTAAATCAGAATTCTGCATTGTTCCAAGGATAATGGTTCCATCAGAATTAACACTCTTGAAATTGGATATTGCCGAACCTAATAATCCTTCTAAACCGGTTCTAAGTTCCTTAGCTGCTATTTTTAGTGTTGCAGAAGAATCCACAGAATATATACCGCTTATCCTGGATTGATATTCTTCTAATAATTTATGATTAGTTATTAAATTATAACGTAACCAAAGCCGGTATCCATCCTCTGCGAATAAAATATTTGTTATGAATAGTAAACCAATAACAAGAAAAATTCGTTTTTTCATTAATAACTCTCATTCAGTAACTGATTAACAGCATTTACAAGATAGATGTAACTTGAACCCAGATTTATTACATATTCATTTTCTCCCCATAAAAAAGGCCAATCTTCTTTGTTCTCTGGAAAATCTGGTTTGAGGATGAGAACCCCTGGCACTACACCGCCAGCAATAAATGAATAATCCGCACGGTTCATTCCGTAAGCTACTTTTTTGGAAATAGTTCCAACTCCCGAAACGAATGAAATGTTTGAGCCCGGATGACAACCGTATATATAATTCAATCCTCTAAAAACATATTCTGGATCAATTATATCTGGAAACGCCTTATGCAAATTATAATTTGTTATTGCAATATTAACTACTGCTCCATTCCCTGCCCAACCACCTGTAGAAATAAAAACACCAAATGGATTCTGATTGGAGAGGGTATCAAGATTAGCTTTATAATTTTTAACCAGAGTTTCCAACTTATTAGAATAGCTTTCATCCATAAATGGAAGAGCACGAGCGAAATATGAAGCATTAAAATTAAAACGATCTTCTGTTATAGTTAAGAGTTCATTTATCCTATTAGAGTATTTAATTCCTTTTGTACAAATTAAGAGTTCAACAGCTGCTTTTAATTCCTCTGATTCTAATTGACCGCCAGTTGTATTTCCATAATAAAAGATATCCGGTTCATGATTGTGTTCTTCATCCCATACTCTAATAGCAGTTTGTAAGCATTCATCAGCGAGCTCGTCATTAAATTCGCTTAATGCCCGGCTTGCAGCAGCAAGCGCAGCAATAGAACCGTAATTTAAAGGAGTCGATTTATTTGTAAAGGCCCACCTGTCATCAAATGTACCACTTGTAAATCCAATCGATTCAAGGCTATCCAGTTCAGGATTATAAATTAAATTATCAGTTTTTGTTGAACCATCGCCAAGATGGGTATATTGTGAAAGATTTGCTGAAACTATTCCATTAATGGCATGACCAACAGCTTTATGCTGTGCCAAAAGTTGTAAAGTTCCATGTTCTATCTGCTGGATTATGTCAGATTTTCCATCAGGATGATGAATATCTACATAGCGGTTGTGTTGATCAATTGTTGTCTGATCTCTTGTCAATCCAAATTTCTCCCAAATCTGGACCAAATTCAAGATCACTGAATATTGAGTTTGAGTACGGATATCATAATCACCTGCGTCATACCACCCACCGATATTTAACCCGGGAATATGTTCACCGGGACTATATTGGGTATCTGTATTTGGACCCTGAGCATATAAATCAAAATGCTTATGATTAATCGGAGCCTGTAATGCATCATCAAGATGGGAGGAACCATGCCAAACGCGGTAAGCTTCATTTACAAACATGTGGTCCATTTGTACTGGGAAATAGACATCAAGCGTGGGATACCAGGCATCTCTATAAATGTTTTCTGAAATTCTGAATGGAGATGTTTTTACAGTATCATACTCAATTATATAAATTCCGTTTTCTTTAACGGAGGAAAAATCAAAAGTAAAATAGTTATATCTTAGGAAATTACCCCAGTTTTTTAACCCACCGTAAAACTGTTCTGTAAAACTTCCATCTTCATTTACTTTTAATAATCGTGCGGAGGTTTGAGGATTATCATTTTTATCGAATTCAAGAACAGCAGTCTTTTTTTGTTGAGGATGATAGCCCAATTGAGAATGCGCTATCATCGGCGGACGAATCCAATTTAAAATTGTATTCGCTGATAAATACCACTCCACAACTTTTCCGGTTTTATTTGGAGGTATTGTGGTACGAATCACATACCATCCATTCTGTGCATTATTCCTGCCATCGTATAATAATAGCTCTCCATTTTTAGATTCAATAGTAATTCTTCTTAGAGGATCTTCAGGAGCTAAAGTTATCTTAGTTCCGGTTACTAAAGGTTGAGGCTCGATTTGGCCCGTTCGTGAAATTTCCATCGAACTTGAAGGGTAGATTGGAAACAAACCGCTAAGATTATCCATCAAATAAGTTTTTTCAAAATATGCAGAGGGAAGAAATTCCAGATTGAAACCGGCTCTTCCTGTTAATTCGTTTGGAAGTGGATTTTTAAGTATAACACTTATTAGAACTCCTTTCCCTTTTGCTTCAACATTAATAACATATTCAAAGTTAAATTCAGGATAAGATAAATAAGCTTCTACGGTGTTCTTATTTGTATATACTTTTCTCTCTTTGAATTTAGGAATAGGATCCCACTGTTCAGGAGTTGGACTTAATCTTACATCACCATTAGTGGCTGTTCTGACACCGTGATGAATAAGCTCTATTCCACTTATTTTAGAATCACTAAAATTTTCATTATACCAATTACTGAACACTAAGACATTTAGTCCACGGATTTCGAAATAATTCAAATCATTTAACTTTGGTTTGTTATCCTGCGTAAGTGAAATATTTGAATATATAAAAAAGGTTACTATGAAAAGAGATGATTTAATCAATAGGTAAGAATATTTAGGTTTTGATATTAGGATTTAGATACTCGCTTCAGGAATTCGTTTTACTAGATCAAGCATCTGCTTTTCATTCTCCTGCCCTATGGTAAATGCATCAACGAAATCTAGACCAAGAACAAATTTCAGACATTCATCAATTTTGTCTACTAACCGTCCACCACCAAATATTTTCATACCAACAACACCTTTTCCATCCTCATGCATTCTTTTTAATATATTTTCAACTGTAGGTACATCAGCATCCATCATGGCACCATATGGATTAATACGTGCAAGATCAATTTGAACCCAGTCAGAGTTTGCTGCTGTTTCCAATGCACCAAGTGTGTGGCAAGAGACACCATGAGCACGGATTATACCATCCTCGCGGGCTTTAGATAACACATCCATCGCACCCTGTTTTTTTATATTCCATTCCGGATCCGTCATTAAATGCAAAAGAACTATGTCAAGGTAATCAGTTCCGATCTCTGCTTTGAACCGATCAAGATCGAATTTCATTTCATCAGCAGTTGTTGCTTTGGTTTTTGTTAATATAACCACCCTCTCACGAGGGATTCTTTTAAGTGCTTCTTTCAGATGAGGATGTGTTCCGTATTGATCTGCCGAATCCCAGAAATTAATGCCTTGTTCATAGGCAGCGTACAATAAATCAGCAAGGCCTTTAATACCAAGTTCATCGGATTGATTTGAGCGATGGTTAAATCCGTGAGTACCAGTACCCATAGCCAGACGTGAAACTTTAATACCGGTATTACCAAGCGTTACGATATCGTTGGCATATTTCTTTTTAATCTCCTGAGCAAATATTTTATTTAAAGGTGATAACGTAATAGCACCTGCGGAAACTACAGTATGTTTTAAAAAATCACGTCTTTTCATAATCAAATTTTACTGACTAAATAAAGTTTTAAAATCATATTCATGGTTAATTTATTACCCACAATTTTTTTAAAATGAGAACAAATATCAATACACTACATCACTACTTTCGTACTTGAAATAATCAATATAGCATATGTTAATAGTTTCTTACCGAGTGATGATGCATACAATGCATACATACAATCAATAAAGTCTCTGGGTATAATGACTCTACAATATGCTGCATCTAATTATTCTTTTATAACTCTCCATTCTTCATCTAGATAAGAAAAGAATAACGAATAATATTTTCCGTTAGCTTCAATATTTAAATACTATTTTTCGTCGAACTTTCCTTACTAATTTTATCTGCCGTTAATGATTATAGGCTGCTTTCAAATTTTTCTTTTTCAACCGATTTATATAAGTGAATAACTGGTTAATTCTTTTCTAAAGACTTATATAAATAATAACGGTTTTCGCTAAGTAAAATAAGTAGTCCGGTTTTCTAAGTTTAATTAACATTGAACTACTCTTCATTTAATAATGATCCGTTAAAACTTTCAGGTGGACCAAGATAGCTTGGAGCAATAGTTTCTGTTTCAATAACAATTTTCTGCAATACTACACCTGGATCAACCATCCAGAATTTTAATGTGTGTACTCCCGGTTTATTAATATTATGTTTTGATTGTTGAATATTAATATTTTCAGCAACCCATCTGCTCCATACAGGATCCCGGTGTAAATCAGCATAGTTTGGATTAGTGGCAATATTTATAATCTGTGGAGCTTCATCATCAAATGAAATGGCATATCTTATTCCTTTCGGATCATTGTGAAAATTAAGTGTAGGGGAAAGATAAACATTTACAGAAATTTCACCTTTACTGAATAAATAAACCTGATATTCTAAATGAGGGCTGTTACCACCAGAAATATGCTCTGGAGAAGTTACTGGAACCGCAGTAACAGCAGAGAGTGTTCTTCCTAAATTGGGAATTACCTGCCAGCTTATGCCATTAGACCCAACTGCATTTGTATAGTGAACTGCTT
>JARRKK010000077.1:0-12159 GCA_037388105.1 Ignavibacteriaceae bacterium | reverse complement strand
CAAAATTAAATACGGCCTAAAAGATACTAGGGATTGGAAGTTAAATGAGGCAAGATTTAAAGCAAGGAAAACAAATTTGCAGGAATTTGTACGACTTTATGCTTATCGACCATTTGATGAAAGATTTATTTGTTACTCGACTGATTTGATTGATAGAGGCACCTCCAGAATAGAACTAATGAAAAATTTATTTAGTAATAATTTAGCTCTTATTACATCTCGGCAGCTAAGTACATTTGATTTTCAGCATATTTTAATTACTCATCTAGTCACTGATATGTGCTTAATTTCTCTTCAAACAAAAGAAACTTCTTATGTTTTCCCACTATTTCTTTATTCTGAAGACGGCACAAAAATCCCAAACCTCAAAAAAGAAATTGTAGAAGAAATAGAAAAAACAGTTGGCAAAGTTACACCGGAAGATATTCTCGATTACATTTACGCAGTACTTCACTCGCCTTCTTACAGAGAAAAGTATAAAGAGTTTTTAAAGATAGACTTTCCGCGGGTTCCTTATCCAAAAGACAAAGACACTTTTAAAAAACTCGTTAAGCTTGGAACAGAACTTCGTTCAATTCATCTTCTTGAATCACAAAAAGTAAATCAATACATCACAACATATCCTGTCGCTGGGAACAATGAAGTTGAAAAAATACGCTTCGACTCCGCTCAGCGTGACGCAGGGAAAGTTTATATCAACAAAGAGCAATATTTTGGCAAAGTTCCTGAAATTGCCTGGAACTTTTATATAGGTGGATACCAGCCTGCTCAAAAATGGTTAAAAGACAGAAAAGGACGAACTCTCACAAACAGCCATATTGAACACTACCAGAAAATTATAGTTGCTTTAACAGAAACTGACCGGATAATGAAAGAGATTGTTTAAAAACTCTTTATACTTTTCTCTGTAAGAAGGCGAGTGAAGTACTGCGTAAATGTAATCGAGAACCTGCCAAAAGGAAGTATTCTTTTTGTTGAGAATTTTCTGGATTACGGCAATACAGAAAATATCAAGAAAGCATTGCTTCGTTTAAAAGAAAAAGGAATACTTATCCGCATTGCTTTTGGAATTTACCTATATCCAAAAATTGATAGCGAATTGGGAGTTCTCTTCCCGTCCGTAGAAGAAATTGCCCAAGCTATTGCAAGAAGAGATAAAGCAAGAATACTTCCCACCGGAATACAAGCATTAAATAAATTAGGACTTTCAACACAGGTTCCCCTTAAAGCTGTTTACCTTACTGATGGAGCAGCAAGAATTGTAAAGATTGGTAACCGGACAATCACATTTAAAAAGACAAGTCCAAAGAACCTGCTTGCAAAAGGTGAGATAAGCGCATTGGTTATCCAGGCATTAAAAACTATCGGGAAAGAAAAACTTGAAGAAGATATTTTGGTTAAAGTTAAGAGCATGTTGAAAAAAGAAACCAAAGAAAATATCATGCATGATGCAAAGCTTGCCCCTGCATGGATTAATAAAATTCTTATGGAAACAGTTAGGTAAATATGAATACTGAATGGCTAAAGTTATCGAAGGAAAGAAAAATTGAAATAATTAACCAGGTAAGTAACAGAACAGGGCTTCCACCAATCGCAGTTGAAAAGGATTGGTGGGTAACTTTAACACTTTATTGCAGTTTCAATCAAAAATATTCAGAGCATATTGTATTTAAAGGCGGAACGTCATTAAGCAAAGGATGGAACCTGATTGAACGATTTTCAGAAGATATTGATCTGGCAATTGACAGAAAGTATTTTGGTTTTGAAGGGGATATAAGTAAAAACCAAATCAAAAAACTCAGAAAGAGATCCTGTGACTTTATTTCTAATAATTTCGCAGGAGACTTAACCAGTATTTTTACTGATCTGAATGTAACTGATGAATGTCAGGTAAAAGCAATAGAAACAAATGAATCTGATAGGGATCCACAGGTTATTGAAATTGATTACAATTCAGTTTTGGAAAAATCCGATTATGTGCCTTCAAGAGTTTTAATCGAAGTTAGTTCACGCTCTTTAATGGAGCCGAGTGAGGGTAGAGAAATCAATTCATTTATCGGCGGAACTTTTACAGATCAATCTTTTTCAACCAAGCCATTTACTATTCTTACCGTTTTACCACAACGAACTTTTTTGGAAAAAATATTTCTTCTTCATGAAAAGTTTTCACAAGTAAATAGTAGAACCAATGCTGAAAGATTATCAAGACATTTATATGATATTGAAAAATTGATGGATTCAGAGTATGGAAATGCTGCGTTTGATCCTCCCGATGAAGTAATCGAAGAATGGGAAAAAGACTACAATACAATGAAAGAGAATATGATTTATGGAATAGTTATCGACTTTAATTCGTTAATTAAAAGAATTGAAGAATTACAAAATCGAATCAATCAACTTAACTGAGGTAAGTTTTTTCATTCTTTGATATTAGTTTCATCAAATAGAACCAATCGGTAAAAGTCCTAACCAATTACTTTCTCAAATCTCTTATCTGGAACAAGCCATATCACAGCTACTGTTACATAAAGTACAGCAGCAATTATAGAGTTAATAAATGCAAGAGCTATAGCAATTGCATAAATGACAACAGAAATCTTTCCTTTAAAATCATTCCCTAATGCTTTCACCAGTTTTGAATTTTCATGATGATGTGATTTCAAAGTTAATGTAAGAATGAAATACGCTATAGCATCCATAAAAAGAATTACGCCATACAATGCAACAGGCAGTGAAGCAAAATTATTTTCACCCATCCAACCGGTTACAAATGGTATCAAGGAAAGCCAGAACAGAAGATGAATATTTGCCCAAAGTATTTTACCATTGACTTTTTCAATTGCCTGGCAGAGATGATGATGGTTATTCCAATAAATCGCAAGAAACAAGAAGCTCAGAACATAACTGAGAAAAACCGGAATGATCGGAATTAATGAATTAAAATCTATTCCGTGAGGTACTTTTAATTCTAAAACCATAATCGTTATTAAAATTGCCATTACCCCATCACTGAATGCTTCCATTCTGTTTTTACTTATTCTTCTCCTGCTTTTGAATTAAAAATTTCTCAATAATAAAAAATCATTATGAGTGATAAAAGAAATATTTATCACTGCTGTCCAAAATAATTTCTTCAAGTAAAATAAGTTTTGAAATGAGGTATTTTAGTAAAATTTCATGATCTATTAGAAAATAATCCCTCCTATATCGTCCCTAACAGGACAACAATCAAAATAAATAAATAAGAGTAAGTTTTCCTCCGATCGGGACGAGATAATTATAGACCGGATTCAACAACTGTGTTAAAAGTCCCTTAGGGATTAGTTTAGGACCTAATATGGAAATTACTGAAAGTCTTTATGTAAAAACCAGGGAAGAATGGCGTAAATGGTTGAAGAAAAATTATAAATCAGAAAGTGAAATCTGGTTGGTTTTTCATAATAAATCTTCGCGCAAACGGAGCTTGTCATACGAAGATGCTGTTGAAGAAGCACTTTGCTTCGGTTGGATTGATAGTATTGTTAAAAAACTTCAACAACATAGTCGGGTGCAAAGGTTTACTCCCAGGAATCCTAAAAGCCAGTACTCTCAATTAAATAAAGAGAGATTAAAAAGGTTATTAAGAAAGAAAAAAGTAATTGCTTCTGTTCGCAAAACACTTGGTAATCTGGAAAATGATAATTTTATTTTCCCCATAGATATCATCAATGAAATCAAGAAGAATAAAGATGCATGGAAAAACTATCAGAATTTTTCAGAAGCTTATAAACGAATCCGGATTGCATTTATTGATGGAGGAAGAAGGAGACCCGATGTTTTTCAGCAAAGATTGAATTATTTCATCAAAATGACTGAAAAAAACAAACAATATGGAATTAAAGGAATTGAAAAATATATTTAAGTTGTTATTCCAATCTTAAAATTTTAACTAAGGAGTATCGAAGGAAATGTCAAAACTATATGACTACACAACCAAACTTAATGTAAAATACAAACACTTTGAGCTGATTGATATTTCTAAAATAGTTGAAGAAACAAAAGACAAGTGGTTCAACCAGACTTTAACAGAAGTTAATGGCAGCGTAGTTAGAGTTGGAATTGTTGAAGGTGAATACCACTGGCACAAACACGAAAACGATGATGAGTTCTTTTTTGTACTCAAGGGAAAATTGTTTGTTGATTTTCGGGAATCCGTCCCTTCGGGAGAAGGTAGTACAATCGAATTAAATCCGGGACAAGGCGTTACCATTTCCAAAAACGTAATTCATAAAACAAGATCTCCACAAAAAACTGTAATGCTGATGGTAGAAAATAAGGGAATTAACCCAACCGGAGATTAATAAATTTATGCTTGAGATTTGAAATAGAATTGTAATCAATGAATACAGTAGAAGTAAAAAAAGAGTTTGAAAAATTAGTCAAAAATAAATTTGAAGTTTATAACAGTTTATTTTTAAATCTTCCATTCAATAAAATCCGGGATACGGGGATGTTCATTCCCCTGCTCCAGCAAGTGTGCAAAAGCGGACTCAATGCAGGAAAAGAACCAATCGAAATCCTTGATGAATTTTTTAATGTTCACGCCAGTATTAATTCGGAAGATAAAAAGATAGATTTTATGTTTAGAATAATTCAATACATCGAAAGACAAATAGTGCTTTATGATAGTGTTGAGGATGCAGCATATCCTGCAATTCAAAAATTAAGCAACGATTTGTCATTAAAGGATTTTACAAATCTCCTGAAAGAGAAAGCAAATTCGGATGATATTTCAAAAAGATTATCTGAATTCAGTGCGAGGATTGTTTTAACTGCGCATCCAACTCAATTTTATTCGCACGCTGTACTCGATATTATGAGTAGACTGAGAACGCTAATCTTGCAAAACGATATTAACGGAATTGACCTAACTCTACAGCAGTTAGGATTGACTTCACTTGTAAATTCTCAAAAGCCCACCCCGTTCGATGAAGCTAAAAACATAATTTATTTTCTTCGGAATGTTTACTACGATGCAGTGGGTGAAATTTACTCTCATATAAAAAACATTTTAGGCAATAAAAAATTCGATAATACCAACATCATAAGAATTGGTTTCTGGCCCGGAGGTGACAGGGACGGAAATCCCTTTGTCACTTCTGACGTAACGATAAAGGTTGCCGATGAACTTAGAATGTCTTTAATGAAATGTTATTACCGCGATGTAAAAATCCTCGAACAAAAAATGACTTTCAGAAAAGTTGAAAGTCTTATAGCAGGACTAAGATCTGAACTTTATACTTCGATGTTTGATTCGACAAAAATAATCAGTGTTGAAGAAATTCTAACTCCATTGTATAAAATCAGGAAATTTATAATTGAAGAATACAACCAGTTATATCTTGAAATGCTTGAAGATCTGATAAACAAAGTTAAAATATTCAAAACTCACTTTGCTGTATTGGATGTCAGACAAAATCATGAAGTTCACAGAAATGTAATTGAAGATATCTTCAGGAAAGAAGGTCTGATTTCACAGAATCTAAGTGAAATCGAGGAAAGTGAATTAATTGATCTTCTTCTTCATAAAAAAATCAAAATTAATCCGGATTTATTTGATGATAAAATTGTTAAAGATACTCTTATTAACATCATTCAGTTGAACAAAATACAAGTTAGAAATGGAGAAGATGGATGCTCAAGATATATCATTAGTAATTCTGAAGATATCTTTTCCGTTTTGTTTGTGTACGCGTTGTTCAGGTGGTGCTGGAAAAGCGAAAAAATTAATTTTGATATTGTGCCTTTATTTGAATCAATGCAAGCAATGAATAATTCTGAAAAGATTATGAAATCGCTTTTCAGTTTGGCCAATTACAGAAATCATTTAAAAAGACGAGAAGACTCACAAACAATAATGCTAGGCTTTTCTGACGGAACGAAAGATGGCGGTTACCTGAAAGCGAATTGGGCGATTTTTAAAACAAAAGAAAATCTTTCGGCTTTATGTAAGCGAAATAAAATTAAGGTAATATTCTTTGACGGACGTGGTGGTCCACCTGCAAGAGGAGGAGGTAAAACAAATAAATTTTATGCCACACAATCAGAGACCATCGCTAATAATGAAATTCAATTGACCTTACAGGGGCAAACTATTACAAGTAAATATGGCACGAAAGAACATTTCATTAATAACATGGAACAGATGCTGACTGCTGGTCTATCTAACAAATTTTTTTCTGAGGGAAACAAGATCACCGATAAATCACGTAAGATTATCGAAGAGCTTGCACAGATTAGCTTTGCGAAATATCAGGCTCTTAAGAATCATGAAAAATTTCTACCATATCTTGAAAAGAAAAGTACACTGAAATATTACGGCGAAACCAAAATAGGAAGCAGACCCGCAAAAAGAGGTTCTAAAAATAAGTTAGAGTTTGAAGATCTCAGAGCAATTTCTTTTGTGGGATCGTGGAGCCAGTTGAAACAAAATGTCCCCGGCTTCTTTGGTGTGGGCTCTGCATTAAAAAAATTAGCAGACAAAGGTAAGCTGAGTGAGCTAAAAAATATATTTAACGAAGTTCCTTTCTTCAAAGTATTGATGCTTAACAGTATGATGTCCTTATCAAAATGCAATTTTGAACTGACAGAGTATTTCAAAAAAGATAAAGAGTTTAAAGGTTTCTGGAAAATTCTCTATGATGAATACAAACTTTCCAGGAAAATGCTTCTTAAAATTTCAGGATTAAGTGAGTTTATGGAGGAAGAACCGGTTTCGGGTAGTTCTATTGCTATTCGCGAACAAATCGTATTGCCTCTCCTTGTAATTCAGCAGTATGCGATGCAAAAAATAGAACTAAATTCAAAGCAAAAAAATGTTTATGAAAAAATTGTGAAAAGGTCTTTGTATGGAAA
Organism: Ignavibacteriaceae bacterium; assembly: GCA_037388105.1. GTDB lineage: Bacteria > Bacteroidota > Ignavibacteria > Ignavibacteriales > Ignavibacteriaceae > BMS3ABIN03. The sequence goes on along the minus strand of JARRKK010000077.1, from coordinate 5,265 downwards.
TATTAATGCAAGCAGGAATTCGGCGTAGTCTGGTTTAAAGTTAAAAACTAAATCCTCTTAAGAATTCTTCAGCTGTCATCCTTTTCTTCCCCTCTTGCTGAAGTTGGTGAATTTTTAAAGCATTTTTCCTGCAGCCAATAATCAATTCTTTTTTAGTTTGCTCAATCTGAGAAGGCTTGAGATCACTTCTCTCTATCACTTCTGATTTATAAATTTTGATTACTCTGTTTTTGAAGCTAAAATATGCTGCAGGATATGGTGAAAGTCCACGAATTAAATTATGAATATCGGTAGCAGATTTGTTCCAATCTATTTTAGAAATTTCTTTTGTTATTTTTGGAGCAGGTGTAGCTAATGAATCATTTTGTGACTTTAATTCAAAATCATTTGATTCAATTAAATCCACTGTTTCGAGAACCAAATCAGCACCAGATTCACTCAATTTATCATGTAGAGTTTCAAGATTATCCTCGGGTTTTATTTCAATCTTTATTTGAAGAAAGATATTTCCGGTATCGACTTTCTCAGCTAACTTAAATGTTGTAAGTCCGGTTTCCGTTTCACCATTTATCAGTGCCCATTGAATTGGCGCAGCACCCCTGTACTTCGGCAGATACGATGCATGAAGATTAAATGAACCTTTTGGTGGAATTGAAAATACGGCTTCAGGTAAAATTCTGAATGCAACAATCACGTAAAGATCTGCATCGTAGTTTTTAAGAAGATTGATGAACTCAAAATTATTTTTCAATTTATCTGGTTGCAGTATTGGAAGCTTATTCTCTAAAGCGAAATTCTTAACAGGTGGATATGATATTTTTCTCCCCCTCCCCCTTTGCTTATCCGGAGCAGTTACAACTGCTAAAACATTATGCTTACTTTCTATCAGTTTTTTTAGTGATGGAATTGAGAAGTCGGGGGTCCCCATAAAGATGATATTCATTGGAATTTGATCACATTACTAACTGATAATCAGAAGTTTCGCTTATTGGATATGATACATCAATTTTTCGCTTTCTTATTTTCTTTAGCGGGCCCTTCAATTTTTTCTTTGTATCATCATCAACAAGATCGGTAAAGAGTATCCCGCGTAAATGATCGTACTCGTGTTGTATCACTCTTGACAACAGCTTATTTGCATCAAATGATTGTTCTTTCATATCAGTATCCCGATATTTAATTGTAATGGATTCGGGTCTTTCCACATCTGCTCTTATATCCGGAATGCTTAGACATCCTTCTTCAAATACCGTTTTCTCGGCAGAATATTTTATTATTTCCGGATTTATAAAAACAATTGGTTTGGAATCTTCATAGTCCTCAACTTTTGATAAATCTACAATAAAGATAGCTTTGTTCACTCCAACCTGGTTCGCTGCAAGACCAATTCCACTGGCGTTATGCATAGTATCAAACATATTTGTAATAAGCTCTATAGTTTCCATATCAACTTCTTCTAGTTTATCAACTTTTTTACGGAGAATTTTATCTCCAAACATAGTTACAGGTAATAGTTTCATTTAGAAATTTTTAATCTATTTGTTTCATAAAAAAGGTTTATAAAAATAATTAAACCGAAATGAATAGTAAACTGTTAGAAATGAGATAAAAATCCGATGAAAATTAGTTTAAGATTATAAGAAGTATGGAAGTTATACGTCGCAAGATTGAAGGCTGATATGAAGATTCTAGTTCTAGTGATTATTTTGTTAAAACTTAAATAAGGAGTTTACCGGAATCCATCAATATCTTATTGTCAAGATAAACGGTTGGTTTCTTTATCACTCCGTCAATATGAATGGGAACGTTGAATGTGCCACCCATAGTAATGTTATTGCCGAGTGCCAGATGAACAGTTCCCATTACTTTTTCATCTTCCAATAGTATACCGCTGAGTCTAGCACTGTCGTTTGTACCAATTCCAAACTCGGCAATATTACGGGCACCTTTTCCGACTTTATCCAACATTTCATTCAATTTTCTTGCAGCTATACCTCCTGAAATCTTTGTTGCAAATCCATTATTAACTATAACTTTTATATTAATATTTTTCAAAAGTCCTAAGCCACCAACTGAACCATCTACCACAAAAATCCCGTTAGTTGTTCCTTCAACAGGTGCAAGGTATGTTTCACCGGTGGGCAGGTTCCCGCTCTCCCCTTTTTTATGGTATAATCCTTTGCTTGCAATTGCAGTTCTACCTTTTATATCAAAATTTATATCAGTCCCGGCAGGTGCAGTTACTCTAATATGTTTTCCCTTTTCAAGGATTTTTTTAAGTTTTATCGATCTTTTACTTATTGCATTATAATCAGCATTCATTCCACGAATCATAATTTGCTTTGTGATACCCGGAAATGTTGCAACACGTACTCCCTTTTTTGATGCTGCTCTTCTTGCATCAGTATGCGTAATTGATTTTGAAGTAAGAACAAAAACAACATCAAATTTTTTCATCATCTCAGTAACTTCTGCCGGTGGTTCTTCTCCATTAATCTTAGCTGATGGCATTTCAAGTAAAATTGATTTATACCCAAGCCGTTTTGCATTCTCATATATTGAATAACTGATTTCCTTTTTAAACTCATCCGTGATGACGAGAATTTTTTCATTCTTCTTCACCTTCATACAGTCTTTGATTGCTGTAATGGAGGCATTATCCAACCTGCTTAACTTCAACATATGATTTTTTTATTTGATATTAAATACGAAGTATTAAAGCGGGAAACCAATGTTAATCTGTAACTCTGCTGTAAATCCACCGGATCGTATGAAATAACTATTTCCGGGAACAGGTTCCATAAATGAAATTCCATCATCAGTCAATACATCTTCTATCTTTAAATATGTATATCCGGCTAATCCTTCCAGACTAATATAATCTCTTAAAAGAGAAATAATTATTCCCGTTCCCACAGTATATCCGAATACACCGGGTTCACTTTTATATTTAATCACGTTTGAATTTCCAGGTGTGTCAACAGTATTCGTGAGCGAAACATTGTTAAAATTTACCGCGCCATCTAAAATCTTCCAGCTAAAGTAACTGGTAAACGAGTATCCAACATCAAATCCAATACCCCAATTCTTTAAGTCTAATTCATATGTATGATTCGCACTTCCATCTGCAAAAGTTTCTGATGCTGTTCTGGTTCTGGAAAGTGATTGGTAGTATCCCTTTGCTGAAACGATGATTCCGCTTACAAGTGTAGCCCTGAAAAAATTTATTCCAACCCTGTATCCAACCGCACCATAGTACTCCTCCATCGGTTCATTCAAAGTGCTGGCATGTAACTTATTAAAATAGTTAACATAGTTATTTAATCCTTCTGCGTTGTATTGCCGGTAGACAATTCCGCCAAATCCCCCTACAAAACCAAGGCAGCCGAATCCTAAGGTTTGTGAAACTACTTGAACATTAAACAATAATACACAGGAAGCGATAGAGATGTAGAGAGACAATTTCTTTATCATATATGAATACAGTAAATGTTGAAGGTAAATTAATTATAATATCACTCAAATGGAATGCCAAAAGAAAATGAGGTTGATGTATAAATTTAACCCTGATCTATAATTCCTATACTTGATTGTATACTATTAAAGTTAGCAAGTACTAAAGCTAACTTATATAACACAAAATTGTTCAGGTATATAAAAAGATGTGTTTAACACTACAAAAGTATATGCGGAATACATCTTCACAATATTTCTTTTGATGATTATTTAGATGTTAAAAATGATTTTTCTTCTTTAACGTAAATCTGTTGGTTACGGTTTTTAGACTGCGATTATATAAGTTGTTATATTACATATAATTGTTTTCACAAGTTTAAACTTACAACTTTTGTTTAAAAATCTCAGGACAAAATATCAAATCAACAGACTATTTTTTAACATCCAAACGACTAGGATTCAAAAAATGGAGAGATGAAGACTTCGATCTTGCATTTCAATTGTGGGGAAATCCTGAAGTCGCAAAATTTATTTTTGCCAGGGGGAATCTCACAGAAAAGGAAGTTAGAGAATTACTTTCGAATGAAATTGAAAACGATAAAAAGTTTAATGTACAATACTGGCCAATATTTTTATTGTATACAAATGAATTTATTGGATGCTGTGGGTTGAGACCATACGATTTAGCAAAAAATGTATATGAAATTGGTGCGCATATTTTACAGCAGCAATGGAGAAACGGCTACGCCTTAGAATCCACACGAACTGTGATTGATTTTGGATTTAACTTCATGAAAATTTCAGCAATATTCGCAGGTCACAATCCCATTAATACAGCTTCAAAAAAATTATTAGAGAAGTTGGGTTTTGCTTACATTCGTGATGAATATTATCCCCCGACTGGATTAAACCACCCTTCGTATCTATTAAACAAAGTAAATTATTAATTTACGAATACGAAAGATATTTTATTATGATAGTTGATATAAATCTTAGAGCTCTCGAACAAGCATTAAATGATGCTGGTGAAAACCATAAGGATTATGAGTTAAATATTTTACATGGACAGCGAGACGAACAATGGGCAGGTTGGTATGCTGCTTACCTTTTAGGACGACTGGGCAATTTTATTTCACCTACAACATTAACAAACTGGCTTGAAGAATCTCCAGACGAAGGGAACTGGTCGGAATCCGCCGCGTTATACATAATCAAACAACTTAATCCTTAATATTCGCTCAACCATTTGTGATTTAAAGTACAAATAATTTCACAAGGTTGATTAAATAGTATCATTCTGATTAACTTCAAGAAATTATTTACTACTCATTCGTAAGTCATTAATTAATTTTTCGTAAATATAACATCAGTCAATGTATTATTATATTGAATACATCAGATAAATCTATACTGGTTACCGGCGCCACTGGCAGACAATGCGGTGCTGTAGTTTGCCACGTACTTCATAAAATTTGTCTGTTAAGTCGCTCACAAGAAATCCCGAAAGTAGTTCAACCAGATCGCTGAAGAAAGAAGGTTGGGATAAAAAACTAAATATGTTCGTCATGATAAAACATGGGATTTGGAGCCACCTAAATGAAATTGAATTAACCAACACAGTTGTACATTATAGTAATAAGATTTGTTTCAGGCTGGTTATCCGGTATATAATTAAATTTGAGAGGAAAAAACATTATGGATCAAGATTCTAAAAAAACTGCCTTGCGAATGATCCCATATGGACTTTATGTTCTTACGGGAGAATCAAAAGATGGCAAAATTGCAGCAGCCACAGTAAACTGGGTTACA